>NZ_JAQQPS010000005.1:0-321879 GCF_036688685.1 Massilia sp. S19_KUP03_FR1 | reverse complement strand
CCGGTCAGGTTGACGGTCTCGCTGCCGACCATGCCGCTCAAGGCACCGCCGCTGATGGTGGCGCTGGCGCTGCCGTCATAGGTTTTGTCCTGCGCCAGCGCGCCGCTGACCGTCAGTGCCTTTTGCGTGATGCTGGCGGTCACGCCGGTGGGGTTGCTGACCGCGTAATTGCTGGCCAGGCCGGCGCCATCGGCCAGGCTCAGGCCAGTGACGGTGACGGCCTTGCCGTTGCCTACGTTCTTGTCGACAAAGGCGCCGCTGCCGCCCGACAGGACCAGCGTCTCTCCGCTGACCAGGCCGCTCAGGGTGCCGCCGGCCAGGCTCGCTGCGGTGCTGCCGTCGTAGGCGCGGGTAGCGGCCGTCATGCCGGTGACCGTCAGCGCCTTGGGCGTGATGCTGGCGCTCAGGCCGCTGGGGTTGCTGATGGTGTAGTTGGCGGCCAGGCCGCCGTTGCCGCCGTCGGCCACGGTCGCGCCGCTGACGCTGACCGTCTTGCCGCTGCCAGCGTTCTGGTCGCTGAAGCTGCCGGACAGGCCGGACAGGGCCAGGGTTTCCGAGCCGACCAAGCCGCTGACCGAGCCGCCCGTCAGGGTGGCCTTGGTATTGCCGTCGTAGGCCTTGTCGAGCGCCGCCAAGCCGGTGATGGTCAGGGCTTTGGGCGTGATGGCGCCGCTGCCGCTGCCGCTGCTGGCGGTCAGGTTGTAGTTGGTCGCGTCGGTACCGCCCAGGGACAGGCCGCTGGCCGTGATGGTCTTGCCGTTGCCCGCATTCTTGTCGTCAAACGCCGCCGAGGTGATGCTGACGGTCAGGACGTCGCCATTGACCCTGCCGGCAAAGGTGGCGCCGGCATTGCTGACGGTGGCGGAAGTGGTGCCGTCATAGACTTTGTTGTCGGCCACGATATTGCTGACCGTGCTGATGGTGGCCTGGGTAATATTGGCCGTCAG
This sequence comes from Massilia sp. S19_KUP03_FR1, assembly GCF_036688685.1. Lineage (NCBI taxonomy): Bacteria > Pseudomonadati > Pseudomonadota > Betaproteobacteria > Burkholderiales > Oxalobacteraceae > Massilia > Massilia sp. S19_KUP03_FR1. The sequence goes on along the minus strand of NZ_JAQQPS010000005.1, from coordinate 320,932 downwards.
GCCGGTTGGATCACCGACCGTATAATTGCTGGCCAGGCCGGTGCCGTCGCTCAGGGCCGCGCCGCTGACTGTAACCACCTTGCCGGTAGCGGCGTTCTTGTCGGCGAACACGCCCGACAGGCCGGACAGGACCAGGGTTTCCGAACCGACCAGGCCGCTCAGGGTGCCGCCGCTGACGGTGGCATTGGTGTTGCCGTCATAGACTTTGTTGTTGGCCGTCGCGCCCGTCACTGTCAGCGCCTTGGGCGTAATGTGGGCCGTGATGCCGGTCGGATTGCTGACCGAGTAATTGCTGGCAAGGCTAACACCGTCGACCAGCGTGATGCCGCTCACGGTCACGCTCTTGCCGGCGCCGGCGTTCTGGTCGTTAAACGCGCCGGTCTGGCCGGAGAAGCTCACGGTTTCCCCAACGACCAGGCCATTCAAGGTGCCGCCCGTCAGGCTGGCCTTGGTATTGCCGTCATAGACCTTGGCGCTGGCCGTCATGCCGGTGACGGTCAGGGCTTTGGGCGTGATGCTGGCGGTGCCCGCCGTTGACGCGCCGACCGTGTAATTGCTGGCCAGGCCGCCGTTCGTGCCATCGCTGATGGGGGCCGTCACGATCGTTACGGCCTTGCCGCTGGCCACATTCTGGTCGCCGAAGCTGCCGGTCAGGCTGGAGAGGCCCAGCGTTTCCGATCCGACCAGGCCGCTCATGGTGCCGCCGCTGATGAGGGCCACCGTGCTGCCATCGTAGACCTTGTCGGCCGCAGTCGCGCCGCTCACCGTCAGCGTTTTGGGCGTGATGGCGCCGGTCACGCCGGTGACGTTGCTGACCGTATAGTTGCTGGCCAGACCAGTGCCATCAAGCAGCGTGGCCCCGCTCACCGTCACGGCCTTGCCTGTGCCCACATTCTTGTCGTTGAATTCGCCCCTCTGGCCGGACAGACTCAGGGTTTCAATACCGACCAGACCATTCAAGGTGCCGCCGGTCACGGTTGCCGTTGTCGTGCCGTCGTAGCTCTTGTCGGTGACGCTCACGCCGCTGACCGTCAAGGCTTTTTGCGTGATATTGGCAGTCAGTCCTGTGATGTTGCCGACTGTGTAATTACTGGCCAGACCGTTGGCGCCGTCGGACAAGGTGCCGCCGGTCACTGTCACGGCCTTGGCGTTGCCTGCGTTCTGGTCGGCAAAAGTGCCCGACAGAGCGCCCAGGGTGAGCGCTTCGCCGTTGACCATGCCGCTCAGCGCACCGCCGGTGAGCGCCGCCGCCGTGCTGCCGTCATAGGTTTTGTTGCCAGCCACGGCGCCGGACACTGTCAATGCCTTGGGCGTGATGGCGCCGCTGCCGCTGCCGCTGCCAGCCGTCAGGTTGTAGTTGGCCGCGTCTGTGCCGCCCAGGGTGAGGCCGCTGGCAGTGACGGTCTTGCCGTTGCCAGCATTCTTGTCGGCAAACGCGGCCGACGTGGCGCTGACACTCAAGACGTCGCCATTGACCATGCCGGCAAAGGTGGCGCCGGCGTTGCTGACCGTAGCGGAGGTGGTGGCATCATAGACTTTGCTGTCGGCCACGATGTTGCTCACCGTATTGATGGTGGCCTGGGTGATATCGGCCGTGACGCCACTTGGGTTGTTGACCGTGTAGTTGCTGGCAAGGCCGGTGCCGTCGGCTAGCTGCGCGCCGCTGACCGTGACCACTTTGCCGGTAGCGGCGTTCTTGTCGGCGAACACGCCAGACAGGCCGGACAGGGTCAGCGTTTCTGAACCAACCAGACCGCTCAATGCGCCGCCGCTGACGGTGGCCTTGGTGTTGCCGTTATAGACTTTGTTGCTAGCCGTCGCACCCGTCACCGTCAGCGCCTTGGGCGTAATGTCGGCCGTGACGCCGGTCGGATTACTGACCGAGTAATTGCTGGCCAGGTTGGCACCGTCAACCAGCGTGATGCCGGTTACGGTCACGCTCTTGCCGGTACCGGCGTTCTGGTCGGCAAACGCGCCGCTCTGGCCGGAGAAACTGACGGTTTCCCCGACCACCAGGCCACTCAAGGTACCGCCCGTCAGACTGGCCGTGGCATTGCCGTCATAGACCTTGGCGCTGGCCGTCATGCCGCTCACGGTCACCGCCTTTTTGTCGAAGGTCACGGTGCCTGCGCCGTAACTGATGATATAGCCGCGCTGGCCGGAATACAGGCCCCCGGCGGTAATGGCGTAGGTACCGACGTTGACGGCGTTGCCTGCCGCTCTGGTGTTCAAGGTTCCCAGCAGCGATGCATAGGCGCCAGACCTGTTGGCGGTGACGCCAGAGGCCGTAAAGGTGCTGGTGCCGTCATAGGCTTTGCTGTTGTTCGCGGCAAAGTTGACCTGCAGCGGCGTCATGAAGGCCCGCAGCAAGGGATAGGTGTTGGTGTCGTAGATGATCCAGGTACCAGCCAGGTCCCAGGTCGCCGCCGTGTAGGTGGCCGGCGATTTCATGGCCGTGGTGCTCAAGCCAGTGCCAGCGGCGCTGGTGGCCTGCCCGCTAGTGGCGGTGTCCCAGAAGTTGCCGGTGGCGCTACCAGTACTGGCGCCCGCCAGGCCGCCCGTATTGCTGCTTCCCGTGACCGCGCCGGTGGCGTAGTTATTGGTCAAGGCGCCTGAGTTGACACCAACCAGGCCACCCACCGTGTTGGTGCCGTTCACGGCGCCCGTGGCGTAGCTGATGCTGACAGTGCCACTATTGTTGCCGACCAGGCCGCCGGTGTTAGCGGTACCGGTCACGCTCATGGTGCTGTAGCTGCCGCTGATGGTGCCGGCATTGTTGCCGACCAGCGTACCGGTATTCGTGGCGCCGTTGACGCTGCCGCCGTCCAGGCCCACATTGCCGATGGTCGCCGTGCTGCTGGTTACACCGAACAGGCCGGTATTGTCGATGCCCGGGCGGTTCAGCACCAGACCGGAAATGACATGGGCGGCGCCGTCGAAGGTGCCGGTGAATGGCGCCGCCACGCTGGTGCCGACCGGAACGAACGTGACGCCATTCCAGACGTCGCCCGTGGTGCCGGTGGGCGCCAGATCGAGGTCGCGGGCCAGCGTGTAATTGCCGGCCAGGTTCATCGCCATCAATTGCAATTGATGCGGCGATTTGATGGTGATGCTGTACTCGGACGACAACATCGGTCCGGTGGCGCCGGTCGCGTTGCCAGCGCTGTTGAGCGTGCCGTCGGTATTGACCATGACCCAGTTGTTGCCCGACTGGCCGGTGGTGGTGGTGAAACTGAAGTTGTCGAAGCTGGCGCCGGAGCGCATTTGTGTCGCGCTCAGGCCGCTCACCTTGGTGGCCGATCCAGTGCCGCCGCCGATGGCGGAAACCGTGTTGACGGTGGAATTGAAGTAACCGCCGGTGATCGTCGCGCTTGCGTTGTTGAAGCCGATGACGCCGCCTGCCACCGTGGTGCCGGCGACGGTGCCGGTCACCGTAGCCTTGCCGGAAGAATAGACATTGGTGACCGAGCCGGCCGCAGTGCTCGTGCCGTTGGTACCGACCACGCCGCCCACCGAGCTGGTGGCGCCCGTGACATCGCCGGTGGCGTAACTGTTGCTGATCGACGAACGGTTATTGCCGACCAGTCCACCCGTCGACACGCTGGCGCTGGCAAGGCCGCCCTGGCCCAGGCCCGTCACCGTGCCGGTGGCATAGCTGTTGTTGATCTGCGACGAGGAGGTGGTCCAGCCCACCAGGCCGCCGACATGGCCATTGGCTGACACGGCGCCGGTACTGAAGCTGTTGTTGATCACGGCAGTCGAACCACGGTTGCTGGCCACCAGGCCGCCGGCGTCGATACCGACCGCTACCGCGCCAGTATTGAAACTGCTGGTAATGGCGCCGTAATTGATGCCGACCAGGCCGCCACCGGTATGCTTGGCGGTAGCGGTGACGCTACCCGTATTGTAGCTGCCGGTGATCTTGCTAGCCTTGGTGCCCAGGCCCACCAGACCACCAATCACGGTATCGAGCGTCGCGTTGGTGACAGTGATCGTGGCGCTGCTGCTGCTGTTGAGGATGGTGCCGCTGTTTTTGCCGACCAGGCCGCCGATATATGCATAGCCCGGGGTGCTCAGGCTGCCGGTCACAAAGGCATTATTGATCAAGCCGGAATTGGAACCCACCACCCCTGCCGCATTACCATAGGAACCAGTGCCCGGCACGCTGGAACGCAGGTTGACGTCGAGCACGCCGACATTGCGGATCTGCGCAGCCGTAGTGATCGTACCGAACAGGGCGGCCGAGACGTTGCTTGTGCTGTTACTACTGGTTAAGCCGGTAATCACGTGGCCCAGACCCTCGAACTGCCCCGTAAATGGCGTAGTATTGATGCCGATCGCGACGAAACCGTTGGCGCCCCATATGGCTGTGTTCGACGTGGCGCTGGCGTCGATATTGGCGCCCAGCGCATAGTTGCCGGACATGAGGCCCTTCATGCCTTGCAAATCGGTGCCAGTGGTGCTGCCGGGCGCGCCCAGGCTGGTGATCATCGTATAGACCTTGGTCGTGCCGTCACTGCCCTGCTTGGTACTGAAGCTATTGCCCGAGGGGAGATTGACCTCAGCCTTGATCGTGATATTCGCGGTATTGCTCGAGGCGACGGTGCTCTGGCCATATTCGAGCGCCAGGCTGGCCGTGCCGGTGCCCGTCATCGGCTTGTTGATGTTGATATTGCTTTGCGCGGTCAGGGTCAGCTTGTTGGCCGACCATGCAATCGCTTCGTTGACATTGACGTCGCCGGCCGTGCCGCCGGTGCCGTCGGTACTCTGGATCTGTACCGAGCCATTGCTCAGGCCGGTCATCAGGTCGGTGCCGGTCATATTGCCGCCGGACGCGGCAATCGTAAAGTCGACCGGATCGATCAGCCAGGTGCCGGACAGGCCGTTGGCCGCCCTGGTCGTCACATTGATGCCCTTGGCAATGTTCACATGCGCGGCCGAGGTGTCGATAAAGCCGCCTTTGCCACCGTCCGGGGCGCTGGCGTCGAGCGTACCGCCGGCATTGACCGTGCCGGTCTGCATGTCGCCCAGCAGTTTAATCGTGCCGCCACGCGTGTCGATGGTGTGCGCTTCAATCACGCCAGTGTTGTTGACGACGGTTTTGAGCAGCTTGCCGGCGGCCTGCGCCGTCAACACCACATTGCCGCCATCGGCCTGGATCAGGCCGCCATTTTGCACCAGCGCACCGACCGCGCCGCTGTCCACCGCGACATTGAGCAGGCCGTCGCCGGCGACGTCGATGGTGATGGCCTGGCCCGCTGCCAGCGCCACCGTACCCAGGCGGGCGTTGATCGTGCCCGCGTTCGAGACGTGGGCGCCCAGCAGCGCCACGTAGCCGCCCGGCGCGTTGAGGTTGCCCTCGTTGAGCACCTTGCCGGCGCCGTTGCCGGAAAATTTGTACTGGCCGGCCATGAAATCGGCGTTGGAAATATCGAGCGTAGAGGCCACCAGGCCGGCCGTGTTGACCGACGAACCCTGGCCGAACAAGATGCCGTTCGGATTGACGATGAAGACTTTGCCGTTGGCCGACAGCTTGCCGAGGATGGTCGTGCCGTCGTTGCCGAGCACGCGATTCAAGGCCACGGCATTGCTGTTGGGCTGGACGAACTGCACCGATTCGCCCTTGCCGATGTTGAATGTGCTCCAGTTGATGACCGCGTTCTGGCTGGACTGGTTGATCACCGTCGTGCCGGGCACCCCGGGGGTACCGTTGATTTGGGCCTGGCCCGCCACCACCGTGCCGCCGGTAGGTCCGGCCAGCGCCAGGCTACCATAGCCGAGCATCAGCGCCGCCGCCATGCTGGTCAGGGCGAAGTGCGCGCCACCACCGCTGGACCCCGGCATCGACCGCTTGCCGGCCGATTTGACGTGCTCGGAAACAGCGGCATAGGCGCCGGTGGCCTGGTTCCAGATGGAGCGGTAGATGTGGTTCATGGCGGGTCCTGAGTGGTGGCGGTGCTGATCTGTTGTTGGGTGTTCCAGGTACTTGGCTTAAAAGTACTTGATGGCCTGTAGCCAGAAACGGCCGGCCTTGTCGGGCGCCGAGGTCGCTGCCGCGTTGCCGAGCTTGTGGGCATACCATACCTTCACCAGCAGCGCGTTGGCGCCGGTCCAGGTGAGGCCGGCGCCGGCGCCGCTGAGGGTGCGGCGGTTGTCGCCCGGGCTCCATTGATTGCGGTTGAGCTTGACGGTGCCGGTATCAGCAAAGCCCACCAGTTGCCACTGGCCGGGCAGGGCGGAGAGTGGCAGTTCGCGCCGCAGTTCCAGGTTCAGCAAATAGCCCTGGTCGCCATACGCTTCGCCGCCCGGATAGGCGCGCACGCCGCCTACGCCGCCCAGGCCCATTTTTTCCGAGGCGTCGAGATTTTTCGATGAGGCCTGGGCGCTGACGATGGCGTAGACGCTGGTGGCCGCATCGAGGTTTTGCAGCCGCGATGCCGTCAGCCCCAGCTTGTGGAAGCGACCGTTGGCCTTGACCGTCAACTGGTCGATCAGCAGCGCCACCGGGGTTTCGATGTCGACCTTGCCGGTGCTGTAGGTGAGCGAATAATTGTTCACGCCGCTACCACCGACGCTGTCCTTGCTGTCGCCGTTGAGGTTGAAGAGCCATATCTTGGCGCTTTTATCGTTGACGGTCGCGGTCGACGCGGTCTTGTCCTGGAACTGCTTGTCGTCGTAGTTCACTTGGGCGTACAGGTTGGTGGCGCGCGAGCGGATCAGCGGATAGCTGCCGTACAGGCTGGCGATTTTGGCCGTGCCCTTGGCGTCGAGCACGGCAAATTCCTTGCCCAGCTTGTAGTCCATGCGGGTGTAGGCCGTGCCCAGGCGCAGCAGGCCGGCCTGGCCCTGGTAGGCGGCGCGGCCGTAATTGAGACCGTCTGCCGACGTGAAGGCGCGGACGGTGGCGACGTCGCCGATGCCGGCCAGTTCGGTGATGTTGAGGGTGGCGCCGATGCGGTTGCGGCCGGTGTAGCGGTTGCCCTGGTTGTCGGCGTCGATGCTGCCGTTAAAGCGCGCGCCAGGCTGGACCTCGACGATCAGGTCGGAGGCGCCCAGCGAGGCGCCCGGCGCCAGCGTGGAGCCCACTTGCACGCCCGGCAGGTCCGACAGCAGCAACAGGCGCCGTTCAAGCGGCGCGGTGGCGATCACCTGGCCCTCAAGGCCTTCGAGGATATTGCTGGCCAGGCTGTCGGAGAGCTGGCTGGTATTGCGCACCTGGATCTTGCCGTACTGGCCGGGCAGTACCTGGATTGCCACGACGCCGTCCTCGATATCCTGCGCCGGCAGGAAGGCCTGGGCCAGAAAATAGCCGCGGTCCTGGTAATAGCTGGCCACCTTGGCGGCCAGGGCGCGCAAGTCGGCCAGGGTCAACTCGCTGCCGGTAGTAAAACCGCTGGCAGCGAGCAGTTCGGTCTCGGTAAAGACTGGTGGGGCGGTGATCTGCAGGCGCCGGACCGTGATGCGGGTGTTGTCGTCGACGACGGCGGCAGGCGCAGTACCTTGCTGGACGCGAATCGCCGACGCCGCCTTGGGTAGTTGCGGGGCGAGCGGGATTTGCTGAAGCTGGCTGGCTGCCGTCGGTTGCTGGGCGTAAGCGTTCGGGGCCAGCAGCAGCACGGCCAGGGGAAACAGTTTGGAGCGCAAAACAATCATTTCGGTCGCCATGAACGTATCAAAATTAAAACTAAAATTTCGCTAGTAGTCTTTTATAGTAACATTATTGCCCTAGGGATTTTATTCTTTTGCAACCTGTCTATGGTAAAACAACTTCACTTTTTTTGAATATCTCATTGTTTATATATTAATTTTAGTAAAAAATTAAGGGCTGGCGAGAAACTCAAACCAAAGCACAAATTAATTTTGATGAATTTTATTTTTAATAAATCTAATATCTATTTTGCAAAATTTGTTTGTGGCCGCCGCAGGCCATGATGCCGGATGAGGCTCTTGCAAAACTAGCGGAACGGATGGAAAGGGTTCTGTCGCATTAGTGCCTATCCCAGTAGGTAGGAGGAAGCGGATGGCGACATGCGCGTCCGCGATGCATGGCGAGCGTGGGCAAGGCGAGCGTGGGCAAGGCGAGAGGAGGACGCATGGCTAGCCATGCTACGACGAGGCAAGTCATATATGACGGCCAGTCCACGCTTGTCAGGCGCGGCAGCAGCGACTCCGCACTACTGGGATAGGCACTTAGCAAACCGTAGATGGCTGATCAGGTAAACTACGGCGCCCGAACCCTGGACGAATCGACATGCTCAACTTCAAAGGGATGCGCTTTCCGATCGACGTGATCTTGGTTTGCATCGGCAGGTATGTAGCTTACCCGCTGAGCTACCGTCACCTGGAAGAGATGATGGAAGAGCGCGGCGTGTCGGTCGACCATTCGTCGATCAATCGGTGGACGATTCGTTTCCTGCCGCACATCGAGAAGATGGCCCGCAAACACAAGCGCCCGGTCGGTGGCAGCTGGCGAATGAATGAGACTTACATCAAGGTCAAGGGCATCTGGAAATATCTCTACCGCGCAGTCGACAAACAGGGCAAAACCGTCGACTTCATGCTGACGGCGAAGCGCGACATGGCCGCGGCGCAGCGCTTCTTCGATAAGGCCATGGGAGCGAACGGCGATCCGAACAAGGTCTCAATGGACGAGAGCGGTGCCAACAAGGCGGCCATTGATGCGATCAACGCCGGCCGCGACGTGCCGATCGTGGTGCGCCAAGTCAAGTACCTCAACAACATCGTCGCACAGGACCATCGCGCCATCAAGCGGTTGACCAGGCCGATGCTCAACTTCAAGTCATTCCGCGCAGCCAGCTCCGTGCTCGCCGGCGTCGAGCTCATGCACATGATCCGCAAGGGCCAGTTCGCCATCAACGGAACCGATGCAATGTCGTTCGCCGACCAATTTTATGCGCTGGCCGGCAAGGTCCGTCCTGTTTGAGGTGCAATGTGCCATATCGGAAAAATTCCGCCGTTTGATCAACAATGCGACAGAACCGGAAAAGGCACGCGTGGCCAACTTCACGGCAACGCTGGACAAGATGCGCGAGCAACTGGCCAAGCTGCCAGCGTGATGGCAAACTGAGCTAAAAATAGCAGAAGAGGCCGCCTACTGGGCGGCCTTTTTTTCGGCCACTCAACACGGCTTCACTGCTAGAATTAGCAGATACCTCTTTGACAAAGCTTGCAATGACGCAGTGGACCGATGGCTACGTGGCAGGTATGGCCTACACCCACGGCTACTATCGCGAACTGGGCTTCGGCCAGGGCCTGTCCACCAACATCCACGCCGCCGCCAGCAACGTCGCCTGGCATGGCACCGACCTCAATCTCACCCAGGCCGGTTTTGCCGCGCAACTGGCGCACGCGTCGGGCAGCGGCGCGCAATTGGTCGACCAGTCGTTCGCCGAGTATTGTGCGCGCACCGACCTGCCCGATTTCGACTTCATCGCGCTGCATGGCGTGTGGAGCTGGGTCTCGTCGGCCAACCGCGAACTGCTGAGCGGCTATATCGAGCGCATGACTGCGCCCGGGGCCGGCCTCGAGCGCCGCATCGACGCCGCGCTCGCATTTGCCGACAGGTTGCTGGCCACCCGCCCCGCCTACCTGGAAGCCTACCCGCAGCCGGCCGAACGCCTGGCCGGTCTGCGCGCCCACGACCACCGCTACCTGGACCACGAATACTTCAACGCCGACTGGCAACCGGTGGACTTTGCCGGCCAGGGTGTGCGCGACCTGATGCTCAACCAGCATTTCCGCCGCGACTATTGGGTAAAAAATGACTACCGAATGACGCCGGCGCAACATGCAGCGGCCATGCGCAGCCAGCGCGTGGTACTGGTGATGCCGCGCACCGTGGCCGCGCTCGAGCCGCTGGTGCCGATGCGCGGCGGTGTGCGCCAGCTGTTCGAGGCGGTATTCATCCTGTGCGACATGGGCGTGCTGGCGCCGGCCCAGGCGCCGGAAGCGGCCGCCGCAGCCGGCGCGGCCAGCCGGCGCCTGAACCTGGCGCTGTACGACCGCGCGCGGCAGCGACTACATCGGCCACCTGGCCTCGGCACTGGTTGGCGGAGGCCTGGTCATGCCCCGCATTCGGCAACTATTCCTGCTGGCGCCGGCGCGCGGTCTGCGCGGCGCGGCCGCCTGGAGCGACTTCGCCGGGCCGCTGCTGGCGGCGCAGAACGTCCCCCTGCACAGGGACGGCAAGCCGCTGGCCGCGGCCGGCGAGTACCATGCCGAGCTGCATCGCAAGGCCACCATTTTCGAACACAACTATTTACCGATGTTCCAGGCGCTGGGCATCGCGGAAGGGAGCACCTCATGAACGACTGGACCGGCGGTTACGTCGCCGACCTGAACTACACCTACGGCTACTACCAGGAGCTCAGCCCGCAGCGCATTGCGCTGGCGTTTGCCAGCGCCGGGCTGGAAGCACCCGCCACCGGCACCGCCTGCGAGCTGGGCTACGGCCAGGGGCTGGGGACCAACATCCACGCCGCCGCCAGCATCACGCGCTGGCACGGCACCGATTTCAACCCGGCCCAGGCCGCGTTCGCGCGCGAGCTGGCACACAGCTCGGGCAACGGCGCGCAACTGGTGGACCAGTCGTTCGCCGAGTTTTGCGGCCGCGCCGACCTGCCCGATTTCGACTACATCTGCCTGCACGGCATCTGGTGCTGGGTGTCGCCCGAGAACCAGAGCGTGATCGTGGACTTCATCCGGCGCAAGCTCAAGGTCGGCGGCGTGCTCTATATCAGCTACAACTGCCAGCCGGGCTGGGCGCCGATGGTGCCGATCCGGGGCCTGCTCACACAATACGCCGACGCGATGACCTCGCCCGGCATGGGCCGCACCCAGCGCGTCGATAGCACGCTCGACTTCACCGACCGCCTGCTGGCCACCGAGCCGGCCTATTTTGGCGCCTATCCACGCCTTGCCGAACGGCTCAAGGCGCTGCGCGGCGAAAACCGCCTGTACCTAGTACACGAGTATTTCAGCGGCAACGGCTTGCCGACCAGCTTTGCCGACATGGCCAACACCCTCGGCCAGGCCAAGCTGACCTACGCCTGCCCGGCCCACTATCTCGAGCACATCGCCGACCTCAACCTGAGCCGCCCCCAGCAGGCACTGCTGGCCGAACTGCCCGATCCGGTGCTCGCGCAAAGCGTGCGCGACATCATGGTCAATCAGAATTTCCGTGCCGACTACTGGGTCAAGGGCGCGCGACCGCTCACGCTGCTGCAAAAAGCAGAGGCGATGCGCCGGCCACGCGTGGTGATGGTGGCGCTGCGCAAGGATGTCGATCTAAAAATTACCGGCCGCGCCATCGAGGCCCAGTTGAGCGACGCCATCTACCAGCCGATGCTCGCGCTGATGGCCGACTTCCAGCCGCGCACCGTCGGCGAACTGGCCGCTGCGCTGGCAAGCCATGGCCTCGATCTGCAGCAGGTGTTCGAGGCCGTGCTGGTCTTGCTGGGCAAGGGCAGCATGATGGTGGCGCAGGAGCCGGCCGCCATCGACGCCACTACTGCGACCAGCCACCGGCTCAACCGGGCATTGTTCCAGCGCGCACGCGACAACGACGAGATCGCCTTCATCGCCTCGCCGGTAGTGGGCGCGGGCGTGTGGGCGCCGCGCATCGTCCAGCTGTTCCTGCTGGCGCACGTGGAAGGCTTGCATGGCGTCGACGCCCTGACCGACTACGTCTGGCAGACGCTGTCCTTGCGGGACCAGCGCATGGTCAAGGACGGCGTGCCGCTCGACGCGCCGGCCGACAACATTGCCGAAATCAGGCAGCAGGCCGGGCGTTTCGAAAGCGATTACCTGGCCATGTACCGGGCGCTGGGCGTGATCGCATGAGCGCTTGAGCGCTTGAGCGCTTGAGCGCTTGAGCGCTTGAGCGCCCGACTGTTGACGCCGACGCTGAATTGACCCACCGCGCCGACTTTGACTGACCCATGTCCGTTGGCCGTAAGCCGCATGGAGCCTAGGTTTTCCAGCATCAACGTGGGGCAGCGCTTCTCGGCCGCCTTGGTCAATTTGGCATCGGCGTCAACACCCAGCCTTCCCGGTTGGGCTTTTTGCTTTTTACAGGCCGCGCGCCTGAATATCCACAACGCCGTTTCCAACTTGCATACACCGCATGGCATCCTGTATCGGGAGTGATCCACGACGCTTTTGCGCAACAGAAAAACTGTTCATATTCGTTTTTACTGATACTTCCAGTGACTTCAAGACGCCTGCACAGCTGCTCCGAAAACTGCACATTGCGTCATTCCTGTGTATCAAATTTCAACCATCCGGCGCCCCGCGCACCTGCCCTGGCGCTGCCAGGTGACAGTGGCATGCGTTTTGCTCTGAAGAGGAGAAGCCGGCGTGCGCGCCGAACCGCTTGATTCCCCCTACTTCGGAACACACCCATGAAAACAAAAGCAGCTGTCGCCTGGAAAGCCGGATCGCCCCTGACGATCGAAGAAGTCGACCTGGACGGCCCCAGGGCCGGCGAAGTGCTGGTCGAAATCAAGGCGACCGGCATCTGCCACACCGATTACTACACGCTGTCTGGCGCTGACCCGGAAGGCATCTTTCCGGCCATCCTCGGCCATGAAGGCGCGGGCATCGTGCTGGAAGTCGGGCCCGGCGTGACCACCCTGAAACCGGACGACCACGTCATTCCGCTGTACACGCCGGAATGCCGGCAATGCAAGTTCTGCCTGTCGCGCAAGACCAACCTGTGCCAGCAGATCCGTTCCACGCAGGGCCGCGGCCTGATGCCGGACGGCACCTCGCGCTTCTCGCTGGACGGCAAGCCGCTGTTCCACTACATGGGCACGTCGACCTTCTCGAACTACATCGTGGTGCCGGAAATTGCGCTGGCCAAAATCCGTGAGGATGCCCCGTTCGACAAGGCCTGCTACATCGGCTGCGGCGTCACCACCGGGGTCGGCGCCGTGGTGTTTTCAGCGAAAGTCGAGGCCGGCGCGAATGTGGTCGTGTTCGGCCTGGGCGGCATCGGCCTGAACGTGATCCAGGGCGCCAAAATGGTGGGCGCCGACAAGATCATCGGGGTCGACATCAACCCGGCGCGCATCGAGATTGCACGTAAATTCGGCATGACCCATTTCGTCAATCCGAAAGAAGTCGGCAACGTGGTCGACGAAATTGTGCAACTGACCGATGGCGGCGCCGACTATTCCTTCGAATGCATCGGCAACATCACCACCATGCGCCAGGCGCTCGAGTGCTGCCATAAAGGCTGGGGCCAGTCGTTCATCATCGGGGTGGCGGCAGCCGGCCAGGAAATCAGCACGCGGCCGTTTCAACTCGTCACCGGGCGTGAATGGAAGGGTTCGGCGTTCGGCGGCGCGCGCGGGCGTACCGATGTGCCGAAGATCGTCGACTGGTACATGGACGGCAAAATCAATATCGACGATCTGATTACCCACACGCTGCCGCTCGAACGCATCAACGAGGGTTTCGATTTGATGAAGAGCGGCGAGTCGATCCGCTCCGTTGTGCTGTATTGAGCCCATGGATTCGTTACAACTGCTCAGCGAACACGCCTGCTTCGGCGGCGTGCAGCGCTTCTATTCGCATGCGTCGGAAACGATCGGCTTGCCGATGCGCTTCTCGGTGTTCCTCCCGGCGCACACCGGCAAGCGGCCCGCGCTGTTCTACCTGGCCGGACTGACCTGCAACGAAGAAACGTTCATGACCAAGGCCGGGGCGCAGCGTGTGGCGGCCGAGCTAGGCATGATCCTGGTTGCGCCCGACACCAGCCCGCGTGGCGCCGCCATAGAAGGAGAGACCGCGGATTGGGATTTCGGCGTCGGCGCCGGCTTTTATGTCGACGCCACCACGGCGCCGTGGAGCCGCCACTACAAGATGTATAGCTACGTGCTCGAACTGGTGCGACTGGTCGGCGCCAGCCTGCCGGTGGACGCTGACCGGGTCGGCATTTTCGGCCACTCAATGGGCGGCCATGGCGCCTTGACACTGGCGCTGAAGCACCCCGAGGTGTTCCGCTGCGTCTCGGCCTTCGCGCCGATCTGCGCGCCGACCCGCTGCCCGTGGGGCACGAAAGCCTTCACCGGCTATCTCGGCAGCGTGGCGGCCGGCGCGCAGTACGACGCCAGCGTGCTGATGGCGTCGCGCAAAACGCCCTTCCCTGGCGGCATCCTGATCGACCAGGGCATGGGCGACAAATTCCTGGCCGACCAACTGTATCCGGAGGCGTTCGAACAAGCCTGCGCCACGGCCGGGCAGCCGCTGCAGTTGCGCCGCCAGCCCGGGTACGACCACGGCTATTACTTCATTTCCACTTTTATCGAAGACCACCTTCGGTTTCACGCAGCACAGCTGTCCGTCCAAGCACCTCAATCACAGGGATAAACCATGGAAAACGCAGTCCACATTCACCCGGCCGTCGACAACGGCGTGCAACATAACGAAGTCGCCGATTTCGCCGGCGGCACCCTCGCATGCGCCTGCACCACCAACACGGTGACCGTCGCGCTGGGCGGGCAGACGGCACACAACCACGTCTGCGGCTGCACCCAGTGCTGGAAGCCGGACGGCGCCCTGTTTTCGCAAGTGGCCGTCATTTCACGCGACCACGTCAAGGTCACCGCCAATGAAGACAAGCTGAAGGTGGTCAACCCGAGCGCCACCATCCTGCGCCACGCATGCAAGGAATGCGGCGTGCACATGTACGGCCGCATCGAGAAAACCGAGCACGCGTTCTACGGCCTCGACTTCGTGCACACCGAGCGCTCGCATGAGACCGGCTGGGTGGCGCCGACCTTTGCCGCCTTCGTCTCGTCGATCATCGAATCGGGCGCGGCGCCGGACAACATGGGCGCCGTGCGCGCCCGCCTGACTGAACTGGGCCTGGCGCCCTACGACTGCCTGTCGCCACCGCTGATGGATGCGCTGGCCACGAATGCCGCAAAACGTGCCGGGGTGCTGGCGTCATAAGCGTTCTGGCATGCAGAACACGTAGTCCAATAAAAAAACCAAAGGAGATTTCATCATGTCATCAGGTAAATACTGGCAGCGCTGCGCCGTCTTGCTGGCGCTGCCCACGCTCGCCTTCGCATCCGACGTCGAGCAACTCACCAAGAACCCCAAGAACTGGGCAATGCAGGCCGGCGGCATGGCCAACCAGCGCTATAGCGAACTGAAGGAAATCAACAAGGACAACGCCAAGACGCTGCAAGTGGCCTGGACCTTCTCCACCGGCGTGCTGCGCGGCCACGAAGGCGGTCCGCTGGTGGTGGGCGACACCATGTTCGTACACAGTCCCTTCCCCAATCAGGTCTATGCGCTGAACCTGGAAGACCAGAGCATCCGCTGGAAATACGAACCGAAGCAGGACCCCTCGGTGATTGCCGTCATGTGCTGCGACACGGTCAGCCGCGGCGTCGCCTATTCCGACGGCAAGGTGTTCCTGCAACAGGCCGACACCACCCTGGTGGCGCTGGACGCCAAGACCGGCAAGGAGCTCTGGAAAGTCGTCACCGGCGACCCGAAAAAAGGCGAAACCGCCACCAACACGCCGCACGTGTTCAAAGACAAAGTTGTCACCGGCATCAGCGGGGGCGAATTCGGCGTGCGCGGCCGCATCACCGCGTATGACATGAACACCGGCAAGCAGGTGTGGAAAGCGTTCAGCACCGGGCCCGATGAAGAAATGCTGATGAACCCGGCCACCACCATGACCTGGACCGACGGCAAGATGGCGCCGGTGGGCAAGGATTCGTCGCTGAAAACCTGGAAGGGCGACCAATGGAAAATCGGCGGCGGCACCACCTGGGGCTGGTACAGCTATGACCCACAGACGAACCTGATGTACTACGGCACTGGCAACCCGAGTACGTGGAATCCGCGCCAGCGTCCGGGCGACAATAAATGGTCGATGACGATTTTTGCGCGCAATCTCGACACCGGCGAAGCAAAGTGGGTGTACCAGATGACGCCGCACGACGAGTGGGATTACGACGGCGTCAACGAGATGATCCTGGCCGATATCAAGGTCAAGGGGCAAACCCGCAAGGCCCTGGTGCACTTCGACCGCAACGGTTTCGGCTACACGCTCGACCGCGTCACCGGCGATTTGCTGGTCGCCCAGAAATACGATCCGGTGGTGAACTGGGCCAGCCACGTTGACATGAAGAGCGGTCGCCCGATCGTCAATGCCAAGTACAGCACCGACCAAAACGGCCCGGACGTCAATAGCAAGGGCATCTGCCCGTCCGCACTGGGCACCAAGGACCAGCAACCGGCCAGCTACTCGCCGAAAACCGGCCTGTTCTATGTGCCGACCAACCACGTCTGCATGGATTACGAACCGTTCGCCATCGAATACACGGCCGGCCAGCCTTACGTGGGCTCGACCCTGTCGATGTACCCTGCGCCAGAAAGCCATGGCGGCATGGGCAACTTCATCGCCTGGGATGCCGGCACCGGCAAGGTGGTGTGGTCGAAACCGGAGAAATTTTCGGTCTGGAGCGGCGCCCTGTCGACGGCTGGCGACGTGGTGTTCTACGGCACCCTGGAAGGCTATATCAAGGCGGTGGACAACAAGGGCAAGGAGCTGTGGAAGTTCAAAACCCCGTCCGGCATCATCGGCAACGTCAACACCTGGGAATACAAGGGCAAGCAGTACATCGGCGTGCTGTCGGGCATTGGCGGCTGGGCCGGTATTGGTCTCGCAGCCGGTCTCGACAAGCCGAACGAAGGCCTCGGCGCGGTCGGTGGCTACAAGGATCTGGCCAAGTACACCAACCTGGGCGGCACCCTGACCGTGTTTGCACTGCCACCGAAATAAGCACCTGCACCAGCGCACGGCTGGACTCGATTCCAGCCGTGTGAACACACATAATTATTGGAGACAACAATGAAACTGCACGGCCTGGCGCTCCTGCTCGCCGCCAGCATGCCCATGGCGGCGCATGCCCACGATTTTCCAACTGCCGACCGCGTCGAATACGTCCTCGAATGCATGGTCGCGCACCAGAGCAAGCAGGAATATCTCTATAAATGTTCCTGCACGATCGACCAGATCGCCCAGGAAATGAACTACGACGAATTCGTCGAAAGTTCCACCGCCCTGCGCCACCAGGGCCTGAGCGGACCGCGCGGCGCCGAGTTCCGCGACCCCGGCGCCGGCAAGGCCATGGCCACCAAATACAAGGCGCTGCAGGACAAGGCGCGCAAAGCCTGCTATGTCCCGTAATCCGATGAGGAAGAACATGAAAATCCCGACTATTGTTATCGGCGTAGCTGCCGTCCTGCTTGCTGGCGCCGGCGCCGTCACACATGCCGCGCCGCCGCCCTATAAAGTCGTTGACGGCACCAAGGTCGATGGACAGACCCTGGCCGGCTGGAAAACCTGGCGCGCCATGGCGTGCGAACGCTGCCACGGCGCGGCACAGGAAGGCATGGTGGGCCCCTCTCTGGTGACCAGCCTCAAAACGCTGACGCCGGACGAATTCAAGAACACCGTGCTACACGGCCGCATCGTCAAGGGCATGCCGAATTTCGATGGCAGCAAGATGGTGGTCGACAACATCGACAACCTGTACGCCTACCTGCTGGGCCGCTCCGACGGTGCCATCAAACCGGGCCGGCTCGAGGAGATCGGGAAGTGAGCGCGCGCAAGATCCTGGCTGCTGCCTGCGCGCTGGTCGCGCTGGCGCCAGGCGCATCCGCGCAGTCGACACCGGCAGCGCCACAGGTGCTGCGCGTCTGCCAGGATCCCAACAACATGCCGTTTTCGAACCGCGAGCTGCAGGGTTTCGAAAACAAGATCGCCGCCTTGCTCGCTGCCGACCTGGGCTGGCAAATCGCGTACACCTGGTATCCGCAACGGATGGGCTTTATCCGCAACACGCTGCGCGCCAGGGAACCCGGTTCGGAGCAGTACAAATGCGACCTGGTCACGGGTGTCCCGTCCGGCTTCGACATGGGCGCCACCACGCAACCGTACTACCGCTCCACCTACGCCATGGCCTACGTCAAGGGTAAGGGGCTGGACGGCGTGCAAACGCTGGAGGACTTGCTCAAATTGCCCGCCGAGCGGCGCGCCACCCTGCGCCTGGGCGTCTTCGCCGGCTCGCCAGTGACCGACTGGCTGCTCGAACACGAGCTAATCGAACGCATGGTGCCGTACCAGCCGCAGTCGGGCGACCCGGCCGAGTATCCCGGTGAAATGGTTGAGAAAGACCTGGCCAAGGGCGCCATCGACATCGCCTTCATCTGGGGGCCGATCGCCGGCTATTTTGCCAGCCATGCGCCGAACGCGGCGATCGTCGCCATTCCGCTGGCGCCCCAGCCGGGGGTCCAGTTCGAATTCGATATCGCCATGGCCACGCGCTTCGGCGAAGCGGCCTACAAGCAAAAAATCGACGAGTCCATCGCACGCAACCGGCCCCAGATCAATGCGATCCTGGCGCAGTACGGCGTGCCGTTGTTGAACCCGCCGCCACGCTCGGCCGCACGTTAGCGAGGATGCGATGACCCATTCACGCTGGCGTGCCGGCGCCGCCGCTGCATTCCTGATGCTGGCCACGCAAGCCGCCGCCCAGGACATCTCGGTCGCCGAAACGCTGCTATTCCAGACCAGGCACCTGGGCAACGTACGTGCGCCCGCCACGCTGCGCTACAGCTTCCACAAGGCCGGTAGCGTCGAACCGGGTTTCGACGACCGGGTGCTGCTGGTGCTGTCCAACACCAGGCCGGCGGCGACCCTGCAATTTCTCACCGGCCCGCGCGAATATACGGCGCCGGCCGTGGACGAGCCGGAAGGCAACCCGGTTCTGCTCGGCTTCCTGGAACACGACATCGCCGGGATGCAGCGCCTGACCGGTGGCGCAAGCGCCTATTTTCGCAAGCGCATCCGGCTGGCGCTGGCCGGGTCGGCCCAAGTGCGTGCGCACCATTTTACGTACGACGGCAAGGAGGTCGATGGCCGCGAAATCGTCATCGAACCGTATGCCAACGATCCGATGCGCGCACGCTTCGAACAGTACGTTGGCAAGCGCTATACCTTCATCGTCAGCCCGCAGGTGCCGGGCGGCGTGTACCAGGTGCGCGCCGCGGCAGGCAGCCCGGCGCTGGTCGATGAAACGCTGACGCTGGTGGGTGCCGACCATTGACGCAGACGGGGGTGCCACGTGGCAGCGTTGAAAGTGTTTGTGTGCGACTACGCGCCCGCTAGGCTGGCGCCGGCGCTGCGCCACCAGGGCCAGATGATGCTGCACGCCCTGCTCGACGATTTGGGCAAGGTGCCCGGCATTGCCCTGGTCGCACCGGACGCACCGGGGTCGTTCCAGCGCCGCTTCGACGCCAGCGTGCAGGCGGCCGATGCGGTCTGGCCACTGGCGCCGGCAGCGGGCGGTATGCTCGAGCGCCTGTCGCGCCAGGTGTTGCGCCATGAACGCATCCTGCTGGGCAGCAAGCCGCCGGCGCTGCGGGTGGCGGCCAGCCGCCTGCGCACCTCGCGCATGCTGGCGCGCGCCGGCATCGCCGTGGTGCCAACCTTCGCGCCCGCCCAGCCGCGCCCGGCCGTGCGCGGGGCCTGGGTGGTCAAGCCGGACGACGGCGCCGATCTCGACGACACCCGCATTTTTCCGGGCGCCGACGCCGCGCTGGCCTGGGTCGGTGCGCGCGCAGGCGGCTGCTACGTGCTGCAACCGTTTATTCCGGGCAAGCTGGGCAGCCTGTCGCTGCTGTGCCGCGATGGCGCCGCGCAGCTGCTCGGCTGCAACGAGCAGCGCGTGGCCGTGCGCGATAACCAGTTCCACTTGCTTGGCACCACGGTCAACAGCTGGCCCGACAGCGCCGGCGACTTCGCGCGCCTGGCACAGGCAGTGGCCGCGGCCATGCCGGGCCTGTGGGGTCATGTGGGCGTTGATTTCGTGCTGGCCGAGCATGGCGTGGTGGTGCTGGCCGTCACGGCCCGCGTGACGGCGTCGTATGCCGGTCTGCATGCGTCGATCGGGTGCAACCCGGCGGCGCTGGTGTTCGACCTGCTGGCGCCGCCAGAGGGTCGAACACCAGCGCCGCGTACATGGGCCAAACCGCTGGCCGTCAGTGTCGACGTAGCGGCGTTCGCCTCAGTGCAGGACAGCCTTGGCCGGATTGGTGATATTCAGGCGCTGCACCTTGCGATATAACGTGTTGCGGCTGATTTTGAGTTGCCGGGCCAGCGTCGACATATTCCAGCCGTGGCGCGTCAGTTCCAGCACCAGCGCCTGGCGTTCGGCGCACTCGAGCGGATTGAGCTCGGTGGCAGGATCGGCGTCCGGCGCCGCCGCAGCCGCTGTGGCCGGCACCAGTGCGGCAAACTCCGGCGGCAAGTCGTCGAGCGTCAGCAAGTCGGTTTCGCGCAGCGCAATCATGCTGCGCAGCATGTGACGCAGCTGGCGCAAATTGCCTGGCCAAGGATGGTGTTCCAGTGCCGCCAGCAAGGGCTCGTCCAGCACGACGGCCGCGTCGCTTTCGCTTTCTTGCACGGCCAGGTGCAGGATCAGTTCGCGCCGGTCGGTGCGGGCACGCAGTGGCGGCATCGTGATGCTGACCCCGTGCAAGCGATAAAACAGGTCTTCGCGGAATTCTTTCGCGGCGATGCGCGCCTGCAAGTCGCAGTGGGTGGCGCTGATCAGGCGAATGTCGAGTTTCACCGGCACCTCGCCGCCGAGCGGCACCACTTCGCGTTCCTCGATCACGCGCAGCAAACGCGTTTGCAGCGCCACCGGCATGTCGCCGATTTCATCGAGGAACAGGGTGCCGCCGTTCGCATGCAGGATCTTGCCGGCGTGGCCCTCCTTGCGCGCCCCCGTGAAGGCGCCCGGCACGTAGCCGAACAGTTCGCTTTCGATCAGCGCTTCCGGAATCGATGCGCAATTGATGGCCACAAAAGGTTGACTGGCGCGACTGCCGGAGCGGTGCAGCGCCTGCGCAAACACTTCCTTGCCGGTACCGGTTTCGCCCAGCAGCATGACCGGCACATTGCGCTCGACGACACGCTGGGCGATTTGCACGTTGTGCAGCAGTTGCGGGTCGCCAAAGTGCAGGCGGTCGAGGGCATTCTCAGCCGCCGGAGCTGCTGGCTGGCGCGTGGCGCGCTGGACCGGCACGGGGGCATAGCTGACCGCAAAAAAACGCGCGCCGTTGCGGTTCTCGAAAATCGGCACGGGATGAAATGCCTTTTTGACGCTGCAATCGACCAGGCCGGCAAACGAAATATTGAACAGCTCGGTGATATCGCGTCCCACCACATCGGCCGGGCCGGGGAAGCCCAGCAGCAGCAAGGCGCGCCGCGTCGCCGCCAGCACCTGGCCGCTGCCGCTCAGGGCGATCGCGCCTTCACTGAGGGTGCCGACAAATTCCGGCCGGTTGTGGAAACGCAGGATGTAGTTGTCGCGGAACTGGTGCAAAAAAACGCGGTTTTCGATCATTTGCACCGAGGCGCTGACCAGCGCCAGCGTGTGCTGCTGGGCCAGGCGCGATTCGCCGGATGCGTCCAGCACCGCCACCAGTTCGCCGCCATGGTTGAAGATGGGCGCAGCCGAACAGGACAGGCCGATATTACGCGATAAATAATGCTCTTCCTGGTGCACGGAAATCGGGCGCCGTTCGACCAGGCAGGTGCCCATGCCGTTGGTCCCCTGCACCCGTTCGCTCCAGATGGCGCCTTGCATCAGGCCGGTTCTGGAAGCGGCGTGGGTGAAACCGGGGTCGCCGAAAAAGTTCAGCAGCACGCCGTCGCGGTCGGTCAGCATGATGGCGTAGCCGGAACCGGCCAGTTGCTGGTACAGGTTCGCCATTTCGGCTTCGGCCACCGTGCGCAGGTCGGCCAGGCCGTCCTGGCGCGCCTGCAGTTCGATGTGGCTGACGACTTCGGGATCGTGGTGGCTGTCGGGGTCGAGCCGGTAATCGTTCAGGCAGCGGACCCATGACTTGGTGATGCAACTGCCGCCGGCAGCCACTGTCGACGATTCACGCCCGCTACGACGCTGGACGATAGAACGCACTCGGTTGCCGTGCTCCGCGGCAAAATTGCTCATGCTGTCTCCTCGGTCCGGTGGCTGTCGCCGCGCTGGTTTCCCGCGCGGCGGCGCCATTTTTATGGACTGTTATCGCATTGATGTAAATGACATGCTCATTGACCGAGAATACTCTTTTGTTCTGCGCAGATCACCTTAAATTACAAAAGTTTGACGTTTCGCAGTTCTTGCTTCAAAAAATCATGGGCACTTGCGTGCCGCACAGCGCGCCGTCGTAACCGGGCAAGGCGGCAATCGTTTGCTTGAACGCGGCACTGGTCATGACCTCTTGCGCAGCGCGCAGCATGGGCGTGCCCAGGGCGTCAAGGCGGCAGGCCAGAAAATACTGTTCGCGGATGACGGGCAGAAAATCGAGCTGGAAGCGGCGCGCCGCCGTTTCGACGCCGAAGCCGGCGTCGGCCATGCCGCTGGCGACGAACGCGGCCACCGCTGCATGCGTGAATTCGGCGCTGTCATAGCCGGCAATGGCGGCCTTGTCGACGCCGGCGCCGGCCAGCAGCAGGTCGAGCAGCACGCGCGTGCCGGAACCGTGCTGGCGGTTCACGAAGCGCAGCCCCGGCTGGGCCAGGCCGGCCAGGCCGGCGATGCTGAGCGGGTTGCCCTTCGCGACAAAGATGCCCTGGGTGCGACAGGCCAGGTGCAGCAGCGCGTGCTGCTTCGGCCGCAGCCAGTGCGTGTAGCTGCTGGCCGCCGCCGCGCTCAGTTCGCCCACCGGGATGTGGAAGCCGGCCAGGTCGCATTCGCCGCGCGCCAGCGCTGCCACCGCTTCGGTACTGCCGCGATATTTGACGTCGACCGCGATGCCCTGCTGCGCCAGTTGCGCCACCAGCGCGGCAATCGCGAAGCCGTGTGAGGCGTGGATGCGCAGCGCCTGCGGCGCCGGGTTGGGCAGCACGCTGGCCAGTTCCTGCTGCAGTTCGGAGGCCAGGCTGTCGAGCAGCGGCGTCAGGCGCGCTGCGATGCGTTTGTCGGCCCACAGCAGCTTTTCGGCCAACGGCGACAGCACCGTGCCGCTGCCGCGCACCTTGACCACCAGCTCGGCGCCGAACTGGGTGCTGAACGCGCGCAGCAAGCCCCACGCGTGGCGGTAGGAATAGCCGCATGCCGCCGCCGCCCGGGTAATGCTGCCCAGTTGGTCGACCGCCGCCAGCAGCGCCAGCAGCGCCGGCAAGGCGGTGGCCACGCCGTCGTCGCCGCGCAACGCCCAGTTCGGCTGGATTTCAACCTTCATGCAAAACTGTTCATATTGAATCCGTTTTTATTGGGTGCTACTGTAAATAAAAACAATCTGTCGTGATTTATATATGTTTTAAGGAACATATTCAAGACAGTCAACAGGAGACACGATGCATCCCATCTCACCCGAAGCCAGGGTCGACGCCATCCTCGCTGCGCGCACGGCCGGCCCCGACCAGCTGCTGCCCACCCTGCATGCTATCCAGGACACGCTCGGCTTCATCCCGACCGAAACGGTGGCGGCGATCGCGGCGTCGTTCAACCTGTCGCGCGCCGAAGTGCATGGCGTGCTCACCTTCTACCACCACTTCCGCAGCACGGCGCCGGCGCGCCATGTGGTGCAGCTGTGCCGGGCCGAAGCCTGCCAGAGCATGGGCGCCGACGCGCTGCTGGCCCACGCCGAGCAGGCGCTCGGTTGCAGCCTGCATGGTCGGCATGGCAGTTTCGCACTGGAGCCGGTGTACTGCCTGGGCCAATGCGCGACGGCGCCGGCGATGATGGTGGGCGACGTCGTGCACGCGCGCGTCACGCCCGCGCGCTTTGACAGAATCGTTGCGCGCCTGGAGGAGCCGGCATGATGCACGTCTATGTACCGCGCGATTCGACCGCGCTGGCGCTGGGCGCCGACGATGTCGCCGATGCCATCGCCCTGGAAGCGGCCCGGCGCGGCGTCGACGTCACCATCGTGCGCAACGGCACCCGCGGCATGCTGTGGCTCGAACCGCTGGTGGAAGTGCAGACCGCGCTGGGCCGCGTCGGCTTTGGTCGGGTCGAAGCAGGCGACGTCGCCGCGCTGTTCGACGCCGGTTTTCAGGGCGACCATCCACTGGCGCTGGGACTGGTCGATGCCATTCCTTACCTGGCGCGCCAAAACCGTCTGACCTTTGCCCGCGCCGGCATCACCGACCCGCTGTCGCTGCCCGACTACGAAGCCCACGACGGCTACCGCGGCTTGCGCAATGCGCTGGCCATGGCCCCGGCCGACATCGTCGCCACCGTGACGGCGTCCGGCCTGCGCGGGCGCGGCGGCGCAGCCTTCCCCACCGGGATCAAGTGGAACACGGTGCTGCGCGCGCCCGGCGCACAAAAATACATCGTCTGCAATGCCGACGAGGGTGACTCCGGCACCTTTGCCGACCGCATCGTGATGGAAGCCGATCCGTTCATGCTGATCGAAGGGATGACGATTGCCGGCCTGGCCGTGAATGCCACGCGCGGCTATATCTACGTGCGCAGCGAGTACCCGCACGCGATCTCGATGCTGAACGCCGCCATCGCGCAGGCAGAGCTGCATGGCTACCTGGGGGCCGACATTCTCGGCGCCGGCCGTGCGTTTCACCTCGAAGTGCGAAAAGGCGCCGGCGCCTACATCTGCGGCGAAGAGACGGCGCTGCTGGAAAGCCTGGAAGGCAAGCGCGGCATCGTGCGCGCCAAGCCGCCACTGCCCGCCCTGTCCGGCCTGTTCGGCCAACCGACCGTCATCAACAATGTGCTGTCGCTGGCGGCCGTACCGCTCATCCTAGACAAGGGCGCGTCCTTTTACCAGGACTTCGGCATGGGCCGTTCGCGCGGCACCCTGGCCGTGCAGCTGGCCGGGAACATCAAACAGGGCGGCCTGATCGAGCTGGCGTTCGGCGTGACGCTGCGCGAGATCCTGTACGACTTCGGCGGCGGCAGTGCATCGGGCCGACCGATCAAGGCGGTGCAGGTGGGCGGCCCGCTGGGCGCCTATCTGCCAGCGTCGGAGTGGGACACGCCACTCGATTACGAAGCGTTTGCCGCACTGTGGGCCGTGCTGGGCCACGGTGGCATCGTGGTGCATGACGACAGCGCCGACATGGCCAAACTGGCGCGCTACGCCATGGCATTTTGCGCCATCGAGTCGTGCGGCAAATGCACGCCTTGCCGCATCGGTTCCACGCGCGGCGTGGAACTTATTGACAACATTCGCGACAAGATCCGCGCTGGCGGCGGCGTCCAACAGGTGATCCTGCTGCGCGACCTGTGCGACACCATGCTGCATGGCTCCCTGTGCGCGATGGGCGGCATGACACCGTATCCCGTGCTGTCGGCCCTGAACCACTTCCCGCAAGACTTCGGCGATGTCCAGCAACAGCACGCCGCTTAGGAGAACATCATGATCGAAACGATCCTCAGCCGCGACCTCGGCACGCCCATCAGCCTGGCCACCGAATTGATTACCTTGACCATCGACGGCAGCGCGGTGACCGTCCCCGCCGGCACGTCGGTCATGCGCGCGGCGGCACTCGGCGCCATTAACATCCCGAAACTGTGCGCCACCGACAGCCTCGAGCCGTTCGGCTCATGCCGACTGTGCCTGGTCGAAATCGAAGGGCGGCGCGGCTATCCGGCATCGTGCACGACGCCGGTCGAAGCAGGGATGGTGGTGCGCACACAGTCGAACAAACTGCAGCAGTTGAGGAAGGGCGTGATGGAGCTGTACATCTCCGACCACCCGCTCGACTGCCTCACCTGCCCGGCCAACGGCAACTGCGAACTGCAGGACATGGCCGGCGTAACCGGCCTGCGCGAAGTACGTTATGGGTACGACGGCGCGAATCACCTGGCGCTCAAAAAAGATGAATCGAATCCCTACTTCACGTTCGACTCGTCCAAATGCATCGTCTGCAACCGCTGCGTGCGCGCCTGCGAAGAAACCCAGGGCACCTTCGCCTTGACCATCTCCGGCCGCGGGTTCGATGCGCGCGTCTCGGCCGGCCAGGACGAAACGTTCATGGCGTCCGAATGCGTCTCGTGCGGCGCCTGCGTGGAGGCCTGCCCCACCGCGACACTGACCGAAAAATCCATCATCTGGCTGGGCCAGGCCGAACACAAGATCACCACCACCTGCGCCTACTGCGGCGTGGGCTGCTCGCTCGACGCCGAAATGAAAGGCAACCAAGTGGTGCGCATGGTGCCCACCAAAACCGGCAAGGCCAACGAAGGCCATGCCTGCGTCAAGGGCCGCTTCGCCTGGGGCTATGCGACGCACAAGGACCGCATCACGAAGCCGATGATCCGCGCTAAAATCACCGATCCGTGGCGTGAGGTGTCGTGGGATGAAGCGCTCGATTACGCGGCGTCCGAATTCAGGCGCATCCAGGCCAAACATGGCGTCGATGCGATCGGCGGCATCGTCTCGTCGCGCTGCACCAACGAAGAAGGTTATCTCGTACAAAAGCTGGTGCGCGCGGCCTTCGGCAACAACAACGTCGACACCTGCGCGCGCGTGTGCCACTCGCCCACCGGCTACGGCTTAAAACAGACGCTGGGCGAATCGGCCGGCACGCAAACCTTCAAATCGGTGGAACAGGCCGACGTCATCATGGTCATCGGCGCCAATCCCACCGATGGCCACCCGGTGTTCGCTTCGCGCATGAAGAAGCGCCTACGCCAGGGCGCGAAATTGATCGTCATCGATCCGCGCCGTATCGACCTGGTGAAATCGCCCCACATCGAAGCGCAGTATCACCTGCAACTGCGCCCGGGGACGAATGTGGCCATGGTCAGTTCGCTGGCCCACGTGATTGTCAGCGAAGGTTTGTTGGACGAAGCATTCATCGCCGCGCGCTGCGACGCGCGCGCGTTCGACCAGTGGCGCGCTTTTGTGCTCCAGCCCGAAAATTCTCCCGAGCAGATGGCAGCGATCACCGGCGTGCCGGCGCAGCAGGTACGCGAAGCGGCGCGCCTGTTTGCCGCGGCCGGCAACGGCGCCATTTATTATGGCCTGGGCGTGACGGAACACGCGCAAGGCTCGACCGCCGTGATGGGCATCGCCAACCTCGCGATGGCGACCGGGAACATCGGGCGCGACGGCGTCGGCGTCAATCCGCTGCGCGGCCAGAACAATGTGCAGGGCTCGTGCGACATCGGCTCCTTCCCGCACGAACTGCCCGGCTACCGCCATGTGTCAGACAGCACCGTGCGCATGCAGTTCGAAGCGGCGTGGGGCGTCGAACTGCAGGCCGAACCCGGCCTGCGCATCCCGAACATGTTCGAAGCGGCACTCGACGGCAGCTTCATGGGCCTGTACTGCCAGGGCGAGGACATCGTCCAGTCCGACCCGAACACGCAGCACGTCACGGCCGCGCTGGCGGCGATGGAATGCATCGTGGTGCAGGACATTTTTTTAAACGAGACCGCCAAGTATGCGCACGTGCTGCTGCCCGGTTCCTCGTTCCTGGAAAAGGACGGCACGTTCACGAATGCGGAGCGGCGCATCTCGCGCGTGCGCAAGGTGATGCCGCCGCAGGCTGGTTACGCCGACTGGGAAGTGACGGTGGCGCTGTCGAACCGCCTTGGCTACCCGATGACGTACACGCATCCGTCCGAGATCATGGATGAAATCGCGCGCCTGACACCGACCTTTGCGGGCGTGAGTTACGCGCGGCTCGACCAGATGGGCAGCCTGCAGTGGCCTGTCAACGACCTGGCGCCGGACGGCACGCCGACCATGCATATGGACGCCTTCGTGCGCGGCAAGGGGCGCTTCATCATCACGCAATATGTCGCCACCGATGAAAAAGTGACGAAAAAATATCCGCTGATTTTGACGACCGGTCGCATCCTGTCCCAGTACAACGTGGGGGCGCAAACCAGAAGGACCGAGAACGTGCGCTGGCATGCCGAAGACCGCCTGGAGATCCATCCGCACGATGCCGAGGAGCGCGGCATCGAGGATGGCGCATGGGTCGGCATTCACAGCCGCGCCGGCGAGACGGTGTTGCGCGCCCAGGTCACCGAACGCATGCAGCCCGGCGTGGTCTACACCACCTTCCACTTCCCCGAATCGGGCGCGAATGTCATCACCACCGAGAATTCCGACTGGGCCACCAACTGCCCTGAATACAAGGTGACGGCGGTGCAGGTGATGCCGGTGCAGCAGCAGTCCGCCTGGCAGCTGGAATACGCGACGTTCAACGAAGAACAATTGAAGTTGGCAGACACGGCGGCTGCGCTATGAACATCGAACACCTGGTCACCATGGCCAACCAGATCGGCACCTTCTTTGCGTCGTACCCGGATCGCGCCGAGGCATCGACGGAAATCGCCAGTCATCTGAAACGGTTCTGGGCGCCGCGCATGCGCCAGCAGCTGTTTGCCCACATCGATGCGGAACATGGCGCGGGTCTATCGCCATTGGTCCTGGAGGCGATTGCGGCGCACCGCGGCGAGCGGGCCACGCCACCACCGCCGGGCAGCGACGCCGGTTAATTGCGACCGAGGACCAGGCGCAAGCTGGTCGTCAAACCTGGTGGCGCTTCGACCAGTACCGCGTCCGGCGCCACTTGTTGTGCCAGGCGCTGCGCGGTCCCAAGCAAGGCTGGTCGATACTCGATGCGCGTGCGCCGTACGCCAAAGCCGACCTCGTTACTCAGCCGCACCACGCGCAGGGCCGGATCGCGCACCCGCCGCGCGGTGGCGCGGGCCGCGCCTGGCACGCCGTTACCGTTCGCGATATCGAGCGTTGCCGATGCCGGCACGCTGACAGGCGCCACATCGCTGCGCTGCAAGGTCAGCAAACCGTCGGCGCCGGTGACCAGCGTGACTTTCGCCCAGTCGTCGTCGGGCGTGTCTGCCAGAGCTGCATCGGCCCGCACGTCGTGTTTGAGCAGGGCCAGCCCCTGGCGTTGCATGCGCAGCGCGCGCGCCAGGTCGCCGATTTTTTCCAGCGTCGCCGACAGACGCTGCCAGGCCTGCGCGTTGGCCGGGTCGAGCAGGCAGGCGCGCTGCTGCACCTGTTGCGCGGCGCCATACTGGCCGTCCAGGTAATAGGCGTAGCCAAGATTGCTGAATAACCAGGCTGCACGGTCGAATTGCGCCGTCAAACCTTCCCAGAGGGCGATGGCGGCCTTGAGGTCGCCCTGCTCGGCCAGGGCCGTCGCCAGGCCGTTGCGCGCGTTGAGGTGCTGCGGATCGGTCAGCAGAGCCGTCCGGTACAGGCGGATCGCCTCCGCATTGCTGCGCGCCAACTGGTGCTGGCGGCCCATCAGGTAGGCGTCATCGGCGCCGAGACCGGGCCATGTCATGGGACGGTCCAGCGATGTGCAGGAGAGCAGCAGGCACGCGCTGCACAGCACGCCCAGACGGCCCCGCAACCAGGGAGTACGCACGGCCTTCAAGGGTTGCCACCCAACATGGCCGGCCCCAGCGTGCGGCTGATCTGGATACCCGCCGGTCCCAGCAGCACCATCAGCAAGGTCGGGAAAATGCAGAAAATCAGCGGAAACAGGAGTTTCAGGCCGATCTTGGCCGCACATTCCTCGGCCATGACGCGGCGCTTGTGGCGCAGGTTGTCGGAATGCACCCGCAGCGAATCGCCCATGCTGGTGCCGAAGCGTTCGGACTGGATCAGCATCGCCACCAGGGCATCGATGTCGTCGATGCCGACCCGCAGCGCGAAGTTGCGCAGCGCTTTCTCCTTGGTGAAGCCGGCGCGCATTTCCATCAGCACCAGTTGCAGTTCGTGGGCCAGCGGCACGCTCCTGATCTGGATTTCGGCCGCGACCTTGACCATGGCACGCTCCAGGCTCAGGCCCGCCTCGACGCACACCGTCAACAGGTCCAGCGCATCGGGCAGAGTTTCAAAAATGTCGCGCTGGCGCCGTGTCGCGATCCGGTGCAGCACGACGTTCGGCAAATAATAACCAAACGCCGCGCTGGCCAGGAATATCAGCAGCATTTGCAGGCCAGGCAGCGGCAAGTGGGTGAAGGCCAGCAGCAGCGCGATCACGGCCGGTATGCCCAGCGCCAGCGCGGTCTTCGACGCGAAGTACAGTGTCGGCGCGACCGGATTGCGCCAGCCGGCATTCATGAAGCGGGTGCGCAACGCCGATTTTTCCCAGCCCTCTTCCGGCACCGACAGTTTGGTCAACGGCTGGGCCAGCCTCGCCACCCGCTCGACCCAGCCCGGCTCCTGCAGGGCGGGCGCCTCGGTCTTGCGGCCCAGGAAGCGCTGCAGGCGCCCGCGCAAGACGTCCGGGGCGAACAGCCACACGCCAAGGGCGGCCAGGCTCACGATCACGACGAAGACGATCGACAGGAAAGCAAACTGTGCGGCGCTCATGGCGGCCTCCTCAGATACGAATACGGATGACTTTGCGCAGCCAGAACACGCCCAGCACGATCATGCCAGCCGCGTACCACAACAGGCGCACGCCCACCGGATCGGTCCACAGCAGCGCGATATAGTCGGGATTAATCAACAACATCATCGCCATGACGACGAACGGCAGGGCGCCCAGGATCCAGGCCGACATGCGGCCCTCGGCCGACAGCACGCGCACCTGCGCCACCAGTTTCAGGCGCGCGCGGATGATCTGGCTGATGTTGCCGAGGATTTCGGCCAGGTTCCCGCCCGATTCGCGCTGGATGATCACGGCGATCACCAGGTAGCGCAGGTCGGTCAGCGGAACGCGCGCGGCCATGTTGTGCAGCGCTTCGTTGAGCGGCACGCCGTAGTTGATTTCTTCGCGCGCGAGGCGAAATTCGCCGCTGAGCGGCTCGGGCAGCTCATTGCCGACGATTTGCAGGACGTTGGTAAACGAGTGGCCAGCACGCAAGGCGCGCGCAATGAAATCGGCGGCCTCGGGCAGTTGCTGTTCGATGCGGATCAGGCGGCGCTTGCGCATCCGGTGCACCACCATGCGCGGCAGCAAAAGGCAGGCCAGCGCAATCGCGACGCGCATGAACAGCGGCATGGACGCCGAAAACGTCAGGATCAGGCCACCGGCGCCCACCAGAGCGCAGCAGGCCAGGAACTGCTCCACCGACCATTTCAGGCCGGACTGGAGCAGCAATCTGTCGATGCGATGCGCAAAGCGGTATTGGTGCAAGGCGCGGTCCCAGGCTTGGCGGCGGCTGAAGCGGCGTTGCTTGAGGATCGAAATGCGCTCGTTCTTGCTCGCGGTCGCAATCGCCATCACTTTCAGGCGCCGCGCGATGCGCTGCGCGCCGCCGCCATGCGCGCTGTTCCACCACAGGTACAGCCCTTCAATCAGCAGGAAGATCGCCGCAAAAAGCAGCACCACGAATCCATAGAAAGCCCCGTCCATGCCCGGCCCCCCTTGTTGTCTAGTTAAAAGTGCGATCCGGATCGTAGGCGTCTTCGCCTACCACCGCGCCGAAGGCGCGCAGGCGCTCCGAGAAGCGCGGACGCACGCCGCTGGCGCAGAACTGCCCGAGCACGCGGCCACCCGCATCGACCCCGGTTTGCTCATAGCGGAAAATTTCCTGCATCGAGATGATATCGCCCTCCATGCCGGTGATCTCCTGCAGGCTGACCAGCTTGCGGGCGCCATCGGTCAGGCGCGACACCTGCAGCACCACCGTCACCGCCGAGCAAATCTGCTGGCGGATGGCGCGCGGCGTCAACGTCACGCCGGCCATGCCGACCATATTTTCCAGGCGGGCCAGCGCGTCGCGCGGTGTGTTCGAGTGGATCGTCGCCAGCGAGCCTTCGTGGCCGGTGTTCATCGCCTGCAGCATGTCCATTGCCTCGGCGCCGCGCACTTCGCCCAGGATGATGCGGTCCGGGCGCATCCGCAGGGCGTTGCGCACCAGCGCGCGCTGCGTCACTTCGCCCTTTCCTTCGATGTTGGGCGGGCGCGTTTCCAGGCGCACCACGTGCGGCTGGCGCAGCTGCAGTTCGGCCGCGTCTTCGATGGTGACGATGCGTTCGTTGGCGGGAATGAAGCCGGACAGCAGGTTCAGCAAGGTCGTCTTGCCGCTGCCGGTACCGCCCGAAATGAGGATATTGATCTTGGCCTGGCCCAGTGCTTGCAGCACCTGCACCATCGGCGGCGTGACGCTTTTCAAGGCCAGCAGGTTATGCACGGACAAGGGCGTGGCGCCGAAACGCCGGATCGAGAGGATCGGGCCGTCCACCGCCAGCGGCGGGATGATGGCGTTTACGCGCGAGCCGTCGGGCAGGCGCGCGTCCACCATCGGGCTCGATTCATCGACCCGGCGCCCCACCCGCGAGACGATTTTCTCGATGATCTTCATGAGGTGAGCGTTATCGTGGAAGGTGATGTCGGTCAGCTCCAGTTTCCCGCGGCGCTCGATATAGACCTTGCTGCTGGTGTTGACCAGGATGTCGGAGATGGTCGGATCGGACAGGAGCGGTTCGAGCGGGCCGAAGCCGAGCATTTCGTGCTGGATGTCGAGCACCAGGTTGTGCCGTTCGGTCTGGTTCAGGACAATCCGCTCTTCGTCGATGATGTGCTGAATCAGCAGCGCCAGCTCGTGCTTGAACTGCTCGGGCGTGAGGCGTTTCAGGCGCTCCAGGTCGATCCGGTCGAGAATCATCTGGTGCATCGATTTTTTCAGTGCCTGGTAGGCGCGGCTGGCCCCTTCGGGCAAGGCGACGGCCAACGGCCGCTCTTCTTCCGTTGCCGCAAGGCGTTCGCGTAAGGACATGAGGCCTCCTGTATTCAGACGTCGGCGTCGGCGCGGCCGAACAGGCGCTCGAACAGGCCACGGCTTTCCTGCACGCGGCGCTCGGTGATCAGTTCGACCAGCTCGGCCAGGCTGCGTGCGGCCGCACTGGTGCGCGCCAGCTGCAGCACCGGCACGCCCTGATTGACCGAATCGGTGACGGCAAGGTAATCGTTGGGAATGGTGTGCAGCACCTCCGCGCCGAGCGCCGCGTGCAGGTCTTGCAGACGCAGCTTGCCGCCCTTTTCGTAGCGATTGACGATCAGGCGCGTGTGCTCGATCGCGTAACCGAGCGAGCGAAAAATATCGAGCAGCCGGCGCGCGTCGCGAATATCGGGCAGGGCCAGCTGCAGCACCGGATAAAAGGTATCGGTGTTGTCGAGCGCACGCAGCGACACCGCGTCGATCTGGCGCCCGACGTCGAGCAGCACGTAATCGTAATGCCGGCGCCCGAGCCGGATGATGGTGTCGATATGCTCCGGCTTGGCGCCACCGGCCGTCGATGGATCGTCGGCCGCGGCCAGGATGCCGAAGCCGCGCGTGATATGCACCAGGCACGACTCGAGGAAGGGGCCGTCGATGCGGGCGATCTGGCTGCACACATCGGACAGCGTCATGGCCGGCTTCTGGTCGGACACGTACAAGGTCGCGTCGCCGAACTGGCCGTGCAGGTCGAGCAGCAGCACTTTTTTGTCGGCCAGCGTGGCCAGGGCGTAGCCAAAATTGGTGGAAATGAAGGTCGCGCCACTGCCGCCCTTGCAGGCGATGAAGGCCAATACTTTACCTTCGCGCAGGACGCCGCCGCCGGTGGTCGCTGCCATCCGGTCCATCGCTTCGTGAAAGGCGCGGTGTACCAGCGGCAGTTGCAGCACTTCGCGCACGCCCACGCGCATGGCGCGGATCAGCAGCTCCGGGTGCTGGTCGTCCGTCAGCAGCATGAACTGGGCGCTGGCGTGGTGCCGGGTCAGGCGCTCGAGCAGGTCGGCGTCGGTGGCCTCAGCCCCGCTGGCGTCGATGATGACCAGCTCGGGCGCCTCGGCGGCGCGCTCGAGCGCCTCGCGCAGGCTGGCGCGGTTCGCACCGACATGCAATGGCGGTACGCGCGCGGCGCCCTGCGAGGCGATGTCGGCGCAGAGCACGGCGTTGCGGCTGATCAGTAAAGCTTTCATGTGACTTCCTGGCGCCGCGCGTCACTTGCCGGGCAAATTAATCAAGATTGAAGGGGTCTGGGCTTCGGGCTGCGCAAACGACTGTTCATAGCGCTTCTGCGCGCCCAGTGCGGCCTTGGCGTCGATGCCAGCGACGGGGTCCTGGTTCGCCGCCGCCGCCGGGTTGATGGTTTGGTTGGCGACGGCACCGCGCACGGACTGACCAAACTGGCTGTCCCAGTTCGGGGTGGTGCTCACGCATGCGCTCAGCGTCAGGCTGGCCAGCATCAGGGGAAGGGATTTGCTCGACATGGCGTACTCCTTATTTCAATTCGAACCCGGCGCCGCTCTGGACAGTGCCCTGGGCCGGCGTGGCGGGCGCCGGCGCGGCTGTGCCTTCCAGCTTGCCGAGCAACATCAGTTCGGCGGGCGATGGTGGGATCAAACCGTCCGTCGGCAAGCTGTAGTTCTGCGGCAAGGGCTTGACCAGGCGCGCAGTAATAACAAACACCAGCTCGGTGCGGTCCTGCTGGTAATCGGTACTGCGAAACAGCGCGCCCAGGATGGGTACTTCGCCCAGGCCGGGCAA
Source organism: Massilia sp. S19_KUP03_FR1 (assembly GCF_036688685.1). Taxonomy (NCBI): domain Bacteria; kingdom Pseudomonadati; phylum Pseudomonadota; class Betaproteobacteria; order Burkholderiales; family Oxalobacteraceae; genus Massilia; species Massilia sp. S19_KUP03_FR1. The sequence continues at coordinate 286,427 of NZ_JAQQPS010000005.1, read as the reverse complement.
GGCTTTCAGGCTGCCGACCATGTTGTTCTTGATCAATCCACCAATGGCGAAACTCTGGCCGTCGTACAGCTGCACGGTGGTGCTGGCGCGGCGTGTCGTGACCAATGGCAAAATTGCCGCACCGGTGATGCCCTGGGCAGAGACGCCAATGCCCTCGCGCGACAATTCGGACACTTCAGGCGCAACGCGCAGGTTGATGCGACCGCCGCCCAGCACGGTCGGCGTGAAACGCAATCCAACGCCGAATTCCTTCTCTTCCAGCGTGATGCGATTGTTTTCCTGGGAGACCGGAATATAGAACTTGCCGCCGGCAAGAAAGCTGCCTTCCTGGCCGCTGATGGCCATCACGTTCGGCTCGGCAAGCATGCGTACCAGCGAATCGCGTTTGTCGGCGTCCAGCTCCAGCTCGTTACCATTTTTGGTACTCACGCCACCAATACCGGCGCTGGCGTTGCCGGTCAGGAATTTGGACAGCACCATGGCGGTCCAGCTACCGCGGGAAAAGTTAAAGCGTGAGCCGCCCTCAAGCTTGTTGAGCAGTGTCTTCGAGACTTCGGCAATTTTTACTTCCAGCAGCACTTGCTGCGGTGCGCTGACCGCCAGCATGTTGACAACGCGCACACCCGCCGCGGCTGGCGCAGCCGGCGCAGCGGTGGATGCATCGTCCTTGGTGCCTTGCAGCGCACGCACCGGGCGGCGCACGTAAGCTGCCGCCAGCTCGCCGGCGCGCGCGACGACAGTGGCGTCGAGCACGGTACCACTGAGGATGATCGTGTCGGCGGCGGTGCTGACGACGATGTTTTTTTCGTCCGGCAGCGCGGCAGCGAGCGTGCTGCGCAAGGCTGCCGGATCCATCGCTACCGTCACGTCGACGACGCTGCAGGCGCCGCTTTTGCCCTGGATGATCATGTTGGTGGTGCCAACGTCGATGCCGGCGATGTACAGCGTATCGGGCGCGACCAGCATCGCTTGCACCACGTCGGGATTGCCGACGCTGCGATGGATGACGCCCTCCGGCAAGCGCATCATGGTTGATTTACCCATGTACAAGGCCAGCTGCGCCGGCTTGGCTGCCGTGCCACTGCAGCGTGGCTGCGCCTTGGCCGGCTCGGACGCAGGCGCAGCGAGGGCGGAAGCGCTGGCCAGCAGGACACCGGCCAGAGGAAGCATTGTGAGGCGACTGTTCATGGTATTCACCGAAAAAGAGCAGCGTGGGATTTCAGAAACACTCGGACGTCGGCCGCAAGCCGTTGATCACAGTGACGCAGGTGCGCCGCGGTGCCGCAGCGACACGGTGCACCACGGGTGCCGGCAATTTCGCCGGCACTGGCGCTGGCGCGGCAGCGGCCGGCAGCAGCGTCAGCTTGGTGGCGCCGAGCGTGTCGGCGGCATGCGGGTCGACCTGGTTGCGCAGCGCCAGCGACAAGGTGCCGACGCTGCGCGCCAGGTCCAGCGTTTCGGCCTGGGCGGGCGTGACTTCCAGCGTGACGGCATTGACCACGCGCGGCTTGGTCTCGTCGCGATTGACTTCCTGCGCGACGGCCAGCACCAGAATGCGCTCGAGCACGATCTTCGAGATATTGCGCTCGCGCTGGGTCGCCTCGCCGGTCGCCTCTTTCTGGGTACTGACGATGATATCGACATAATTGCCCGGCAAGGCGAAACCGGCCACGCCGACCACATCGTTGACGCGCACCGTGATGGCGCGCTTGCCTTCGGTGATCAGGGCCGACAGGCCGCCCAGCGTGCCGGCCGGCGCCAATTTGGCTTCGCTCAGCGGCTCGCCCAGCAGCACGCTGCTTTTCAGCACGCGCCCGTTCAGCTTGGTCGGGTCGACGAAGGCGTTTTTCGGGACGCTGTCGGCCGGCCAATCGGCCATTTTGACCATCTCGGGCGTGAGGCGCTGGCCCAGGTTGATGTCGGTACTGGCGACGACGATCCGTCCTGAACTGTTCGACGGCTGGCGCAACAGCCAGCGTCCGGCCAGCGCAACTGCGGCGAGGGCAAGCAGCACGGCGACCGCCATGACGATCAGGGCACGTTGGTTTTTCATGACAACTCCTCGGTAAACAGGCTGGCCCAGGCCTGGGTCAGCGACGCTTCGCTCAGGCGCGGCAGCAGGCCGGCATAACTGGAAAAATCGGCGATCCTGCTCAGCAGGTCAGCTGGATAACTTGCCAACAAGGGATGCATACGGCCGTGCAGGCGCCGCACCAGGAAATCGGCGGCGCTGGCGTCCCAGACGATGCCGCGCAGGCGGCATTCGCGCTGCAGCAAGTTGAGATAGCTGGCCTCGTTCAGTGGAGCCAGTGCAATCTTGTAGCCGATGCGGCGCAGGCAGGCCGCGTCGGCGACTGCGCCGAGGGCCAGGTTGGTGACGAACACCAGCGTGGTATCGAATGGCACTGCTTCCATCTTGCCGCCGTCTAGCGACAACTGATCGACGCCGGCGGCGAGCGGTCCCATCCAACGGTTGATGAGGTCGACGGCAGCCATGCGCTGGCGGCCCAGGTCGTCGACGATCAACATGCCGTTGTTGGCCTGGAAATGCGGCGGCGCGTAATACACGCCATTCGCGCTGTCATGGCGCAGGTCGAGCATGACGGGGTTCAGTTCGGCGCCGACTTGCACCGTGGGGCGCTGGCACAGCTGCCAGCGCATGTCCGGCAAGCGGCGCTCATCCTGCTGGCGGACTTGCAAGGTTGTTGGCGGCAGGTGCAGCAGTGGATCGTAAACCTGCACGATTTCCTGGCCAATCAGGACAGCGTGCGGCACCGCCACGACACCGCGCTGCAAGCCCCCCAGCTTGCGGGCCAGCCGCGTCTTGCCGCTGCCGGACGGGCCGTGCAGCAATATCGTACGATTGGCATGCAACGCGGCGCCGATCAGCTCGCGCAAGGCGGGCGACAAGCCATCGTCAACCAGGGCCGCCGCCAGTTCGGCCGGGCTGATGCGCGGCGCCTGCGGCTGCCGCACCGACTGGCGCTCGACGCTGGCGCGGTAGCTCGCCAGCGTCACCGGCGCCGGACCCGCATAGCGCGAGCGTGCCAGGCAAGCACTGGCGGCCTGCTTGCCGGCGACTGTCAATTGATAGTGCACATCGATATCGGAATCGCCGCACCACGCCACTTCGGCAAGCTGCTCGGCCAGCATGGGCGCCAGCAGTTCACGGATGACGCCGATGGACAGGCGTAGCTTGCCGGCCAATACCGCCAGCGGCGTCTTGCCGGTGCCATACGCGGCTTTGAGTAATAGAGAGGAAAGCAGTTGCGGATCGAGCCCGGTGTCGCGCACGGTACGGGCGGCGGGCGGCAGCGTCATGTCTTCCTTGCGCTGCTGCGCGGGCGCTTCCCAATCTGTTACGGTATCGATCATGCCGGCCCCTGTAATCTGCAGTGAAAACCCAGAATTCGATTCTAGTTAGCAAGATTTTGAAGGGCTTGACATGAAGCAACAAAGGCTGAATGCAAATTCCTCATTGCTGTATCAAGCGATACAGCATCTTGGCCCATGCATGGGAGCGCTCTTCAGCGCTGCAACGGCAGAATGACGTTGCCAACTGACCCGCGACAGAAGTTCGCAACATAAGCGCGCTGCTTCGATATCGCAACGGCATCGTTCGAAAACCATTCACGAATACGCGTCATTTGCTGGAAAAAAACCCGCCGAACAGAGCAGCTCGATTCGGTTCGGCGGGCAACGTCAGCTTACGCCGTGACGAGTTTCGAACCAACGTAAGTGAAAGCTGCGCTGATTGTCGTCCCGAGAGCACTGGCTGCAAGCACAATACCAACCCCGACCAGCGAAGCAATCAGAGCGTATTCGATAGCGGTAACACCATCTTCGTCGGCGATGAATGCTTGAACTGCGGATATAAACGTCTTCATGACACACTCCCATAGTAGATAAGAACAGCACCTGACTCTGTCGGACAGCGGCTTGCGCTGTTTTGCTTGCCACCGTCCGGCATTGTGTCCACCTTAAAGTTGAAGCAAAGGAGTGAGTTGACTAGAAACAATATTTCCAGAAAGAATCGAAACGAAGTTTTTGACAAGCCTTTCCACCGACGGATCTGTTCGCTAGATAATTTTAAAAAACAAGGGATTTGTTGGAATGTGCACGCTGCTGGCCCCTGCAGCATCTGGCGGGAGCCGTACGTCATAGAGTAAGCACGAGCAGGTGGAAGCCAGACTGATGCGCAGCGCGGAGGGCGGGCGAAGCGCGAAGTGAAGAGGATAATACCGTTTGCAGGTTCAGTTGTGTCGCATGAATAATAGCCACATGGTGGCAATCGCGATGGCCAAGCCGTAGGGCATCCCGCCCACACTGGGGTGACGCATCGGTTCAGCGGCCGCCGGCATACCGCATACACGCATCAAGATCGGCTTCAGCAGGCCGCCGACATTGGCAAGAGCGTGGCGCGCGCGGCCTCTGCCGACGATGATTGCCACGGCCATCACGCCGCCGACGCAGCACGTAATGACCGCAACTTGCAGTGCATCGTATGGCCCCACGAACAGCCCGACTGTGGCCATCATCTTGACATCGCCAGCGGCCATGCCGCGCAACAGGTACAGCGGTAGAAATGCCATCAGCCCACAAAGGGCGCCGCTCAAGGCGCTCAGCAGGCCAGGTTGCGGAGACAGCAAGTGGAGCGGTAATGCCGCCGCCCAGCCGGTCAGCAATAAAAGATTCGGAATACGGCGGCGCGCCAGGTCGACTGCGGCAGCGGCGATGACCAGCGCCAGCAGCGTCAGTTCAAGCACAGTCTGGACAGGAAACATGCAACCTCCAGCTAAAAAAACCGCCAAACGGAGCGTACTCCGTTTGGCGGTAACTTCGGCTTACGCCGTCACGAGCTTCGTACCAACGTAAGTAAAAGCTGCGCTGATCTTCGTCCCGAGGGCACCAGCTGCAACCACAATGCCAACCCCGACCAGCGAAGCAATCAGAGCGTATTCGATAGCAGTAACACCATCTTCGTCGGCAATGAATGCTTGAACTGCGGATTTAAACGTCTTCATGACATACTCCCATGAGTGAATAGGAACAACACCAGACTCTGCCAGACACCAACTTGCGCTGTTTTGCTTGCTACCGCCCGTCATTGAGATCACTATATGACTTGATGCCAGCAAGCAAGTTGAGTCGACGCAAACTTTCCATACAGAACCAAAAAGAAACGTTTCGACAAGCCCGCCACATCTTCGAACATATTTCTCACCAATAATTGCTTGATACGTCAAAACAATCTATGCTACTTAGCTTGCCGTAGCGAAATCGTTGCAGAGATACTGGCTGGCGTGCATAACAAGGTTATCGATCACCTTTCTGAGAACACATGGATTCCCTTCTGAAACACATGGTCGACATGACCGGCCACCGCGATCATGCGATGCTCGATATCTCCGTGATTTCAGCAGTGCAGGAACTGGCTGGTGCCGCGCAAACGCGCGTGTTGAACATCGCGATCATCGGCGAGCGGCGCTTCCTGCGCTCGCGCGCCAGCATTGGCGGCGGCAGTAGCGCACGGGTGGACGAGGCCGACAACAGCCAGCTGGGGGAACCGATCGAACATTTCCCCGAGCTGGTACGTTGCCTGGACGAGTTTGGCGCGAGCGCCGAGTCCGTCGACGACAAGCATTGCCACACGATGTGGCTACCCATCTGGTTTGGCGACAAGGCCGACACCGTGCTCGAAATCGTGCGCCCTGGTCCCTTCGTGGGCGAGGCGCTGCACATGGTGGCCGGCATCGTCGGGGTCTACCGCAATTTCCACAGCCTGCTGGCCTACAGCGAACGCGATTCCCTCACCGGCCTGTTGAACCGCAAGACCTTCGACGACCAGCTGGCGCGCATGCTGCAGGCGGTCAATGACCAGAAACTGCTGCTGCCCGGCCAGGAAGAGCGGCGCAACACCGGCGAAGAAGAAGAACAATGGCTGGCGGTGGTCGACGTCGACCACTTCAAATCCGTCAATGACCGCTTCGGCCACCTGTATGGCGACGAAGTGCTGATCCTGATCGCCAACCTGCTGACGTCGTCGTTCCGCTCGCAAGACCGGGTATTCCGCTTCGGCGGCGAAGAATTCGTCATCTTGCTGCGTTCGACCACGCTGGCAAACGCCTACCGCATCATCGAGCGCTTCCGCACGAATGTCGCGGCGCACCTGTTCCCACAAGTCGGGACGGTGACGGTGAGTGTCGGGTTTGTGTCGATCCGTGCCGGCGAGTCGCCGGTGGTGTCGCTGGGGCACGCCGACCAGGCGCTGTATTTTGCCAAGAGCAATGGCCGCAACCAGGTCTGCCATTACGACGAACTGGTCGCCGGCGGCCAGCTGCAGGCCGTGGCGTCGAACGATACCGCGGAATTCTTCTAGCGCGAAGCAGTGGCCGCCAGCCCTGTTGCGGCGGCCAGGTTTCTAGAGCGCGTTCAGGTTCAGGAACTGCATCGGGTCGACATTGTATTTGTCGGTCGACTCGTGGCGCACGATCTTGTCGCCGCCGCCATGCCCCACCGGACGGGCCAGGTCGATCTGTTGCGGCCGGATATAGCCCATGGTCTTGGTGCTGAAAAACACATTCACCTTTGGCGTCAGCAAGCTCGTTTCGTGCGCTTCCGCCACCACGCCCAGGCGTCCGGACTCCAGCAACACCAGCGTGCCGACCGGATAAATGCCCACGCAGCGCACGAATTCCTGCGCCAGCACCGGGTCGAAGTGAAACTTGCTCCACTCAAAAATCTTGCGCAGCGCATCAGCCGGCGACATGCCCTTGTGATAGCTGCGGTCCGAGGTGATCGCGTCATATACGTCGACAATCGCCGCCATGCGCGCCAGTTCGCTGATCTGGGTCTCGTCCTGCTTGTCGGGATAACCGCTGCCGTCGCGCCGTTCGTGGTGGTGCAGGGTGATATCGAGCGGAACCGCCCCAATGCCGCCTGACTTGACCAGGATGTCGTAGCCATCGCGCGGGTGCTTCTTGATGATGGCGAACTCGGCGTCCGTCAGCGGCCCCGCCTTGTTCAAAATTTCGTCCGGCACCAGTGCCTTGCCGGTGTCATGCAGCAAGCCGCCCAGGCCGGCCTGGTACGTGGTTTCGGCGTCGATGCCGCGCACATTGCAGAACGCCACCAGCAGCGTGCACACGCTGACCGAATGGAGGAAGGTGTAGTCGTCCTTGCTCTTGATGCGCAGCAGCCCCGTCAACGCGCCGGGATTGCGCAGGATTGAGCTGGTGATGTTCTCGACCATCGGTGCCACCTGGTCGAGCTCGACGACTTTGCCGAGGCGCACGTCCTGCATCACCGTGCGCACCAGCCCGGTCGCCTGCTTCTGGATCTGGGTGGCCCGCGCCAGCTCTTCCGACACCGTGACGCGCTTCGGCGCGACCGGACGCGCAGCAATGGCCATCACCTCCGCTTCGATACTGGCCTCGGCTTCGGCCACCGTGGGCGCGTCAATCACATCGACACCCTTGGCGCAATCGATCACCACGCCACGAATGCCAGCGCTGCGAATCTTGCGAATCTCGTCGGACGAGGTCAAGGTAAATTTGCTGCGCACGAAGGGGTGCTCCATCCAGCCGCAATCGAGGTCGTGGATCGCCATGCCTACCCGCAGCTGATCTGAATCGATTTTCTTTAACATTTCCTTCGTGCCCCGGTTAACGATGCGGTTGTCACATCTGGTCAAGTATAGCGGGTTAGTTGCCCAAAACAAACAGACTGATAATTGCCTTTGTCTAATATGCACACTTTCTATCAAAAATGCACGCGCGGCACGCTTGACGTTAACGTAAACGTCAGATACCGTATCCGGAACTGCCATGCAAGGATCCGCCGCCATGAACGACCTGACTCCCGCCACCAAGCTTGACGTGCCCGACCAGCCCAGGCTGGCCAACAAGGTGCGCTTCGTCACTGCCGCTTCCTTGTTCGATGGCCACGACGCCTCGATCAACATCATGCGCCGCATCCTGCAGGCCAACGGGGTGGAGGTGGTCCACCTGGGCCACAACCGCTCGGTCGACGACGTCGTGACCGCGGCACTGGCCGAGGACGTGCAGGGCATCGCCATTTCCAGCTACCAGGGCGGCCATGTCGAATATTTCAAATACATGATCGACCTGCTGCGCCAGCGCGGCGGCGCGCACATCAAAGTGTTCGGCGGCGGCGGCGGCGTGATCGTGGCGTCCGAGATCGCGCAATTACACGCGTATGGCGTGACGCGCATTTTCAGCCCGGAAGATGGTCAGAGAATGGGGCTGGTCGGCATGATCCGCTCCATGATCGACGCCTGCGACATCGACCTGACGCAATATGCACCGACGTCCCTGACCCCGCTGACCACGGGCGCCATGGCGGACCGGCATCGCCCCCTGGCGCAGCTGATCACCGCGCTGGAAAACGGCAAGATCAACCCCATCCTGCGCCAGGAAATCGTCGACACGGCGCGCGCTCTGCATGCGCCCACACTGGGCATTACCGGCACCGGCGGCGCCGGCAAATCGTCGCTGACCGACGAACTCATACGCCGCATCCGCATGGACCAGGGCGATCGCCTGAATATCGCCATCATCTCGATCGACCCGTCGCGCCGCAAATCGGGCGGCGCACTGCTGGGTGACCGCATCCGCATGAACGCGATCAACCAGTGGAATGGCCAGGCGCACGTGTTCATGCGCTCGCTGGCCACGCGCGAAGCGGGCTCCGAAATTTCGCACGCGCTGCCGGACGTCATCGCGGCATGCAAGGTGGCCGGCTTCGACATGGTGATCGTCGAAACGTCGGGCATCGGCCAGGGCGACGCCGCCATCGTCCCGCATGTCGACCTGTCGATGTACGTGATGACGCCGGAATTCGGCGCCGCGTCGCAGCTGGAAAAAATCGACATGCTCGACTTCGCCGATTTCATTGCGATCAACAAGTTTGACCGCAAAGGCGCGCTCGACGCCCTGCGCGACGTGGCCAAGCAATACCAGAGGAACCGCGAATTGTGGAGCCAGTCGCCCGACCAGATGCCGGTGTTCGGCACCCAGGCCTCGCGCTTCAACGACGATGGCGTGACGGCCCTGTATCACGGCTTGCTGCCGGCGCTGGCCAAACGCGGTTTGCCGGTGCAAGCGGGCAAACTGGCGGCCAGCAGTATCCGCCACTCGAGCGGCAAGCACGTGATTGTGCCCCCTGCGCGTGCGCGCTATCTGGCCGAGATTGCCGACACCGTGCGCGGTTACCACCGCAACACAGACAAGCAGGTGACGCTGGCACGCGAGCGCCAGCAATTGACGGAAGCGAAACGCATGCTGGCAGCGGCCGGCCAGGCCGCCGACGTCGAACCGTTGATCGCCGAGCGCGATGGCGCGATGGAACCGAACGCGCGCAAATTGCTGGCCATGTGGCCCGACATGCAGGCGGCGTATGCCGGCGAAGACTACGTCGTTAAAATCCGCGACAAGGAAATTCGCACGCGGCTGGTTCACAAAACCTTGTCCGGCACTTCGATCCGCAAGGTCGCCCTGCCCCGCTACGCAGACCACGGCGAAATACTGCGTTTCCTGATGGCGGAAAATGTCCCCGGCTCGTTCCCGTTCACCGCCGGGGTATTCGCCTTCAAGCGCGAGAACGAAGATCCGACCCGCATGTTCGCTGGCGAAGGCGACGCGTTCCGCACCAATAAACGATTTAAATTGGTCTCGACCGGGATGGACGCCAAGCGGCTGTCGACGGCCTTCGATTCCGTCACGCTGTATGGCGCCGATCCGGCCCTGCGGCCCGATATCTACGGCAAGGTCGGCAATTCGGGCGTCTCGATTGCGACCCTGGACGACATGAAAGTGCTGTACGACGGTTTTGACTTATGCAGCCCGTCGACATCCGTCTCGATGACCATCAACGGTCCGGCACCGACCATTCTGGCCATGTTCATGAACACCGCGATCGACCAGCAACTGGCCAAATTCGTGGCGGACAATGCGCGCCAGCCGACCGATGACGAAGCGGCCAAGATCCGCGCCTGGGTGCTGGCCAATGTGCGCGGCACGGTGCAGGCCGATATTTTAAAAGAAGACCAGGGCCAGAACACCTGCATCTTCTCGACCGAGTTTTCTTTAAAAGTGATGGGCGACATCCAGGAGTATTTCGTGCACCACCAAGTGCGCAATTTTTACTCCGTCTCGATCTCCGGATACCATATTGCCGAGGCAGGCGCCAACCCCATTTCCCAGCTTGCCTTCACGCTGTCGAATGGCTTCACGTTTGTCGAAGCGTACCTGGCGCGCGGCATGCACATTGACGATTTCGCGCCCAACCTGTCGTTCTTTTTCTCGAACGGCATGGACCCGGAATACACGGTGCTGGGCCGCGTCGCGCGGCGCTTGTGGGCCATTGCCATGCGCGACAAATACGGCGCCAACGACCGCTCGCAAAAACTGAAATACCACATTCAAACCTCGGGCCGTTCGCTGCACGCGCAGGAAATTGATTTTAACGATATCCGCACCACGCTCCAGGCCCTGATCGCCATTTACGACAACTGCAATTCGCTGCACACCAACGCCTATGACGAGGCGATCACCACGCCGACCGACGAATCGGTGCGGCGCGCGCTGGCCATCCAGCTGATCATCAACCGCGAATGGGGTCTGGCCAAGAACGAAAACCCGAACCAGGGCTCGTTCATCCTGGAAGAATTGACCGACATGGTCGAAGAAGCGGTGCTGCAGGAATTCGAGCGCATCGCCGAGCGCGGCGGCGTGTTGGGCGCGATGGAAACCGGTTACCAGCGCGGCAAGATCCAGGAAGAGTCGATGCTGTACGAGCACCAGAAACACGACGGCACGCTACCGATCATCGGCGTGAACACCTTCCGCAACCCGCATGCACCGGAGACGCCGGCCACCATCGAACTGGCGCGCTCGACCGACGAAGAAAAGCAGTCGCAATTGACGCGCCTGATTGAATTCCACAGCCGCCACGCGGGTCAATCGCAGGCGGCGCTGGCGGCACTGCAGCAGGCGGCGATCGATAACCTGAACGTGTTCGAAAAACTGATGGAAGCGGTGCGGGTCTGCTCGCTGGGGCAGATCACGACCGCCTTGTTCGAGGTGGGTGGGCAATACCGGCGCAATATGTAAGCGCGCTGTACGCCAGTAGCCCCAGGGCGCGGTGCCGGGCATAGAATGGCACATTCTCCGCCAGGAACTTATCATGCCCATCCAGCCAGCCGAACTAGCCGCCCTGATGCGCGAAGTCGAACGTGAAGATCCGATCGACTTTGCCGATTTGCCGTTCCCGGAAGATGATTTGCGCGACCTGGTCGCCAGCCACCTGTGTGACATGGCCACAGCGATGGACAATTTCAACACCGAAGACCGTTTGATGACCCTGCTGGCCGTCTCGGCCAAGCTGGTGCTCGAAAACCTGGTCCTGCACGTACAGTTGTTGCGCCGTCATGGTCTGCCGGTCGGCGCCAATGTCGAAGCGCTACTGGAACGTCTGCGCAAAAACGGCGGCTGAACAGCCCCGACCGGCAATTACAAACTGCCTTGACAGTCAGTTGCGCCGCTTACACAGCGTTGACAGAATTTCTCGTGCGTTGGTCGAGTGCGCTGTTCCATCGGGTATTATTCTTGTTGGTCAGGAAACTTCGCCGGCCTTGTTGCGTCGGCACAGCTCTGCTTCATTTAAAAGGAATTTGTATGCCGCGCACCAATGCTCGCCGCACCCTCACCGCCGCTGTCGTCACGGGCGCCATCGTCCTGGGCGCCGGACTGTCCGGTTGTGGCAAGACTGAAACGACCGCTACGCTGTTGGCCGACGCGAAGCAGTACCAGCAAAAGGGCGACGTCAAGGCTGCCTTGATTCAACTGAAAAACGCGGTGACCAAGTCGCCGCAAGACGGCGAAGCCCGTCTGGCGCTGGGCACGTTCTACGCCGACAACGGCGACATGGTGTCGGCCGAAAAAGAACTGCGCAAGGCGCGCGAACTGAAGATCGACGACAAGCGCGTGTTGCTGCCGCTGGGTCGCGCCTCGCTGGCGCTGGGGCAAGCCAAAAAAGTGCTGGAGGATGTCACCCCGGAACTGGCGAAAAACTCTGCCGAACTGACCAGCCTGCGCGGTGACGCCTTCCTCTCCCTGAACGATACGGTGCACGCCAAAGAAGCCTACGACCAGGCGCTGGCGCTGCAGCCGGGCCGTGGCGATGCGCTGGTTGGTCAGGCACGTATCGCGGCCAGCCAGAAAGACCTCGACGGGGCGAGCCGCCTGGTCGATGAAGCGGTTGCAAAAGACCCGACCAATGCCGAGGTATTCGTGGCGCGCGGCTCCCTGCTGGCCGGACAGGGCAAACTCGACGAAGCGCTGGCCGCATTCGCCCAGGCCCTCAAGCTCAACCCGCAACACCGCAGCGCCCACATCGAGCGCGCCAATATCGAAATTGGCCTGAAGCAGTTTGCCGAAGCGAAGACCGACCTCGACGCCGCCAGCAAGCAGGCGCCGGGCAGCCTGATGGTACTCTACACCCAGGCCGTGCTCGATTTCAGCCAGGGCAAATCTGCCGCAGCCCGCGATACGCTGTTGAAAGTGCTGCGCGCAGCCCCGGACCACTTGCCCAGTACCTTGCTGGCCGGCGCAGTGGAGCTGAACCTGAATGCAAATACGCAAGCCGAGCAGTATCTGCGCAAGTACATCGAATCGGTTCCGTCAAATGTGTACGCGCGCAAACTGCTGGCCCAGGCTCAGTTGAAACTGGGACAACCGGCGCAAGCCGTTGCCACGCTGGCGCCGGCGCTCACCGATGGCAAGGTCGACGCCCAGCTGCTGTTGCTGGCCGGCCAGGCAAACTTGCAGGTGTCAAATTTCCCCAAGGCAATCGAGTATTTGCAGCAAGCGGTCGCGCTAGAGCCAACCGCAGCACCCGTCCGCGCGGCGCTGGGCACGGCGCGCATCGGCCAGGGTGATGTGGCCAAGGGCATTGGCGACCTCGAGGCCGCGGTCACGATGGATCCAAAAGCCACGGCCACGGCCGCGTCGCTGGTGCAGGCGTATGGCGGCACCAGGCAGTTCGACAAGGCCCTGGTCGTCGCGCAAAACCTGACCAAACAACAACCTGCCTATGCCCCAGGCTTCAATATGCTCGGTGCCGTCTACGTGAGTCGGGGCGATGTGGTCAATGCCCGTGCGGCATTCGAAAAAGCCGTCGCACTGGACCCGAAATTGTTCAACGCGGTGAACAACCTGGCCCAGCTCGACCTGCGCGAAAAGAAACCCGACGCGGCACGCAAGCGCTTCGAAACGATGCTCGTCGCCGACAAGAAAAACTACGGTGCACTCGCGGCCCTGGCAGAAATTGCAATGCGGGAAAACAAGCCTGCAGAAGCCACCACGCTGCTCGAAAAAGCCGTTGCGGAAAATGGCGATGCGCTGCCGCCGGCGCTGACGCTGGGGGCCCATTACCTGCGCACCAAGCAAGCCGAAAAAGCCGTCACGCTGCTGCGCAAGTACCAGACGGCCAATCCCGCCAACGCCGATTTGCTCGACATCCTGGGCCAGGCCCAGGTGGGCGCCAAGGATTTTCCCGGCGCGCTGGAAACGTTCAGCAAACTGGTGGCGGTGTTGCCCAAGTCGGCGCTGGCGCACGTCCACCTCTCGGTGGCCCACGCGGCAATGAAAAACGATACGGAAGCGGCAGCCGACTTGCGCCGCGCAGTCGAACTGCAGCCTGACTTCGCCCCTGCCCGCGTGGCCCAGGCAGAGCTGGCTATGCGTACCGGCAAGACGGAAGAAGCGCTCGCCATGGCGCGCCAGGTGCAAAAGATCAACGACAAGAATCCGCTTGGCTTCCTGCTCGAAGGCGATATGCAGAGCTTCCTGAAAAAGCCGGCACTGGCCCAGCCAGCCTACGAAAAGGCATTTGCGCTGAACAAGACGGCGCCGATGATGGTGAAGCTGGCCGAAGCGATGCGCCTGAGCGGCAAAACCGCGGCGGCTTCTGCGCTGGCGGCGCAGTGGAACAAGGACCATCCGGCCGATACCATGGGCGCGATGTACTACGCCGAACAGATGATGTCTGCGAAACAATACAAACCGGCGTCCATCCTGTTCGAAGACATTCTGAAACGTGAACCGGCCAATCCGGTCGTGCTCAACAACCTGGCATGGGTGTACCAGCAAGAAAAAGACCCACGCGCCCTGGCCACTGCGCAGCAAGCGCTCAAAGTGAGCAAGGACAGTCCGGTGGTGATGGATACCGTCGGCTGGATGATGGTCGAACAGGGCGATACCAAGGGCGGCCTGGTGCTGCTGCAAAAAGCGGCAGCGCTGATGCCGAACGCCCCTGACGTCCATTATCACCTGGCGGCCGCCCTGCATAAAAACGGCGACAAGGACGGTGCACGCAAGGAATTGACGGCGCTGCTCGCGCAAAACAAACCATTCCGCGAAATCGATGAAGCACGTGCGCTGTTAAAGACCTTGTAATAATAATGTGGTTCCTCATGGAAATAAATTGGGGCGCCACCGTTATTACCTCAGTGCATTAATTCCGAAGAATGGGAAATTAATACCTGATTTACATTTTGTTTCCACTTTTTGGTATTAATTTGATAATAGGCTGATTAATTTCCTATCGAATCGCCATTTTGTCGGTGAACGCGATAATATGACGTCCTCATAGATGAGGACGTTATCTTGAACCAAGATTCATTCGGAATCAGGTTGACCGATACTGCGGAAGGTCGCAACTCGGCCAGCATGCTGATTAATAAGATGTATGCGTGGCGTGGATACGCGGGAACGCACCATTTCTCCGACGATCCTAACCGTATTACCCTCACTGCCACCGACAAAGGCGATGTCGTCGGCACCCTGACGCTGGGCATGGACTCTGAAATTGGCCTGGTGGCCGACCAGGTATTCAAGGATGAACTCGATGAACTGCGCCGCAGCGGTGCGCACCTGTGCGAATTTACCAAGCTGGCGTTCGATCCGGCGGTCCGTTCCAAGACCGCGCTGGCCAACCTGTTCCACCTGGCCGTGATCTATGCGCGCGATATTCACCAGTGCACCGACATCGTCATCGAGGTCAATCCGCGCCATCGCCGGTTCTACGAATACATGCTCGGCTTCAGGCGCATCGGCGACATGAAGACCAATACCCGTGTGAATGCCCCGGCCTATCTGCTGCGCGTGAACCTGGCCTTCGTCAGCGAACAAATCGCGAAACACGGCGGATCGTTCAGCACGGCGGTCAATGAGCGCTCTTTCTACCCCTATTTCTTTTCGCCACGCGAGGAGCAGGGTATTATTCACCGTCTGCTATCGATCGACGAACAGCCGGCGCACTAACGCGCGCCCGCTTCCCGATGTTGCAGCGCCGGCCTTGTGCCGGCGCTGGCGTTTATGGCGCCGCATTACCGAACCTTTTACTATTTAACGGCTTCCCATGACGATTTCATTTCGCTACGAGCAGGCATTTTCCCGCAATATCGGCTGGGTCACGCCTGAGGAACAAGCCATTCTGCGCACCAAACGCATTGCCATCGCCGGCGGCGGCGGAGTCGGCGGCGTCCATTTGCTGACACTGGCCCGCCTGGGCATTACCAAATTCCACCTGGCCGATTTCGATACCTTCGATTTGCCCAATTTTAATCGCCAGGTTGGCGCGAACATGTCGACTTTGGGACAACCGAAAGCGGACGTATTGGCGCGCATGGCGCGCGATATCAATCCCGAAATCGATATACAGTTATTTCCAGAAGGAATTAATTCAGACAATCTCGCGGCATTTTTCAGCGGTGTCGACCTGTATGTCGACAGCCTGGATTTCTTTGCCTTCGAAATACGCCAGAAAACCTTTGCCATGTGCGCAACACTCGGCATTCCGGCGACCACCGCCGCGCCGCTGGGCATGGGCACGGCCCTACTGAATTTCATGCCGGGCAAAATGACGTTCGAAGAATATTTTCAGTGGGGCGATTTGCCGGACCTGGACAAGGCGATCCGGTTTGCCGTCGGCCTGGCGCCGGCGGGTTTGCACCGTTCCTACCTGGTGTTTCCGGAGGCGGTCAATTTTGCCGAACAGCGCGGACCGTCGACCATCATGGGCTGCCAGCTGTGTGCCGGCGTCGCCGCGACCGAATCGCTGAAAATCCTGCTCGGCCGCGGCGACGTACTGGCAGCGCCGCACGGCATGCAGTTCGACGCTTACCGCAACAGGCTGTCGCGCACCTGGCGCCCGTGGGGTAACAAACACCCGATCCAGCGCCTGGCCATTGCGATCGGCAAGCGCCAGTTTGCCGGCAAAGCCTGATTTGAACCTGGCATAAAAAAAACCACTGTCCGCAGACAGTGGTTTTTTTATATCGTATGACGGACCTGGCACGAGGCCAGGCACATCAATTACGACTGCTTGCGACCGCGCAGGAAACCCAGACCCAGCAGGCCCAGGCCCATCAGACCCAGCGATGCTGGCTCAGGAACTTCGTTGGCGAATACCACGTCAAGCGAACCGTTGATCGTGCGGGTGCCGCCGACAGGGAAATTGTTCAACTGACCCGACTGAAACGACAGATTGTAGAAAGGTGTTGGCGAAATGAAAAACGCCTTGCCTTCATCGGTCAGCACAAACGTGGTGGTAGAGCCGAAACTACCGCAGTTGATGCCGCTTGCGCCTGGGGTGGGGCCGGTTCCGCAGGTCTTCAACGCAGGATTGAGCTCACCTTGGCCAACCAGCGGATCGCCTGATGCCAAGACGACATCATCGGTGGTGTTAGAGAAAACGAAGTCACCCGTGCCGGTCGACGCATTCGAGACCAGTTTGTTATTTTTATTGGTATCGACGATCAGCTCAAGACTGTCCGAAGGGCTGGAAATGAATTGGAAAGTCGTGATGGCGCCAGATTGGCTGTATTTACCAGATGCCTTGTAAAGAGCATAGATACCGTAGGAATTGCCCAGACCAGTTTCATCAGCATCGTAGGCATAGGTGCCTTGGTTGGTGACGAACTGGCCAGCTTTCCAGTACAAAGAGACGTTGAACGTGCCATCAACATTAAACGTCGCCGTTTCGACATAATTACCAGTAATTTTGTCTGCGGCGAAGTTGTCATACGTGCCGTATGGATTGATGATGAACTGATTGAACTCAGCAGCTTGGGCGCTTGCGCCAGCGAACAGGGAAGCTGCAGCGATCGAGCAGGCCAGAATGGTTTTCGAAAACAATTTCATCTTAATCTCCGTGGGGTGTGAGGTAGTACCGATGACAGGTATATAGCAACAACTGTGCCAGATATCCAACCCCCTTAAAAATCAATGACTTACAAATTAAAAAGCTGTCGCGGAATTAACACTGTAAAAAAATCCGACACGTTTTGCTGCAACAAACTTACAAATAAGAAATATAAATGACCTGTGGAAATTTAGTAAGTTTCCATAGGTCATTATTATTTATTAAGCATAATGATTTAATGCATGCTGACGCGCTCACGCGCCATGCATAGGCTTGCGGGCCACGACATTCCAGGTATTCCCAGCCTTGAAGTCGGAGGCAATTTCATAGCCTGCCGCGAGCATCTTCTGGCGAATATCAGCCTGTTCGAAGGGGCTGTACAGAATGCCCTTTTTGATGCCCCAGTCGTTGATCTTCTGCGCCGCCCAGCGCAAGGGCGCAAAACCACTCGGGTACAACAGCACGTTCGCCGCCAGCGTCCCGCCCGGTTTCAGCACGCGCAAAATATCGCGCAAGGCGCCATCGATTGTCGGAAAGCAATGGATCGAGTTCGCGATATTGGCCGTATCGAATGTGTTGTCGGGGAAAGGCAGCTGCGCCGCGTCGGCGTGCTGAACTTGCACCTGCGGATCCCTGGCAAAGCGCTTGACGGCGCCGGCCAGCATGGAGGGCGCGTAGTCGATGCCCATCACTTTCACCTGCGGCAGCTGCTTGCGGCGGCGCCATTTCAAAATCATTTCCAGCAAGGTGCCCGTGCCGCACGCCACCTCCAGGTGCTCTGGACCGAAGTTCGGACCAAAAAAACGCAGCTGGGTGCCGATTGTGCTGTTATAGGCAAATGTCAAAATGAAGAACCCGCGCAGGTCATACCACCATGGTGGGGAGGAATACGCTTCAGCGATTTCATCCCGGTTTTTACCGATCGTCATGAATACTTCCTTGTATGAATGTAAATGGAGAAAAGAGACATTAAAATTGCAACGCGGAACGCATGTAGCAGGCGCATCCCGTGAAGGGCGCGCCTGCATGCAGATGGCAGGTGGAATGCTGCGACGCCGGTCAACCGATCAGTTTCAAACGGTTGATGATACCGACCTCTTCGCGTTGCGAAAAGAAATACGGAAACAGCGAGTGTTCATGTTCCAAATCGTCGGTGCGGCCGGCCCATTCTGCGATGAGGCTGGTTCCGTAGTCGGTGTTCATGTGCATCAGGACGGCCGGCGCTTGGACGCGCGGATTGTCACGCGGCTCGCACACCACCCGAAACTTGAGCAATCTCTCGTAAAAGCGCCGGTGGCGCGGGTTGACCTCGATGAAAATATCGCTGCAATTGTTCAGGTCGCGGGCGTAGATGAAGGCGACGTGAAACAGCGAAGCCAGCACGGCTCTCGATTTCACCGAAGGGTCGATGGCAAACTTGATCAGCTCGCACACCCTGCCGTTGGCGCGGATGGGATCGATCAAGTCCTGGAATACCTGGTCGGCCAGCAGGCGGACGCTGGAATCGAGCCCGAGGCTCAGGGTGCCGATGACTTCGCCTTTGTCGGACGCGGTCAGGGTAATCCGGTTCGGGTCCGTGACAATCTGGTGCGAGCCAGCGTAGCCACGCCAGGCGTACATCTTGTTGATGAGCACACTGGCGGAATTGCGGCGGTCGTCGATGTCCGCGGCACGAATGCCGAAAACACGCTCATTGATTGTCACGTCGACAATACTCGGAGAGGGAGACGTCGCGGCTTGAACGGCCGTGCTGGCATGGGTTCGCTCGTTCGCTAACGTGTCCATCATTGACATTCTCCAAGCAGGATGACGCCTGATGCGCCGTTCGTACTGTTGCCCATCATAGCATCCATAATCTACTGCAACAGTTATTAAAAAGCACTTTTCTCTAGACCAACAGTAATTAAATTACTTGCAGCAACAATACTGAACTGAAAGAAAAATTTCTTGACAGAGCTCGAAGAATGGTCGCCGGAGGGAATTCCCGACACGGGCACAAGCTGTCTCAGGAGACGCTTGCGCCAGACCTGGACAGGAACGCTTTGTGAAACAGATGGCGCGCCAGCAGCAGCGGCGGCATGCGCAGCCAGTTGCCGCGGACGTACAGCGCAGCACGCGCCACGCCCGTGAGTGCATCGTTACAGCTGGCATGGGCGGGCTGCAGCGCGCGCAGGAACAAGCCATCCATCAACATCATCAAGCCGCGGCGGGGCGCCGCGGGTGCCAGCGCGGCGATCGCGGCGGCCGGCACGGGCGTATCGAGCAGGCGGGCACTGTAGCGCAAGGCGTACAGCAGGGGCCGCGCCAGTTCCAGCTCGAAAGCGCGCGCCGGCAAGCCGTCCCAGAAGCCGGGCGTGGCGCCGAACTGCGTCAGCAGGCGGTGCAAATCGAACAGGTCGCGCAGGCCGTTGTCGAACTCGCCGTCATAAAACAGGTGCACCGCGCTGTGCAGGACCATATCAAACGGCGCCAGCGTCTGCACCCCGGGCATGCCCGGCACATTGACGGCGGCGGCGCGCAGGCGGGCCGGGTCCGGGCGCACGCGCGCCGTTTCCGGCAAGATTGCATGGTGAACATCGATCACACTTTGGCGTCGCGTGTGTTGCATAGGTGGAATTTCGTGCATCCATTCGCGGTAGTAGCGCTGGTCGTAGGCATCGTGTTCGGCGCCGCTCCAGCCGTGCATCATCAATGCCGCCTCGACTTCGCCGATGCGTGCTTTTGGCACCAGGATGTCGACATCGCTGAACAAACGCCCCCGCGCTGGCGCCAAACCGGCAGCACGGTAGGCGGCGCCCTTGAGCAGCAGCAGCGGCGTATGCAGGCCAGCGAGCGCGGCATGGATGCGCTCGACCTCGAAATCGACCGCCATGGCGTGGCGCTGCAGCATGACGCGAGTCCATTCCAGGTGCGGCAGCACGGGTGCGGGAAGGCTGCTGGCAAGACCGGCGTCATCGAACAAACAGACCAGGCACGCCATCAACTTCGCCCGCGCCGCCTGGCGCAGCATCAGATCCCATTGCGCCAGGGTCAGGTCGAGCGCCGAGGCCGGATCGCGCAGGGTCCGCAGCAGCAGCGACGGCGTCATCGGGGCGCCACGCGCAGGGCATCGAAGAATGCGATGGCCTCGTCGAGCTTGCTATACGTAAAGTCGAAACTGGTGCACGTTTCGATGACCTTGCCCAGCGCATGAAACCCGCGTTCGCCCGTGAGACTGTAGTTGAAGGCATTTTCTGCCACCCGCATGAAGGCGCGCGCCGGCGCGATCGGGCTGACCGTCACGTCGGCATCGGCCTGATATTTGGGGAACACGACCCAAGCGGCGCGCGCGGTCTCGGCGGCGCGCGCAACGCTCGCGTCGGGCGCCTTCAGGTGCGCGACCGTGCCCTTGGCGGTGTCCATGGCCGAGCGGGTGAAGGCGGCGGCCGGCGCGTATGCCTTCATGATGGGAATCGAGGCGTTTTTCAGGCTGACCGGACGGGGCAGCGGCGTCAACTGCTGGTCGTCCAGGCCGATCAAGGTCAGCTCGTCGCTGAGCAGGCGCCAGCCGCGGCTGACCAGCGCCGCACACAGCGTGCTTTTGCCCGATCCCGGCGGCGCTGGCAAGATCACCGCATGGCCGTTCTTTTCGACCACGGCGGCGTGGATGATGAGGTAGCCATGCGCCTGGCTTGAGACGCAATAGTTGAGCATCCATTCGAGCATCGGAAAGGCGTGATTGACCGGCAGCGGCTCGAACGGCGACAGGCCGTCGTGGTCGAACCGCACCTGCGGATGGAACCAGCGTCGCAAGCCGCCCGGCCGGCGCAGTTGCAGGTGAAAATCTGCGAAGCCGCTGTCATCGACCGGGTAGGCGCCATACATCTGGGCGACCCCGTCGATGAGATAGGAAATATTGCTGCGGATGCAACTCGTGAAAGGCCCGGTGCGCAGAAACAGGCCGTTTCCGGCCAGGCGCGCCACCAGGTCGCGGTGGCTGAGGTCAGCGACGGTCAGCACCGCTCGACCAGGTACAAACGCGCCAGGCTGATGAGCATGGCGTGGAGCGTGTCGGGGAGCGCTGCGCGGTCGTCCGCAAGAAGATCGCTACCGAGTGCCTGGCAAAGCGCGGCAATGCTGGCGGGCGCATGGCGCAGCTGTGCGAGCAAGGACAGGGTGTCGCCGTCGAGCAAGTGCGTGTCGCCGGAGAGATTATTGTAGACCACAAATTCATCTTGCCAGCCCCGGTGTGCCAACTGTTGCCCCGGGGTCAAGCGCCAAAGGTCCGGCACGTTTTAATCCATCGTGCCGGACAAGTAGAAAACAATGTCGGACGCATCCCATTTCACACCGGCCGTCGGCACGTAATAACCGCTCCAATGGTATTCTCTCCACATGTTCCGCACATCAGCGATGGTCATGAAGCTGGTTTTTTTGGACAACACATTCAGATACATGGCCATCAGATACATGCCCACGGCGTGCGAGTCGAACCACTGCGGCTTCAGGCTGTCCATGCACGTCCTGGTGGCATACAGTTGCCCGGACGTGGTCCTTTTGCAGTCGAAAATCTCGCCGAACTTAGTTGTCGAATGGCAGCCGTTTGGCCAGCTGTGGTTGCTGCGCCAATAAGCAGGGCCTTTGCCATTGCAGACCGGCGCCACGGCGTGCGAGGCCTTGGTCATGGTTTTTGAATACGAGTGGAAGCCGGACGGCGCCATGCAAATATCGCAGGCCATGCCAGGCTGGCTGGTCAGCGTCAGCAGAACCCCGGTCGCGCCAGCGCCCGCGCGCGCGAACCGGCGCCGCGAAGCACCGCGTTGACCCAGCGCAATGGCGTCCAGGCTGGCAAGCGCTTGCTGCGGCGCGTCCGGTTGCTGGTCAAGATCATTCGGTTGATTATCAATAGCCACAATGTGGTTTCCTAAAAGTGTGCGATGGTGCAAAACCTGCCTAACATGCAATTAAATTTCCTGATGACATGTAAGCGAATTTCGTGCCAGATCGACCACCGTGCTTGCGTACTGTTAATAATCAACAGCTTAGCCGGGTCAAGCAGGCAATTTTTATTGTCTACTGGAAATATAACATCGCACTGTAAAATTCTTCGACAGCGCCGAGGTCGTATTTTTAATTAAAAGAAGCTTTCGGGAATGATCAGAATATCACCGGGCAAAACCGGTACGTTCGCACTGATGTCCCCTTCACGAATCAGGTCGTTCAGACGCACGTTGTACGTTTGTTGCTTGCCATTGACGGTGCGAATCAAATTGGCGCGATTGCCCGAGGCGAACTCGGTCACGCCACCCACGGCAATCATGACGTCCATCATCGACATGTCGCGTCGATACGATAACGACTGCGGACGGGCGGCAGCGCCAATCACACGAATTTGCTCGCTGAACTGACCGACGAAGCCGGTCACCACAACCGTCACGACCGGCTGCTGAATGAATTTTGCCAAGGCAACTTCGATATCGCGTGCCAGCTGGGTAGAGGTTTTACCGGCCGCCGGCAAATCTTCGACCAGCGGTGTGGTGATCTTGCCATCCGGGCGCACAGGCACTGACATCGACACTTCCGGGTTGCGCCAGACGATGATATTGATATTGTCGCCAGGACCGACGAGGTAATCGTTGGCTGGCGCTACCACCGCCGAGCTGGCCATAGGATGTTTGGTCGCGCAGCCGCTCAACACCAGTGCCGACGCGGCAACGCAGGCCCAGAGTACCGGCTTCATCCATGTTTTATTCATCATTTTCACTACCGATCCCCTTGCCGCACATTAAAAGTTGTTATTCAGCCATTGATTTAACTACCATTTTATACCATAGCTGCAGTGCAAAATCGCACGGTATAAGAATCTTTCGCTCACTTCATTTTTGTTGCAATAATGCTTCGACATACCGGGCCGGGACGGCATACGTGATCCCGCTCGGCGCCGTGATCGCCGTCTCCTTCAAGCCTTTGACGAACACCATATTGATGACGCCGAGCACCGCGCCGGTGTCGATGTCATACACCGGGCTGCCGCTGTTGCCCGGGTAAGCGGTGCCATCAAGCTGGAAAATCTTGAACGCATCGCGCTGCAAGGCCACGATGGCACGCGCATCGAGCTTGCCGGAACTGATCGAGGGCATGACGATGGGCGTAATTGCAGACAATGTTGCACGATGAGTAACGTGGTGCAAACCCAACACCATTCCAAGCGGAAAGCCCGTGAATGCAAGATCGTGCCCCTCGGCGACATTCATGGAGTCACCCAGCTTCAGGGCCGGCAAAGGCGGGCCGTCGATCAGGCGCAGGTGGGCCAGGTCGTGCACGGCGTCGCGGCCGGCAAGGCGGGCCGGCCGGAACACCACACCCTCCCCCTGCGCGACCACGATGCCCAACTGTTCAATATTGACGCCGTCCGGCAATTCTGCGACCACGTGCGAATTCGTGATCACACTCATGCCATCGCCTGCAACCCAGCCGGTGCCGACAAACCGGATCGGCGGGCTGCGTGTCTTCTGGTAACTGCCCACCCCGACGATCGACGGCTTGACGGCGGCGATGGTTTTTTCCAGCGGTGAAGCGTGCGCACCCTGGCCGAGTGGTATGCTGCAAAGCAACAAAAGCGCAGCGAGGGCGCGTGTGGCGCATGCCCGACTGGCATTCGAATGATGTCGAAAATGAATCAACTGTACGCCCGTGTGAGGTAAGAAAGACATTAGAATGTAGCGTTTTGCATAAGGCAACACTAGAATAGGCCTGTTTTATGCTCTGGCACAGCCAGTCAAATCGTGATCCGTGTTATTCGCCATGCAGATTCTGCAACAGCCCGTGCCTTCTCCGCTAGTACGCACAACAATAAACGCCGCCGGGCAGGCAAACGAGTGGGTAAATTTGTTGCAAATCGGCACAACCTGTTGTAAAAACAATACTTTCCGCAGTTCCTGTCTGGGCTTTTCCAACGCGCAATTGCAATTGCTCAAGGTAAAAGGGATGATGCTGTTGGTTGTATTGATTTTTTTTGATTTTCCTTCTTTTACGAGACAGACGCGATGGCAGAAATAACGGCCCTAATCCTTAGCTTCCTCAAGGCAATCGGCAAGTATCGTTGGCATGCGGTGGTGATCGCGTGGGTCGTCGCGCTGGTCGGCTGGACCGTGGTGTATAAATTGCCGAATCAATATGAAGCGTCGGCACGCGTCTACGTCGATACTCAGAGCATCCTGAAGCCATTGCTGTCGGGCATGACTACCCTGCCGAACCTGGACCAGCAAGTCATGTTCATGCGCCGTACCCTGATCAGCCGTCCCAACGTGGAAAAGCTGATGCGTATGGTCGACCTGGACGTGAAGGCCAAGGACACTAAAGAACACGAGAAGATGGTCGACGAGCTGATGGCCGCGATCAAGATCGGCGGTACAGAGCGCGACGACATCTATACGATCTCGTACACCGCCGTGAACCCGAAGCTGGGCAAGGATGTCGTGGCGACGCTGCTGCAAATGTTCGTTGAAGGCAGCTTCGGCGGCAAGAAGCAGGATTCCGACAAGGCCGTGCAATTCATCGATGACCAGATCAAGAATTACGAAGAAAAGCTGTCGTCCGCTGAAAATCGCCTGAAGGAATTCAAGCTGAAAAACATGGGCGTGCTACCGAGTGGCACCGGTGACTACAGCGGCAAGGTCCAGGACGCCAGCGACCAGCTGAACCAGGCTAAACTACAGCTGGCCGAAGCCGAGCAATCGCGCAACGCCCTGCGCGCCCAGATCAACGGCGACACCAAGACGCCGTCAGGCCAGCCGATCGTCGGCTTCGTCGATCCGGAAGTGGAAGCGCGCATTGCCGCCACCCAAAAAACGCTGGATGCGCTGCGCATGCAATACACCGAAGTGCACCCGGATATCGTATCCAACAAGCGCCTGCTCGAGCAGTTGATCGCCCGTAAGGCCGACGATGCAAAGAACAAGAAGCGCAGTGCCGATCCAGGCGCCAGCTACAGCCCGATGTTGCAGCAGATGAGCGTGTCGCTGTCGACGGCTGAAGCGCAGGTCGCCGCATTGCGCGCCCGGGTCAGCGAATACACGCAGCGCTACAACCGCCTGAAAACGCAGAGTATCGAAAGTCCGGAAATCGAAGCCCAGTTCGCCCAGCTGAACCGCGACTATGCGATCAACCGCGACAACTACACCAAACTGGTCGAGCGCCGCGAGTCGGCCAAGCTGTCCGGCGAACTGTCGTCGGCAACCGACATGCTGACCTTCCGCGTCATCGATCCACCGACCGCGCCGATGATTCCATCGGGCCCGAACCGGGTGCGCCTGTTCTCGATGGTGTTCGGAGGCGCCCTGTTGTCCGGCCTGGCAGCCGCTTTCCTGATGAGCCAGTTCCGCCCGACCTTCCTCAGCCAGGCAGCGCTGCGCGAGGTCACCGGGATCCCGATCCTGGGCGCCATCGGCATGAACTGGACGCCGGAACAGACCATTCGCCGGCGCCGGCGCCTGTACGCGCTGGGCGCGTCGGTGCTGGCCTTGTTCGGCATGTACGGCGCGGTCATGGCCGCGATCATCGTTCGGCCAGCGCTGTAAGCGCAAGGAGATCCTGTGAGCATCATCGAAAAAGCGGCAGCACGCCGCAACGACCCGCAACGCACGCCGGACACCGACGTGCCGCATCCCGACATGATCGTCGAAGCGATGGCACGCAGCGCCGCCACAAAGGCCGAGCAATCGCTGGCGGAGGCCGTCGGACCGGGCGCGCCCGCGCTGCCCGCCATGACGCAAGCGGAAATGGTACAGGCTGCCATGGCGCAATCGCAGGGCTTGAAAACCGCGCCCCTTGTCGCGCCGGTGGCAGCACCTGCAGTTGCAGGACCGGTGACGACGGCCCCCGTCAAAGCGCCGGCCAGCGGCAATAGCGCCGCCCGCTCGACCACCCGCAAGGTCGACCTCGACCTGGCCCGCATGCGCGACCTCGGCATGGTGACCGCCGCTGGCGGTCGCACGGCCCTGGTGGAAGATTTCCGCGTCATCAAGCGCCCGCTGATCAAGCGCGCCTTTGCCGAACGGGCACCGGGCGACCTGCCCGGCAACCTGATCATGGTGACCAGCTCGCTGCCAGGCGAAGGCAAGACTTACTGCGCCATCAACCTGGCCATGAGCATTGCCATGGAGCTGGACCATACCGTGCTGCTGGTCGACGCCGACGTGGCGCGCCCGTCCGTGCTGCGCACGCTCGGACTGCCGGCCCAGCGCGGCCTGATGGATATTTTGGTCGATGAAACGCTCGATTTGTCCGACGTGATGCTGCGCACCAATGTACCGACCCTGGCGATCCTGCCAGCCGGCACCAGCACCCCGCGCGCGACCGAATTGCTGGCCAGCGCTGCGATGACCAACCTGGTGATGGAAATTGCCCTGCGCTATCCGGACCGGATCGTCATTTTCGATTCGCCGCCGCTGCTGCTGACCAGTGAAGCGCGCGTGCTGGCCACCCACATGGGCCAGATCGCCGTCGTGGTAGAAGCGGAAACGACCACCCAGCACGCGGTCAAGGAATCGCTCAGCCAGCTGGAAGGCTGCGCCAACGTCAACCTCATCTACAACAAGACGCGTGAATTCCCTGGCATCGAAGAAAGTTATGACTATCACTATGGCTAAACGCGTGCGCGCCCCGGCGGCGCTGATGGCGCTGTTGCTGGTGCCCGCAGCGCATGCCGAAGTGAGATTTACCCCCGCTATTTCCGGCTCCGAGACGTATAGCGACAACGTGTCGCAACAGACCGCAGAGCTGGCGCAAAGCGCCTTCATTAGCGAAGTGACGCCGGCGTTTTCGGTCTACTCGAAGGGGCCGCGCCTGAAGCTGTCAGCCAGTTACCAGCTGCATCTGTACTCGTACAGCAACAAGGTCGACAACACCAATAACGCCTCCAGCCAATACCAGCTGAACATGCAGGCCAAGCTGATTGACCAGTTGCTCGACCTGGACGCCAACGCATCGCGCCAGCAGTCCAGCCGGTCCGCCTTCGGGCCACAGGGCAATGACAGCCAGTATTCCAGCAGCAACCGCACGAATATCAACACCTACAGCATCTCGCCGACGCTGCGCCACCGCTTCGGCGCCACCGCCGACGCTTATGTGCGTTATACGCGCAACCGGGTCGACGGCGACCGGGTACTGGGCACGACCAATGGCGACAACATCGTTGCCAGCATCACCAGCGGGCGTAATTTCAGCACCATCGGGTGGGGCCTGAGCGCGAACCAGGATACCTTTACCGATGGGCGCTTCGGCACCTCGGAAAGCCAGAATGTGGAAGCGAACCTGCGCTATCGGCTCAGCCACTCGCTCAGCCTGACCGCCACCGGCGGCTACGACAAATACGATTACTCGGCCCAAGGCGGCAACACCACCCAGGGCGCCAGCTATACCGGCGGCTTCATCTGGACGCCGTCGTCGCGCACGCGACTGCAAATGTCGTACGGGCGCCGTTATTACGGCAACACCGGCAGCATGACCTTCAACTTCCGCGGGCACCGCAGTGCGTTCAACGCCAGCTATAGTGACAATGTCACCACCAGCCGCCAGCAATTCCTGTCCAGCGGGGCACTCAGCACCGCGGACCTGCTCGACGCCATGCTGACCGCCTCGATCCCGGATCCGATCGAGCGCCAAAAAGCGATTGCCGCGTATATCGCCGCAACCGGGGTGAATCCGAACATCACGAACAACACCAATTATCTGAGCAATGTGTTCCAGCGCCAGAAATCGCTCCAGCTGGGGTACTCGCTGGAAGGCGCGCACGGCACCGGCACAGTGTCCGTTTTCAAGAACCGCCGTGCCGCCCTATCGACCCAGACGGCCGACAGTGACCTGCTGGGCCAGAACCTGGCCACCCTGAACAACAATCTCGATTCCACCGGGGCTTCGGCGAGCTACACGCGCCGGCTGACGCAGGCCACCCAGGCCATCGCATCGCTCAATTACCAGCGCAGCAAAACGCTCGGCGCCGACCTGACCACGAACAGCCAGAACCTGCGCCTGGGCCTGACGCATGCCTTCGATTCCAAGCTGCGCGGCACGGCAGAACTGCGCCACAACCGCGGCAGTTATTACAATACCGGCAATTCCGGGTTCCGTGAAAACGCCATATCGGCCACCATTTCCAAGCAGTTCTAGACGGAGTTCAGTCCAGATGTATGAATCATATTACGGGCTGAGCGGCAAGCCCTTCCAGCTCCGCCCCGACCCCCATTTCTTCTTTGGCAGCAAGGGCCACAAGCGCGCCATGGCCTACCTCGAGTACGGCCTGTCGCAAGGTGAAGGTTTTATTGTCGTCACCGGCGAAGTCGGCGCGGGTAAAACCACGCTGGTGCGCAATCTGTTTAACCATTTGCCGTCCGAACAGATCGTCGCTGCCCATATCGTCAACACCCACCTCGATCCGGACGACACGCTGCGCATGGTCGTGGCCGGTTTTGGTTTGCCGTACGAAGGCGCAAGTAAAACCGATCTGCTGACCCGCCTCGAACAATTTTTGCGTATCTGCGACCAGCAGAACAAGCGCGCGCTGCTGGTCATCGACGAAGCCCAGAACCTGAACCCGAAAACGGTCGAGGAATTGCGCATGCTGTCGAACTTCCAGACCGACGACAAATCGCTGCTGCAAACCTTTTTGCTGGGCCAGCCGGAATTTCGCACCACGCTGCACAGCCCCGGCATGCAGCAGTTGCGCCAGCGCGTCATCGCCAGCTATCACCTGGGTCCGATGGATGCGACGGAAACCCGTGCCTACGTCGAGCACCGCCTGGCCACCGTCGGCTGGAAGGGCGACCCCAGTTTTGATGACGGCGCCTACGCGGCCATCTTCGCCCATACCGGCGGCATCCCGCGCAAGACCAACACCCTGTGCGACCGCCTGCTGCTGATGGGCTACCTGGAAGAGCTGCACAATTTTACGGCACAGCACGTCAATGAAGTCATCGCCGACATCGCCGACGAATTCAAGCTGCCCGAAAGCGGTCCCGGCAGCGCGGACGATGCCGACATCAGCGCCAATCTGGGTGCGCTGCAGTCGCTCGACCAGCGCGCGCTGGACAACGCACAAACGGAACGCCGCGTGAGCGCCGAAATTCTGGATGAGCGTATGATGCGGCTGGAAAAATCGATCGTCTCGGTACTGTCGATTCTGAAGAAAATCGTCGCCACGCCTGGCGGCATGCCCGCTGCGGGGACGCAGGCAACCAACCACACCACGGACCAGCCCGAATGATGATGCAAACTCCCGCAGCCCGGCCGGCGCCAGCCCCGGGCGAGCGACTACGCAACGCCATGACCTGCGACGTGGAAGATTATTTCCAGGTGTCCGCCTTCGCGCCCTTCATCGACCGCGCCAGCTGGCCCGAGCGGGAATGCCGGGTGGAAGCGAACATCGATCGCGTACTGGGCGTATTTTCAAGCGGCAATGTGAAAGCCACGTTTTTCACGCTGGGCTGGATCGCCGAGCGCTATCCTGAGATGGTCAAACGCATCGTCGCCGAGGGCCACGAGCTGGCCAGCCACGGCTACGGCCACCTGCGCGCGTCGGACCAGACGCGCGCCGAATTCGACCAGGACATTCGCTCCAGTAAAGCGATGCTGGAAGATTTGGGTGGCCAGGCCGTGGTCGGTTACCGTGCCCCAAGTTTTTCGATCGGCGCAGACAATCTGTGGGCGCTGGAAGCCTTGGCCGAAGCCGGCTACCGTTACAGCTCGAGCATCTATCCGATTCAGCACGACCATTACGGCATGCCGAGCGCGCCCCGTTTCGCGTTCTACCCGAACGGCCCGGACGGTTTGCTGGAAGTGCCGATCACGACTGCCATGTTGATGGGCAAAAAGCTGCCGGCCGGCGGCGGCGGCTACTTCCGCCTGCTGCCGTACGCGATCTCGAAATGGATGATGGAAAAGGTCAACCGCGAAGACCGCGAGCCGACCCTGTTCTACTTCCACCCATGGGAACTCGATCCGGGCCAGCCGCGGCCGGCAGGCCTGAGCGCCAAGTCGCGGTTCCGCCACTACATCAATATCGACCGCATGGAAAACCGCCTGGCGGCCTTGACCCGCGATTTCGCGTGGGACCGCATGGACCGCATTTTCCTCAAATAACATGACCTCGATGACCGAAGCGCTTCAGGCTACACCCGTACCCGCCGCCAGCGGCCCGCAGACCCTACACCTGATGCAGCCGCAGGACCGCGCCCGCTGGGACGCCTTTGTGCGCGCCACACCAGCCGCCAACTTTTTCCACCTGTCCGGCTGGCAAAACGTGATCGAACGCGCGTTCGGCAATAAAACCTGGTTTTATTACACGCAGCAGGATGGCCAGATCACCGGCGTGCTGCCATTGTCGCAAGTCAAAAGCAAATTGTTTGGCAACGCACTCGGCGCGATGCCCTTTTGCGTCTACGGCGGGCCGGTCGCGACCAACGATGCCGCATTGTTGCTGCTCGATGGCGCTGCCGACGCGCTGGCAAAGCAACTGGGCGTGGGCCATCTGGAATACCGCGGCATGGAGCGGTTTCACCCGGACGACGCCAGCTGGACCACCAAGGAGCTGTACGTCACCTTCCGCAAGGCGATCTCGGCCGACGACGAAGAAAATTTGAACGCCATCCCGCGCAAGCAGCGCGCAATGGTGCGGAAGGGCATCAAGCTCGGCCTGCGCGGCGAAGTCGACAACAATGTCGAGCGCCTGTTCGCGGCCTACGCCGACAGCGTGCATCGACTCGGCACGCCCGTGTTCCCGAAAAAATATTTCGCCCTGCTGCAGCAGGCATTCGGCGCGGAATGCGAAGTACGCACCATTGTCACCGAAGACGGCCGCCTGGTCGGCTCCGTGATGAGTTTTTACTGGCGCGATGAAGTCGTCCCGTACTACGGCGGCGGCACGGCGCTGGCGCGCGAAGTGGCCGGCAACGATTTCATGTACTGGAATTTGATGCAGGCCGCCGCCGCCAAGGGTTGCCGCCTGTTCGACTTCGGCCGCAGCAAGCTCGGCACCGGCGCCTACGATTTCAAGAAGAACTGGGGTTTTGTCGCGCAGCCGCTGCCTTACGAGTACAAGCTGTATGCGTCGCCTGCGCTGCCGGACAACAATCCATTGAATCCCAAGTACGCGCTGTTCATCAAGGTGTGGAAAAAACTGCCGCTGCCGGTCGCTAACTTCATCGGGCCGTACATCGTCCGCAACCTGGGCTGATGCGCGTGGAAGACCTGCTGCTGCTGATCCACCGGATTCCGTATCCGCCCAACAAGGGCGACAAGATCCGCTCGTATCACCTGCTGAAACACCTGGCGCAATCGTACCGGGTGCACCTGGCCACCTTCGTCGACGATCCGGATGACTGGCAGCACGTGGCGCGCGTCGAAGCGCTGTGCGCCAGCAGCCATTTTGCGAAATTGCATCCGCTGCGCGCGCGCGTGCGCAGCCTGGGCGCGCTGTTCGGCAACCGTTCGCTGTCGCTCGATTATTATCGCGACGCGTCCACCAAACAGTGGGTCGACCAGGCCGTCCAGAAGCACAAGATTGCGCGCGTGCTGGTGTTCTCGTCGGCCATGGCGCAGTATGCGGACGCGTATCCCGGCATGCGCCGCGTGGTCGATTTCTGCGATGTCGATTCGGACAAATGGCGCCAGTACGCCGAGCAGAAATCGTGGCCGATGAATATGTTGTATCGCCATGAAGCCAAACAATTGCTGGCCTACGAGCGGCGCGTGGCGCGCGACTACGATGCGGCACTGTTCGTTTCGCAGCCGGAAGCGGACCTGTTCCGCCAGCTGGCGCCGGAGAGCGTAGACCGTATCGGCCATTTTAATAATGGCGTCGATACCGAGTATTTTTCGCCGCTGCCCCCGTCAAACAGCCCGTACCAGCCAGGTGAACAGGCGGTGGTGTTCACCGGCGCCATGGATTACTGGCCGAATGTCGACGCCGTGCAATGGTTTGCCAACGATATTTTCCCGCAGCTGCGCGCGCGCTTTCCAGCCCTGCATTTTTATATCGTCGGCGCCCGGCCGAGCGCGCCCGTCACGGCGCTCGGCAGCCTGCCCGGCGTGACGGTCACCGGCACCGTTCCCGATGTGCGCCCCTACATCCTGCATGCCGACGTGGCGGTGGCACCCTTGCGCATCGCGCGCGGCATCCAGAACAAGGTGCTCGAAGCAATGGCCATGGCCAGCCGGGTGGTGGTCTCGCCGCAGGCGCTGGAAGGCATCGATGCCACGCCTGGAACCGAACTGATCCTGGCCGATGGCGCGCCGGCCTTTGTCGCAGCCGTCGCTGAACTGCTGGAAACCCGCAATGCCACGATAGGCCCCGCCGCACGGCGCCGGGTCGAAACCCAATACAGCTGGCCCAGCAACCTGGCCTGCATCGGAGAGCAGCTCGAATGTTCATGAACGACACTGCGGGCACGCCCGTTCCCCAAGTTGCCAGCCGGCCCGTACCGACGCCCACCATCTTGCTGATCGCGCTGGCGTTGCTGGCGCCCTTTGTGCTGTATTTCGGCACGATCGCGTCAATCATCAGCATCTGGGACAGCTCCGAAACGTTTGCCCACGGCTATGTCATCCTGCCGATCAGTTTGTGGCTGATCTGGCGCCGCCGCGCCAACTTCAGCGCCCTGCCGCCGACGCCGTACTGGCCGGCGCTGCTGCTGCTGGCCCTGCTGGGCATGGGCTGGCTGGCCGCCCACATCGGCGAAGTGCAAGTGATCAAGCAGTACATGTTCGTCGCCATGATTCCGGTGATCGCCCTGGCCGTATTCGGCCGGCGCCTGGCCGCATCGCTGGCGTTCCCGCTGCTATTTTTACTGTTTGCGGTGCCGTTCGGCGAAATTTTTGTCGGCCCGCTGATCGAACACACCGCCAATTTCACCGTCGCTGCCGTGCGCGCCGTTGGCATTCCGGTACTGCGCAACGGCACCCGCTTTGAACTGCCCACCGGCAGCTGGTCGGTCGTCGAAGCGTGCAGCGGCGTGCGCTACCTGATTTCGTCAATTACGCTTGGCAGCCTGTACGCCTATCTGACCTTCCGTTCCACCAAACGGCGCCTGATGTTCGTCGCGCTGTCGATTGTCGTGCCGGTCGTCGCCAACTGGCTGCGCGCGTTCATGATCGTCATGATCGGCCACCTGTCCGGCATGGAACTGGCCACCGGGGTCGACCACCTGGTCTACGGCTGGCTGTTCTTCGGCCTGGTGATGTTCATCATGTTCTGGATCGGCAGTTTCTGGCGCGAGGATGAAGCGCCGACGCCGGCCCCCGTGGCTGCGGCGCCCGTATCGCAAGTGACTGGCCGCATGGCGCCGCTGGTCGCCGCCGTGCTGGTGACGGCGGCGCTGTGGCCGGCCTTCGCGTTCTACAACGCGCGCGCCAATCTGAACCCGCGTCCCGTGCAACTGGCAGCGCCAGCCATCAGGCTGGGCGCGGCGCCGGCGTTTGCCGCCTGGAACCCGGCCTACCGCGGTCCTGCCGCGCAGTACAGCGGTGTATTCCAGCAGGACGCCACGCCGGTGTCGCTGCACCTGCTGTACTACCGCAACCAGGCACCTTTCCGCACCCTGATCAGTTCGGTCAATACCTTGGCCGGCCCGAAAGACCCTTGGCACGAAATCGGCAACGCTGGCGTGACAGCCGAGCTTGATGGCCGTCCCCTGGCGCTGCGCGAAACGCGCATGTCCGGCCCGAACGGCGCCCACATGCTGGTGTGGCAGTGGATGGCCATCGATGGCCAGACTACGGCCAGCAATATCAAAGGCAAATTGATGCAGGCGCGCGCCAAGTTGCTGTTCCGCGGCGACGATGGCGCAGCCATCCTGCTGGCGGCGCCGTACGAGGCCGACCCGGCTACGGCACGGGCGGCATTGCGCGCCTTCACGGCAGGCCAGGGCAAGGCGATCGATGCGGCACTGGCTGCCACCCGGGCTAAGTGAAGCCGAATCACGCTTTACCGCTGGTCATGCACCTGACCTACGCACTCGACGTGGGCGGGCTGGAAACGCTGCTGGTCGACTGCATCAACAAGATGCCGGCCGACCAGTATCGCCACGTGGTCGTCTGCCTGACGCGCTCTTCAAAATTTGCCGAGCGCATCACCCAACCGGGCGTCGAGGTGTATGCGCTGAACAAGGCGCCCGGTCTCGGCCTGGGTACCCACGTCGCCTTCTGGAAGCTGGCGCGTCAACTCCGTCCGACCATCCTGCACACCTACAACCTGGCTGCGATGGAATATGCCTTCACCGCAGCGACCGCCGGTGTGCCGGTACGCGTGCACGCAGAACACGGGCGCGATACCAGCGATCCGCAGGGTCTCAATCCGAAACATAATTTCCTGCGCCGGCGCCTGGCGCCCTTCATCGAT
The DNA here is from genome assembly GCF_036688685.1 of Massilia sp. S19_KUP03_FR1. Lineage (NCBI taxonomy): Bacteria > Pseudomonadati > Pseudomonadota > Betaproteobacteria > Burkholderiales > Oxalobacteraceae > Massilia > Massilia sp. S19_KUP03_FR1. Next base: position 251,830 of record NZ_JAQQPS010000005.1, on the reverse strand, counting down.
TGCTACGTGCCGGTGTCGGAAGATTTGCACCAGTGGCTCGGCCAGGTGGTGAAAATTGGCGCCGCAAAAACGCTGTTTATCAAGAATGGCGTGGATACCGACAAATACCAGCCGGGTGCACGCGGTGCGGGTGCGCCGTGGGGCGCGCAGCACTTCGTCATCGGCACGGTGGCGCGCATTTCCGACATCAAGAACCAGCGCGGCCTGGTCGACGCCTTTATTCTCCTGCGCCAGATGCTGCCCGAACAGGCGCCGCACTTGCGCCTGTCGATCATCGGCGACGGCCCGCTACTGCCCGCCTTGCGTGCGCAGGTAACGGCCGCCGGCCTGCAGGATGTCGTCTGGCTGCCCGGTGCGCGCAGCGACGTGGCGCAACTGGTGCCGGAATTTTCCGTGTTTGCCTTGCCTTCGCTGGCCGAAGGCACGCCCGTGTCCCTGTTGGAGGCGATGGCGTGCGCGCTGCCGGTGGTGGCGTCAAACGTCGGCGGCATCCCGGAAGTGGTCACCGAACAGGTGGAAGGCAGCCTGGTGCCGCCGCAAGATACCGAGGCGCTGGCCCAGGCGCTCGCGCAATACGTGCGATCGCCGGCGCTGGCCGGGCAACACGGGCGGGCTGGGCGGGCCCGGGTCGTGCAACAATATAGTATGGCGGCAATGTTGACTGCTTATACAGCCTTGTACGCGCGCCTGTGCCGGCAAAAGCGCGTCGCTCCTCGATAACGTCTCTTTGGAACTGATACCAGCATGTGCGGAATAGTCGGAATATTTGATACCCTGGGCCAGCGCGAGATCGACCGCGCGCTCCTGTCGCGCATGAACGAAACGCAAACCCACCGCGGCCCGGACGAAGCCGAGCTGTACACGGAAACGGCGCTCGGCATGGGCCACCGGCGATTATCGGTGATCGATATCGCCACCGGCCAGCAGCCGCTGTTCAATGCCGACCGCAGCCTGGTGATCGTCTTCAACGGCGAGATCTACAATTACCGCGAGCTGATGGCCGAGCTGAAAGCGCTGGGCTACATCTTCAAAACGAAATCCGATACCGAAGTGGTGCTGGTGGCGTATCAAGCCTGGGGCGCCGGCTGCCTGCAGCGCCTGCGCGGCATGTTCGCCTTCGGCATCTGGGACCGCGCGCAGCAGACCATGTTTCTGGCGCGCGACCATGTCGGCGTGAAGCCGATGTTTTATTCGCTGCTGCCAAATGGCCTGTTCGTGTTCGGCTCCGAACTGAAATCGATCATGACGCACCCGGAACTGTCGCGCGAACTGAACCTGCCGGCGGTCGAGGATTATTTCGCCTACGGCTACGTGCCGGAACCGAAAACGATTTTTTATAACGCCTATAAACTGGCGCCTGGTTATTCGATCACGCTGAAAGTGGGCGACAAAACCGTCAACCCGGTGCGCTACTGGGATGTGCCGTTCAACATCCAGCCGCAAAAGGATATGCGGGCAGTGGAAGAAGAGCTCATCGTGCGCATGCGCGATGCCGTCAAAAGCCAGATGGTGGCCGAAGTGCCGCTCGGCGCGTTCTTGTCCGGCGGGGTCGATTCGAGTGCCGTCGTGGCGATGATGGCGCAGGAAGAAGCCCACGTCAAAACCTGCTCAATTTCGTTCGACGACCCGGACTACGATGAATCGGTGTTTGCCAACCAGGTGGCAAAACGCTACGAGACGACCCACTTCGCCCAGACGGTCAGCACAGACGACCATGGCCTTGTCGACACGCTGGCGCGCCTGTACGACGAACCGTTTGCCGACAGCTCCGCCATCCCGACCTACCGCGTCTGCCAGCTGGCGCGCAAGCACGTGACGGTGGCACTGTCCGGCGACGGCGGCGACGAAAATTTCGGCGGCTACCGCCGCTACCGCTACGCGATGGCCGAAGACAGCGTGCGTTCGCGCCTGCCAGCCGGCCTGCGCAAAAGCGTGTTCGGCACGCTCGGCGCGATCTACCCGAAAGCCGACTGGGCGCCGCGCATGTTCCGCGCCAAGACGACCTTCGAAGCGCTGGCGCGCGACCTGACCGACGGCTACTTCCACGGCGTGTCGATCATGAACGACCGCGTGCGAGACCAGTTATTTTCCGACGGTTTCCGCACCAGGCTGCAGGGTTATCGCGCCATTGAGGTCATGCGCGGCCACGCGGCCAATTCGCCGACCGACGATCCGCTGGCGCTGATCCAGTACCTCGATTTCAAGACCTGGCTGCCGGGTGACATTCTCACCAAGGTCGATCGCGCCGCGATGGCCCATTCACTGGAAGTACGGGTGCCGCTGCTGGATCACCAGTTCGTCGAATGGGCGTCGAGCCTGCCGTCGGACCTGAAACTGCATGGCGGCGAAGGCAAGTACATCCTGAAAAAGGCGCTGGAGCCGTACCTGCCGGAAGACATCATGTACCGGCCAAAAAAAGGTTTTTCGATTCCGGTGGCGGCCTGGTTCCGCGGGCCATTGCGCGCGCAGGTCCGGGCGGCAGTATTGAGTCCGCTGCTGCTCGACACCGGGATTTTCAATCCGGCGTATTTGCGCCATATGGTCGACCAGCATGAGTCGGGGGCGAACGATTACAGCGCGTCGCTGTGGTCGGTGATGATGTTCGAGGCGTTTTTGCGCGTCAGCGTGGAACACTGACAATACTAACTAGACTAGAACCTGCCTGCCGGTTGAAGTCGCTGTTGCCTCCTTTACGAAACGGACACTTTATGACCCGAAAATATATATCGGCCACTGTGACTGGATTCGTCAATCACTGCATTGCCGTTTAACAAATTACAAACGATAACCATGCATCACTTAAATCCTCTGTTCGCTGTCGCACTTTTAATACTTACTATTGGCTGCGTTCGCGCGACCTTTATCTGGGCGAAGAGCGGTGAACAGCCTGGGCGCTTCAGTACAATCGATGGCTTGCGCGGGTACTTGGCGTTTTTTGTTTTCCTTCATCATGCAGCAATCTGGTTTACATACAGCCGCACCGGTGAATGGACGGTACCAGATTCTCATCTTTACACGCACTTGGGTGAATCCAGCGTAGCGCTTTTTTTTATGATCACAAGCTTTCTATTTTATGACAAGCTTCTGGATAGCAAGTCGAAACTTTTCGAATGGAGATCTTTTTTCATATCGCGTTTTTTTCGGCTTACTCCGCTGTATTTTGTTGTGATGATTTTTCTTTTTTTGATTGTCGCCATATTATCAGATGGCACTCTGATCGATACACCACGATATATTTTCTTCTGCGCGGTTCGTTGGTTACTTTTCACAGTTCCAGGTAGTCCTGCTATCAATCATATAGATACCGCTCGTATCGTTGCTGGTGTAACTTGGTCCCTACCTTACGAGTGGTGCTTTTACCTGGTTTTGCCCTTGATAGCTTTGACCACTGGTCAGCGCCCTCATTGGGTAATGCTGGCGGTCGCCGGCATCGGGCTTGCAATGGCATGGCTAACCGCCATGCGACCACAATTTGCCTTTATTTTTTTGGGTGGAATGATTGCTGCGCGGCTAGTGCGCAACGAGAACTTTCTCCGATTTGCAAAATCTCCAGTGGCTTCGATAATCGTACTAGCCTGCTTTTCCACGGTATTGATGTTCCCTACAGCGTATGATTTTTTTCCGTCTCTCATTCTTACGCTTGCGTTTAGTCTGATCGCCGGTGGCGCCGATCTATTCGGCTCGCTAAATGCCTCCACCTCTCGCAGATTAGGCGAGCTAGCCTACAGCATCTATTTGACTCATGGAATTTTATTGTTTTCAATGGCAAACTTTGTAATAGGCAAGGGTAAAATTTCTTCGCTATCCAGCACGACATATTGGATGTACGTCGCCGTACTGGTTCCATGCCTACTGACGCTATCCGCAGTAACATTTCATATCATTGAAAAACCAGGGATTAAGATGGGTAAAAAATTAGGCAAGCGCTGGCCAGCGAAACGCATACTTCGCGTACCCTTTTTATCATCAAAAACCCGAGAATAATATCGTCGCGTCAAGCTTGGCGCAAATAAAAACCCAGCCAAATTAGCTGGGTTTATTTGCTTCAAACCGAAGGAAGAGACGTCACTTGAAGTGGCTATGGTACCAGTGCGCAAACCGCGCCAGTCCCGTCGCCAGTGAGGTCTGCGGCGCGAAGTCGACCCACCCCTGCAGCTTGCGCGTGTCCGCGTGCGTGGCCGGCACATCGCCCGGCTGCATCGGCAAGAACTCTTTCTCCGCCTTGACCCCAAGGGCGTTTTCCAGCGTCTCGATAAAGTACAGCACGGACACCGGCTGGTCGTTGCCGATGTTGTACACCGCATGCGGCACGCCGCCCTCGTCGCTCGGCTTGAACAGCAAGCGCACCACGCCTTCGACGATGTCATCGATATAGGTAAAATCGCGCGTCAACTTGCCCTCGGCGAACACCTGGATCGGCGCGCCTTGCAGCAGCTTCTGCGTAAAACTGAAGTAGGCCATGTCCGGCCGGCCCCAGGGACCGTACACGGTAAAGAAACGCAGCCCGGTGGCCGGTACTTTGTACAGCTGACTATACGAATACGCCATCAGCTCGTTCGATTTTTTCGTGGCGGCGTACAGCGACACCGGGGTATCGGTGATGTCGTCTTCGCTGAACGGCACCTTGGCGTTGGCGCCGTACACGCTGCTGCTACTGGCATACAACAGGTGTTCGATCTTGCCCTGGCGGCAGGCTTCGAGGATATTGCCGAAAGCGACCAGATTCGACTGAATGTACGCTTGCGGATTGATCAGCGAGTAACGCACCCCGGCCTGCGCCGCCAGGTGTACCACTAGCGTCGGTTTTACCCGCGCGAACAGGGCCTCGACCTGCGCCGTATCGGCCAGTTCGACGACATCGCACACCACGCCGGCGGGTACCAGCAAGGCCGCGACGCGGTCGTGCTTGAGCTGCGGGTCGTAGTAGTCGTTAAAATTATCGCAACCGAACACCTGGTGGCCCATCGCCGCCAGGCGCGCCGACACGTAACTGCCAATAAAGCCTGCCGCGCCCGTGACGAGGATGCGGTGCGTCCCAGCGATCATCAAACCGCTTTCCGGCTGACGCGGCCGATGCCCTCGTAGGACAGGCCGGCCGCGGCAACTTCAGCCGGATCGTAGATATTGCGGCCATCAAACACGGCTTTGTCGCGCAGGCTCACGGCCAGCGCGGCAAAATCGGGTGCGCGGAATTCTTTCCACTCGGTGACCAGCACCAGCACGTCCGCATTGTCGGTGGCGGCACTGGCGGAGGCAACGATGGTGAGTTGCGCAGCGCATATCTCAATGCCGTGTTCCTGTTGCAGAAGGTGCAGCGCTTCCTTGCTGGCGACCGGGTCGTAAGCCCGCACAGTGCAGCCGGCCTTGAACAGTTCGCGGATCAGCACCAGGCTCGGCGCTTCGCGCATGTCATCGGTGTTCGGCTTGAACGACATGCCCCACAGTGCAACCGTCTTGCCAGCCAGGTTCTCGACGCCGCCGTAATGGCGCACCAGCTTGTTGAACAGCACGTTTTTTTGCGCTTCGTTGACGCGCTCGGTGGCATCCAGGATGTGCATCGACTGTTGATGGTCGCCCGCGGTTTTCACGAGTGCCTTGACGTCTTTCGGGAAGCACGAACCACCATAACCCATGCCGGCGTACAGGAACTGCGAGCCGATCCGGGGATCGAGGCCCATTCCCAGGCGCACCGCTTCAATGTCGGCGTCCAGCAGTTCGGCCAGGTTCGCCAGTTCGTTCATGAAACTGATACGGGTGGCCAGCATCGAATTAGCGGCGTATTTCGTCAGTTCGGCGCTGCGCACGTCCATTTCGACCAGTTTTTCATGGTTGCGGCTGAACGGCGCGTATAACTGGCGCATCAACTTGGTAGCGCGCGGGTCGTTGCTGCCGACCACGATGCGGTCAGGGCGCATGAAGTCGTCGATCGCTGCGCCTTCTTTCAGGAATTCAGGGTTGCTGACAACGGCAAACGACACCTTGCTGCCGCGTTTGTCGAGTTCGCCCTGGATGGCGGCACGGACCTTGTCGGCGGTGCCGACCGGTACCGTCGACTTGTCGACCACGACCAGCGGACGCTCCATGCGCTGACCGATCGAGCGTGCCGCAGCCAGGATGTGGGTCAGATCGGCGCTGCCGTCTTCGTCAGGCGGGGTGCCGACGGCCAGGAAGACCAGGTCCGCGTGGGCGATCGCTTCGTCGTAGCTGGTGGAGAACAGCAGGCGGCCGGCACTCGCGTTGCGCGCTACCAGCTGGTCCAGGCCAGGCTCGTGAATCGGGATCACGCCGTTTTTCAGCATCGCGATTTTGTCTTCATTGACGTCCAGACAAAGGACGGCATTGCCGACATCCGCGAAGCAAGCGCCGGAAACGAGGCCGACGTAGCCGGTACCAATGATAGAAATCTTCATAATGTATATAGGGGAATTGTCAGCACGGCAGGGAACAGGCGCGACCGCGGTGCAGAGGGCTTGGGAGGCCGCCCTGGCGCTGTCGCCGGGTAGTGGAAATGTCTAAAGTAAACTTGAATTATAGTATCATGATTGATAAGTATTCATACGCTAGCCCGCCAATTGTGCTGCCCTTTGGCAAAATTTATTCCTTTTTGGCGACAATCGCGCAGCGTCCCCAAGTGTGTCTGCTAGTATCGCCGCTCACCTCTGCGGTTCCGGGCATGCCTGCGCCTGATTAATATATATGAAGCTATTAACTTTCAGCACTTTATACCCGAATTCGGAGCAGCCGAATCACGGCATTTTCGTCGAGACCCGCCTGCGCTACCTGATTGCCAGCGGCAAGGCCGAATCACGCGTGGTGGCCCCAGTGCCCTGGTTCCCCTCGCGCGATCCCAAATACGGTCCCTACGCCCAGTTCGCGCGCGTGCCGCGCCATGAAGAACGCAATGGCCTGTCGGTGGACCATCCGCGCTACCTGGTGGTGCCACGCATCGGCATGAACATCACACCCTTCATGCTGGCCCAGTCGGCCAAAAAGGCCATCGGCCGCATCCGCGACGAAGGCTACGACTTCGACGCCATCGACGCCCACTATTTCTATCCTGACGGCGTCGCTGCCGTCATGCTGGGAAAGTATTTTAATAAGCCGGTGGTCATCACCGCGCGCGGTACCGACATCAACCTGATTCCCCAGTTCGCTTTGCCGCGCAAGATGATCATGTGGGCCGCCGAACGCGCCAGCGGCATCGTGACCGTTTGCCAGGCACTGAAGGAAGAGATCACCGGACTGGGCGTGGTCAACAAGAACATCGTGGCGCTGCGCAACGGCGTCGACCTGCAACGCTTCCAGCCGACCGACCGCGCCGCCGCACGCGCGGCGCTGGGCATCACGGCGTTCACCATCCTGTCGGTGGGCCTGCTCGATCCCCGCAAAGCCCACGATATCCCGATCCGTGCGCTGGTCGAGTTGCCCGACGTGCGCCTGATGATCGCCGGCTCCGGCCCCGACCTGAAAAAACTGCAAGACCTGGCCGCGCAGATTGGCGTGAACGACCGCGTAACCTTCCTCGGCCCCATTGCACAGACGGCCCTGGCGCAGTATTACAACGCCGCCGACGTGCTGGTACTCGCATCGTCGCGCGAAGGCTGGGCGAATGTCCTGCTCGAATCGATGGCGTGCGGCACGCCAGTCATCGCCAGCAATGTCTGGGGCACGCCGGAAGTGGTCAATGCGCCGGAAGCTGGCTTGTTGATGGACGAACGCACGCCGGCCAGCCTGGCCGCCAGCGTGCGCCTGCTGCGCGCCAACTACCCCGATCACGGCGCCACGCGCCGCTACGCCGAGCGTTTCAGCTGGGACGACACCACCCAGGGACAGATCGCCCTGTTCCAGCAAGTCATATTGGATAAAGCTGCGTGAGGATTCTCTACCACCACCGGACCCGTTCGAAGGACGGGCAGTACGTCCATATCGAAGAAATGATCAACGCCCTGCGGTCGCTCGGCCATGAAGTGATCATCGTCGCACCGCCCAGTGCCGAAACCGAATCGTTCGGTTCGGACGCCGGCGCTGTCGCCCTGTTGAAACGCTACATGCCAAAATGGTGCTACGAGCTCATCGAGCTGGCCTATTCGGCGGTCGCCTACCGGCGCCTGGCTGCCGCCGTGCGCCAGCATCAGCCGGACGTGTTGTACGAACGCTACAACCTGTTTTTACCGGCCGGTATCTGGCTGGCGCGCAAGTACAAGTTGCCGATGCTGCTGGAAATTAATGCACCGATCCTGGAGGAGCGCGCCAAATACGACGGTCTTTCCTTGCGGCGCCTGGCGCGCTGGTCGCAATCCTATGCCTGGAAAAACGCCGACCTGGTGTTGCCGGTCACCCAGGTACTGGGCGACATGGTGCAGGCCTATGGCGTAGCGGCCGAACGCATCGTCGTGATCCCGAACGGCATCAATGGCGACCGGTTCGACGGCAACGCCGACGTCGCGGCCGCCAAGCGCGCACTCGGACTGGAGGGGCAGCTTGTGCTGGGCTTTACGGGTTTCGTGCGCGACTGGCATGGCCTGGACAAGGTGATCGAGCTGATCGCCGATGACCCGCCCGATGCATTGCGCACCCTGCTGGTGGTCGGCGACGGCCCGGCGCGTGCGGCGCTGGAACAGCAGGCAGCCAAACTGGGCATTGGCGCACGCGTACACTTTACGGGTATCGTCGAGCGCGACGACGTGGCCAAATATGTTTCAGCGTTCGACATTGCGCTGCAGCCGGCCGTGGTCGACTACGCCTCGCCTTTGAAACTGTTTGAGTATTTGGCGCTCGGGAAGGCGATCGTGGCGCCGGGTCAGCCGAACATCCGCGAAATCCTGACGCACGAAAAAAATGCGCTGTTGTTCGATCCTGAGCATCCTGAGCAGCTAGCCGCGTCGATCCACCGGCTGTGCATCGATAGGGCGCTGCGCCTGCACGTTGCGCAAGGTGCGCGCGATGCGATCGTCGAGCAGCAGCTCACCTGGAAGGCCAACGCCCGCCGCGTTGTCGAATTGTTCAGCAGCCTGGAGAAGCGCCATGCGTGACTTGCTGTTGTTCGCGATCATATTTGGAACGATTCCGTTCATCTTCAAGCGTCCTGCCGTCGGCGTCATCGTCTTCACCTGGATCAGTCTGATGAATCCGCACCGGCTCAGTTACGGCGCGGCCTACGATTTTCCATTTGTCGCGCTGATCGCGGGCGTCACGACACTGGCGGTGCTGCTGACCAAGCAGCCAAAAGGCTTTCCGCGCACGCCCGTGACAATACTGCTGCTGGTCTTCACAGCGTGGATGACCTTTACCAGTTTCTTCGCGCTGGAACCCGGCCTGGTCTGGCAGGAATGGAACCGCGTTATCAAGACCATGTTCATGGTGTTCGTGTCATTCATGGTGCTCAATACCGAGCGCGATATTAAGCAATACACATGGGTCGTGGCGCTCTCGATCGGGATCTACGGCCTGAAAGGTGGGCTGTTCGTGCTGGCGTCAGGCGGCAACTTCAAGGTGTATGGCCCCGACGGCAGCTATATCGCTGAAAACAATGCGATGGCGCTGGCGCTGGTGGTGACGCTGCCGTTGATCTGGTACTTGCGCAACCAGGCCACCAACAAGCTGGTATCGCTGTTCATGCTGGCCATGACGATCTTCACGGCCATCGCTGCGGTCGGATCGTATTCGCGCGGTGCGCTGGTCGGCGGCGGCGCCATGCTGGGCTTCCTCTGGCTCAAGAGCAAAAACAAGGCAGCCACTGGCGTGGCCGTCATCGGGATGATCGCGCTGGTATCGCTCGTCATGCCCGCGCAATGGTTCGAGCGTATGGATACGATTGGCGAATACAAAGAGGACGGATCGGCCATGGGCCGGATCAACGCGTGGCAATTTGCCATCAACGTGGCCACCCATAATGTGCTGGGTGGCGGCTTCAACGTGTTTTCAGTGCGCCAATTCGCCATCTACGCGCCCAATCCGCTCGACTACCATGTCGCCCACAGCATTTTCTTTCAGGTACTCGGCGACCATGGTGTCGTTGGTCTGACGATGTTCGTCGTATTGATGCTGTGCGCGTGGCGCACCGGCACGCGGGTAGTCAAATTCTGCGCCGATGCCCCGGAATTGAAATGGGCGTCGGACCTGGCCAAAATGGCCCAGGTTTGCATCATCGGCTACGCGGTCAGCGGGGCCTTCCTGTCGCTGGCCTACTTCGACTTGTACTATGACATCATCATCATCCTGGTGGCGCTGGAGAAGCTGCTCCTCCTGAAACGCGACAAGGCAGGCCAGCCTATCCCGTATGTCCCGCAAGCGGCGCGCGTGGACATCAAGCGGCGTAAAGGCTTGCGCGGGCTTCTCGACCACATACTTTGAAACGTGCCGTATTACTTATGAAATCGTCCCTTGTCCAGAGTGTGTTTTCGTTGCTGTCGCCTGCCGGAACGGGAGGGCGCCTGTCTGTCCTGCTGTTCCACAAGATTCCGACTGTCGCCGATCCGCTCATCGCCGACGAGCTGGACCTGGCCGGCTTTGAGCAGATCCTCGACTTCCTGGTTGTCAATGCCAATGTGATGCCGCTGCCGGCAGCGACCGCGGCGCTGCAGGCTGGCAAGCTACCCAGCCGCGCCATGGCGCTGACCTTCGACGATGGTTACGCGGAGTGGCTCGACAACGTCAGTCCGGCACTGCGCAAGCGCAATTTGCCGGGCACGTTTTTCGTCACCACTGGACAACTGGACGGCGGTGCCTTGTGGCACGAACGCATTGTCGCGGCCGTACGGGCCCTGCCCGACAGCGGTTTCTTGCTGCCCTACGGCTTTGGCAAATACACCGATCTGGGCCAACCGGGTACGCGCCTGCGCCTGATTGAAGAACTGCAGGGACGCCTGAAATACGCGCCTCTGGCAGACCGGGTCGGCGCCATCGAAGTGCTGGAGGCGCAAGCGCGCAGCACCATTTCGCTGCCGCGCCCATTCAATACGGACACCGTGCGCACGCTGCACAACCAGGGTTTCGACATCGGCGCCCACACGGTTCATCACCCTATTTTGAACGAATGCACGCGCGCTCAGGCGCGTGCTGAAATTGGCAACTGCAAAGAAGAACTGGAAGCGATCATCGGCGCGCGCGTGCATTCATTCGCCTACCCGAACGGGCGTCCCAACGAAGACTACGGGCCGGAACACGTGGCCATGGTGAAATCGCTCGGCTACACCTCGGCCGTCACCACCAGCAGTGGCGTGGCGACGCGCGACAGCGACATGTTTCAGTTGCCACGCTTTACGCCATGGGGCCGTTCCAACAACCGCATCGCCTTTCAGCTGGCGCGCAATATGCGCACCCGCGCCATGCCACTGGCGAAAAAAGCGGGCGCCGCCGACGATACCAGTAGCGACGGCACCGACGTACGCTGCCTGCTCATCGCCAGTACATTTCCACCGCTGCATGGCGGTTCGGCAGTCGTCTACGACAACTTGTGCCAGTTCATGCCGCCCGGCAGTATCCGGGTACTGACGGCCAAAATGAATTACCTGACCAACCAGCCTGTGCCAGGCTGGCGTGCGTTCGATGAAGCCGCCGGCTATCCGATCGATCGCACCGACTTGCTGCGCCCCCTGATCGCGACGCCGCCAGCCAATATTCTGGTGTCGGTATGGCGCCTGTTGTTCCAGGACTTTCCGCTGTATGCCAAAGCGCTGCTGGCGGCGGCGCGCATCGTGCGCCGGCACGACATCAATGTGGTGTGCGTCGGCGAACTGGTGGCGGGGAGCTGGCTGGGCCTGGCGCTGCGCAAGCTGTACAACGTAAAATTACTGGTATATGTGCACGGCGAAGAAATCACGACCGAGACTGGCGGACGATTTTATGGCAACAAGCGACGCCAGTACCTGCACGCGGCCGACAAGATCGTCGCCGTCAGCGCCTTCACGTGCGATGCGCTCACGCGCCTGATGGAGGTGCCGCCCAAGTCGATCGTCCTGATCCAGAATGGGGTCGATACGGCCCGGTTCACGCCCGGCCCGCGCAACCCGGACATGATCGCGCGACACCGGCTGGCAGGCAAGAAGGTCGTCGTCACGGTGGGCCGCATGGTGGCGCGCAAGGGCATTGACAAAGCCGTCCTGGCAATGGCGCAGGTGGTGCGTCATCGCCAGGACGTGCACTACCTGATCATCGGCGACGGCGAGATGCGCGCCGAAATCGAGCAAATCATCGCGCGCGCAAACATGGGGGAGCACATCACCCTGGTTGGCAAGGTCACCGATGCCGAACTGGTGGATTACCTGCGCTTGTGCGACCTGTTCCTGATGCCGAATCGCACCATGCCGGATGGCGATACGGAAGGCTTTGGCCTGGTGTTTCGGGAAGCGAATGCCTGCCGCAAACCTGTCATCGGTGGCCGCGCCGGCGGTGCGGTCGAAGCGGTGCTGGAGAATCAGAGCGGTTTGCTGGTCGACGGTAATAACATCGACGAAATTGCCGCAGCCATCGAGCGAGTACTGGGTGACGACGCGCTGGCCGAGCACCTGGCGGCAAACGGATTGCAGCTGGCGCTCGACAACAACACCGCCGCCGTGGCGCGCCAGTTTGTCAAAACCTGTGAACGGATGTTGAGCGAATACGCCCGTTGACGCTGGACTAGCCGGCGCCGCCGACCGGGCGCAATTTCAGGCGAACCAGCAGACCGGCGCCCAGGTGGTGCACTTCATCGACCAGCGCGTGGCGCGTCAGGCGCAGCGCACCATACCAGGCCAACACCAGCGGCAACGCCATCACCAGCAGCCGCGTCGCACCCGGCGCCAGCGGCAGCACGTGTTGCAGGGCGAAGCAGGTCAAGCCACATGCCAGCGCGACCGCCATGCTCGGCGCCAGAGCATGCACCAGCCGGCCCATACCGAGATGGCGCCGCTGCTGCCACCACATCACCGGGGTTGCTGCCAGCGTTGCCAGGCAGATCGCCCAGGCAAAGTTGACCAGGCGCCCGTCATATAACACGTAACCGAAGCCGAGCCGGCTGACCAACATGACCAGCACCGGCAGCGCCCCCAGATAGGGCCGCCCGAGTGCAATGAGCGCGCTGGGCGTGTAATGGAACACCATCGCCACCGCAGCGGACACGGTCAACGGCAGGATCGCCGGCACGCTGTCGCGCCATCCCTGTCCATAGAGCGCCAGCACGATATCCGCACCCAGCAGCGCGGTACAGGCAAACGCTGGCCAGGCCACGCCGGTCAACAATGACGTGGCGCGTGCCACCACCGGCGCCAGCGATTCGCCCCGGTGATGCGCCTGCGACAAGTACGATACCGCGCCATAGGTGACGGTGGAACCGGCCACGTAGCCAAAAATTGACACGGTGGAATTGGCCCGGCTGAGCAGACCCACCAGGCGCGCATTGCCCAATTTACCCAGCAGAAGATCGGGAATCGCGTTGTTGACGGCAGTGGTGCAGTTGACCAGCAGGGTGCCAAGGCCAAAGTGGACGATTGCCCGCCAATGCGCCAGGCCGGGCAGCCATGGCGTGCCTGGCGGCCGCAGCGGCAACAGCGCCAGCGCTGTCACCACCAGGCTGACCAGGTTGGCCCAGGCCAGGCTCATGGTGCCGAAACCGAACGTTGCCAGGGTCAGGCAAACCGTGCAATACGTGATGGTACTGGCGGCGCTGACGAGCGCCTGCTTGTCGGCGGCAAACCGCCGCACCAGCAGTGAATTGGTAATCGAACCGAACGGAATAATAAAGAACCCCAGCGCCAGCACGCGCATTACAGGGGCCATGCCAGGTTCGCCGAACCAGCGTGCCAGCGCACCGCTTAGCGTGAACAGCAGCACGCAGATGGTCCACGACGACGCCAGCATGACACCGATGGCCGAGCGCATCTTTTCGACCGTCAGGTCCGGTTCGCGCTGCACATACGAGGCCACGCCGAAATCGCGGAAGATGTGCGCGACATTGACAATGACGACGGTCATCGAAAAGACGCCGATTTCACCCGGCGCCAGCAGCCTGGCCAGAATCACGCTGACAAGGAATTGCAGGAAGGCCGCGCCCGACGACGAGAAAAAATTGATCACCAGCGAGCGGCGCAGCGTTGCCATAGTCAGTCCTGTAATTGCCCGCGGAGAAGCCAGCGATTTTACACTGCCCTCCACCCCGGTAACACTTCAGACCTTGGCACTTGTTTAATTCACCCTGCCAAGGTATCTTGCCTTTCTTTGCGTCACTGATACTCGGAGAGTTTGTGGATTCTACCGCCCCCTCAATCACGCTGGTGATTCCAACCTTCAACCGGGGCAACCTGATCGCCGCCACGCTTGACAGTGCGATCGCACAGGCGGTTTCCTTCCTCGAAATCATCGTCGTCGACGATGGTTCACGCGACGACACGGCCGCTGTTCTGGCGCTCTATGCCGGCCGCGTGCAAGTGATCACGGTGGCAAATGGTGGCGTCCAGCGCGCGCGCAATATCGGTGTAGCAGCGGCGCGCGGTGAATTCATTGTCCTGTGCGATTCCGACGATTTGCTGGAACCCGGCTATGTCGCCGCCATGCAGGCGTGGCTGGAAGCCCATCCCGGGTGCGACAGTGTCTACAGCAACTTCGTAACGTTCGACGAACAAGGCGTCCACGCCGACAAATTTGCCGGTGCCCCGGTCACTTTTTTTGCCGGCGCCCGGCGCGACGGCGCCTTTTGGCATGCCATTCCCGACCTGTATCGGCGCACGCTTGCCTACCAACCCTTGTTTCCATCCGGGAGCCTGATTCGTCGCTCGGTGTACACGGCCATTGGCGGCTACGACCCGCAATTCAACGGCGTCGGCGCCGAAGACTACGAATTTACACTGCGCCTGATCGACCACACCGATATTGTCCTTTGCACCACACCACTTGTGCGGGTCCGCAAGCATGCTGGCAACGATTCGACCGACAACATTCGGCAAGTACGCGGCTGCGTGCAGATCCTCGAATTTGCCCTTGAGAAGCATCCCGGTGCGGCGCGGCATCGCGCGGCGATCCTGGAGAGTATCGATGTGCGCCGCCTCGACATTTTCAATGGCGCCTTCGCGCGGGGCACGTTCGATATCGCAGCCGACGCCCTGGCGCGCCTGCGCATGCGCCCAGCTAACCTCAAGTTTCAGGTCAAGGTCATGCTGATGAAGTTGCCGGCGTTTTTGCGCAGGCCCTTGTGGAAAATGACGCAATAAATAATCCGTTTTTTGTAATTGATTCCACACTTATTACCAACTTGCAACTCGTGCAGTCAAGGCAACGATATAATGGGTCAAACATTTCATTGCTTTCTGTTCCGAGAGTTTCCATGACCTGCCCCACCCATACCCTTGCAGCGATTTCACTGACGACTGCATCGCTGTCCCTTGCTGAACGCAGGGGGTGCCGTGCGTAGGAACATAGCGGTTTCATTCCTGCAAAAGCACTTGCAATTGTTAGTCAGTATCGGATCGGTGATGGTGCTCTCGCGCCTGATCTCTCCGGAAGAAACCGGCGTATTTTCAATTGGCGTCGCCATTGCGGCGCTGACCCATGCGGTTCGTGACTTTGGCGTCGGTAATTACCTGGTCAAGGAAGCGGAAATTACCCCGCCGAAGGTGCAAACCGCATTCACCATCTCGATGATGATCGCCATGGTGCTGTCGCTTGTGCTGGCGGTGGTGGCCATACCTGTCGCCAACTTTTACGGCAAGCCGGAAGTTGCCACCATCATCTGGATCACCACCGCTGGCCTGCTAATTTCGCCGCTGTCGACTGTTAATCTGGCGCTGCTGTTGCGCGGCAACCGATTCCTGGACATGCTCAAGATCAGCATGGCCAGCGCACTGGTCAACGCCGGCGTGGCGATCCTTCTGGCGTGGCTCGGTTTCGGCGCGAAATCGCTTGCCTTGGGACAACTGGCCAGTTCGGTCACGCTGGTGGTGGTATCGAATCTGCTCTGGACCGAACGTGGCCTGTACCGCTTTTCGTTACAGCACTATCCACAGATCGCGCGGTTTGGCATGCACATGACTGTGTTCGGCGTGACGGAGCAGCTGGGCGCCCGTGCGAGCGACCTGATCGTCGGCAAACTGGTGGGATTCAGTGCGGTTGGCTTGCTTAGCCGATCGGGTACGTTGATCACGATGGTGCAGGATTCGATCCAGAATTCCGTCATGCCCGTGGTCCTGACCAATATGGCTGGCGACGCGCGCAAGACCGGCAATGTAACGCCCCTGCTGCTCAAATCGATTCAGTACTTCACTGTCGTGTTATGGCCGGTTTTTGCTGTTGTCGCACTTTGTGCGCACGATGCCGTTCTGGTCCTTTTCGGTGCAAAATGGGTCGAGGCGGCGCCATTGACCAGCATCCTTTGCTGGGGCGCCGCGTGCGCAGCGCTGTCGTCACTGACCGGTACCATCTGCAACGCGACCGATCGGGCCGATTTGCTTTCGCGCTATAGCCTGGTGGCCCAATGTATCCGCATCACCCTGCTGCTGGCCGGCGCACTGACCGGCGACCTGCGCACTGTGGCGCTGGCGCTGGTCGCGGCGGAAGCTTTGCAATGCATCGCAGCCTATATTTTCGTGCGGCGTGCAGTCCAGATTCCGCTCAGCGCCGTCCTGGCCATGTGCTGGCGCAGCCTGATCGTTACCGTCCTCGTCAGCGCCGTCATCTGGGCCCTGACGACCTGGCTGGTCGCCATACCCCTGGTCCGACTTCTGATCACCGGATTGACCGCAGGCGTCGCCTGGATCGCCGCGGTGTTTATCGTCCGCCACCCTGCCAGCACCGAATTACGCATGCTGCTCGCCCACGTCATGACGCGCGTCCGCGCCAGCTAACTTGTCCTCTGCCATGAAAAACTGTTCCATCATCGTCAGTATCCTCAACTGGAACACCGCGGCCATGACCGCTACCTGCGTCGCGTCGGTGCTGGCCATGCGCCAAGGGCCGGACGTCGATCTGCAAGTGGTCGTCATCGACAACGGTTCCGCCGAGACGGACTGGATGACATTGAAGCAACTGGTCACCGACCCCGCCGTGAAACTGATCCGTCAGCCGGACAATCTGGGCTTCGCCGGTGGGCATAACGTCGCCATCCGCATGGCACTTGAACAGGATGCCGGCTTCATCTGGCTGGTCAACAGCGACTCGCTGCTGGAGCAGGAAACTTTGATGCAGCTGCTTGACCTGATGCGTAGCGACCCGGCCTGCGGTTCTGTTTCACCCGTCGTCACGGCCCTTCACAACGAGAACGCCATCGACTTTTGCGGTGCCCAGCACGACTGGCCCGCGCTCGACTCGGTACGCGCCGGATCTGTGGCACAAGCACGCGCCATGGAAGCGGCAAACGGTAAGGAAATGTGGCTCGCCGGCACGGTTGTCATGTTCCGGATGCAGGCACTGCGCGCAGTCGGCCTGCTCAATGAAAAACTGTTTGCCTATTTCGAAGATGACGATATTGGCGTACGCCTGATCAAGGCCGGTTGGTCGAACCGGATGGCGTTCGAGTCACGCGCGCGCCATGCGCAGCCAAACGTCAAGGAACGGCCGGCGCATTATTTCTACTTGATGAATCGAAATGCCCTGCTGTTTTACCTGGCGCACACGCCGGTGCAATTTCGCCGCCTGATTCACTATCGCCTGCTCGACCGCGCCGTGTTTACCGCTAACCGGCTGCGCCGCAAAGGCAAAAACGATCTTGCGCACGCGTGCCTGCTCGGCGCGATGGATGGCTTGCGCGGGCACGGTGGGCGGCCCGATCTGGCGCGTCAACCGGCTCTCTGGTTGCGGGTCCTGTGCAAGGTATTGTTGCTCAAACAGTACCGTCTGATTCTCAAGGTGGAACCGTAAGCCAGTTACGGACACAATGATTTTTAAAACGATAACGCCAGGTTTGCGAAAGCACTTTCAATGATTTTATTTTATGAGCTAACCCAGGCTGGCGTGTCACATGCGCCGTTCACCCGTGCGTTCCTTGAAACTGCAGCGCTGGCGTTTCCGGAACAGCAGCTGACGATTTTTGCCCAGGCTTCCCACTTGGAAGCAGCGCTGGGCCAGCTGGACGACGTACTCGCTCGTCGCCTCACAAGAATCGCATATCTCCCGCCGCAACTGAAGGCGCGCGACTTCCGGCGCCGCTTCATGTCCACGTTCGCAATGTTGCACAAGACCTGGCTGCCACTGGAAAAGCAGGCGCCGCAAGTGGTGTTTTTGAGCAGCGAACCCCATCATATCTGGGCCGCAAAGTGCTTCAAGATGCTGCATCCGGCCTTTCGCTGCCACATGGTACTGCACGGTGATCTGAACAGCATCCAGGCGCCGCGCGCGCGCAACCCCATGCTGCGCGGCCTCGATTACACCAGCGCCATCGGTACGCTACCGCTGCGCGATATCCGCTACATCACGCTGGAAACCCATATCGCCGTCAATCTTGCTCAACGCATTCCCCCGGCGACACCCGTCATCGACATGATTCGTCACCCCTGTATTGCGTCCGATACGCCTTGGCTTTCATCGTGCTTGCCAACGACGTCGATCCGGTTCGGCCTGCTCGGCATCGCCGGCCCATCGAAAGGACTGGACCTGTTTGCGAAGCTGGCCTTGCGGGTCAGCCGCGACCAGCCGTTCCAGCCAGACTTTCGCCTGGTCGGAAAACTTCAGCAAGACGCCAATACCCTCGATCTGAGCGGTATCAGCGGCCCCTTACCGTTTTCCCAATCGTGGCTAACGCGTGAAATATTCGAGACAGAGATTTGTGCGCTGCACTACGTCGTCTTGCCCTATAACATGAATTATTACGGCTTGTCGGCCAGTGGCGTGCTGCTCGACGTGCTGCGTTGGCGCAAACCCGTCATCGCGCTCGACACGCCTGTCATCCGCGAATTGGCCAACATGTTTGGCGATATCGGCTACATTTGCGCGGACGAGGCCGAGATACAGTCGACCGCCGAACGCCTGCTGCATCAATTCGATGCGCAACGCTACCAGCAACAACGGGAAAATCTCGACCGGGCCTATGCAAGCCGCCTGCCCGACGCGACAGCCCCGGCGTACCGCGCCATGCAGGAACGCTGCTGGTCCTAGCATCAAGGCCGGTTCGTCAGGCCACTACCGCTATTGCCTTACTCATATCGTAGAATTTTGCAGACCATGAAAACAGACCACAACGTCCTTGTCAGCATCTTGAATTGGAACACCTCAGAGATGACGGGGGAATGTGTCGAGTCCGTCATGAAGATGCGCGTCGATCCCGGTGTTAGCCTCACGATCCTAGTGATCGACAACGGCTCGGCGGCGCCAGACTGGGAAAACCTGCAACGGCGCCTGGCCAGGCTGAACGTCGAACTGATTCGCAACGACACCAATCGCGGGTTCGCGGGTGGACATAATGTGGCGATCAAGTTGGCTCACGAGCGTCAGATGGATTTCATCTGGCTGGTGAACAGCGATTCGCTGCTCGAAGCCAATACGCTGACTGAGGTATTAAAGGTGATGGCCGCCGATCCGCAATGCGGTGCCGTCTCCCCGGTAGTTCGGATCCTGGAAAACCAGGAAGAGATCGATTTTTGCGGCACGTATCACGACTGGGAAAACCTGACCTTCGTGCGGGCAAAAACGGTAGCGGAAGGGCGCCAGATGGAATCGGACCGCCCTATGGACATGTGGTTGACCGGTACCGTCGTCCTGTTTCGCATGGCTGCGCTGCGCGACATTGGAGAACTCAATGCCCACTTGTTCGCGTACTACGAAGACGACGATATCGGCATTCGCTTGGCGCGGAAAGGCTGGCGCAACCGCATGGCTTTCGAGACCAGCGCCCTGCACGCAACCCCACCCGCCAAGCAACGCCCGCCGCATTATTTTTATTTGATGCACCGGAATGCATTTCTGTTTTTTGTAGCGCACACCCCAGCAGCATACCGCGCCAGGCTGCGCTGGCGGCTGATGGACAAGGCAATGTTCACGGCAAACCGGCTACGCCGCAAGGGACTGGCCAGCAGCGCCGATGCCTGCCTGCTCGGTGCACTGGACGGCTGGCGCGGACAAGGCGGTGTGCCGGCGCTGGACCGGCGTCCGCCGCTACTGATGCAAGTGGCACGCAAACTGCTACTACTAAAACACGCGCGCTGGCTCGACAAAGTCGCCTGACGCTTACCAATATGCACCGATCCTCCAAAGCGAAAACGCCATGACCCGTCCCTCCGTCCTGATCAGTATCCTCAATTGGAACAACGCTGAAGAAACCATCCACTGTGTCGCATCGCTCGCTGCCGAGGTACATAGCGACTCTTTCGACGTAGAGGTGCGCGTGATCGACAATGGCTCGACGCTGGCCGACTACTTGGCCTTGCAGGAAGGCGCCCAGCGTATCTGCTTCAACATCACCCGCCTGGAACACAACCTTGGCTTTACCGGTGGCCACAATACCTCCATCGCGTGGGCGCATGCTCACAACTTCGACTATGTCTGGCTATTGAACAACGACGCCACTGTCCTGCCCGGTTGTTTGTCGCGCCTGGTGCGCGCAATGGAAACCGAATCGCGCATCGGTGCAGTGTCACCCGTGATTGAGCCGCGCGGCGGCGGCGACGCCATCGCCGCGTGGGGTGGCATGCATAACTGGGCAACGCGCGAGACTGTCTGGTTCAAATCAGAAGCACAGTCGCGCGCCGCGCACGTGGAGCACCCTGACGAATTGTTCGTTGCGGGCACCGCCTCGATGTTGCGCATTTCGGCGCTGGCGCAGGTCGGCGACCTGGACGACCGCCTGTTTGCCTATTACGACGACAGCGATATTGGCGTGCGCCTGGCGCGCAAGGGTTGGCGCAGCAAGGTGATATTCGACGCGGCCATCGATCACGGCTGGCGGACGATCGACCAGCTGCCAGACTATTTCTTTTATCTCTTTTACCGCAACGAACTCATTTTTCTGCATACCCACATGCCGGCCGGCCGGCGCCGCTTCCTCTGGGCGAAACTCGTTAACCAAGCGCTGTACAACGCCATTCGCTTGCCGCTGCGCGGCATGCACACTCAGGCCAAGGCGGCATTGCTGGGCATCTGGGATTTCATTATTCAGCGCCATGGCCGGCCCGACCTGGCCCGCAAAGTACCGTTCCTGATGCACGCCGCGTGTCGGTTGTCTATCCTGATGCACAAAGAACGACTAAAAGCATACAAAAAAACACTGATGGCGCAGCAGCTTAGCCAAGAATAATCTGGGCAGCACGTCTCGCTTACATCAGTCAAAACTAGTCAAGTCCAATGCAGTAGCTAGCTCAAGGCTCCCTGTAGAACGCTATTTGTGCAAAGAAGGACGCAAGGCAGATAATCCTGTCGCTAACGTTCAAGAAAACGCTTCCGCATCCGCCAGCAGCTTGCCCTGGCTATCCTTACCCGACAAGATCGGCGCACCGCTCAAAGGCCAGTCGATCGCCAGCGCCGGATCATTCCACAGCACCGCGCGCTCGTGTTCCGGCGCCCAGTAATCGGTATTTTTGTATTGCACTTCCGCATGCTCGCTGGTCACGACAAAGCCGTGCGCAAACCCTGGCGGAATCCACAGTTGGTGCCGATTCTCCGCTGACAGCTCGAGGCCAACCCAGCGACCGAAGAACGGAGAACTGCGCCGCATGTCGACCACGACGTCGAAGATGGCGCCGCTGCTGACCCGCACAAGCTTGCCCTGCGGCTGGCGAATCTGATAATGCAGGCCGCGCAACACGCCGCGCGCCGAGCGGGTGTGATTATCCTGGACGAAATTAACGCGCTGCCCGGTCAACTGCTCGAACGTGCGCGCGTTGAAACTCTCATAAAAGAAGCCGCGGTCGTCACCGAACACGCGCGGTTCCAGGACCAGCACTTCGGGCATCGCGGTAGGCGTTACTTTCATTTCAAAACCTCGTCTTGTGTACGTTGTAGTTGCGTGCCGACCAGCACTTCGCGCGCCGCCGGGTGACCCAGAAAACCGACCGGGCTGGCCGAGAGGCCATATGCACCCGACTGAAACACGACCACCAGGTCGCCCGGCACGGCGTTTGGTAACTCCATACGGTCGGCCAAAATGTCGAGCGGCGTACATAGCGGCCCCACCACCGAACACGTTTCCAGTGCGGTCGAGGCCATGCGGTTGCCGATGGCCACCGGATAATTCTTGCGGATCACCTGGCCCAGGTTGCCCGACGCCGCCAAGTGGTGGTGCATGCCGCCGTCCGTGACCAGGAATACCTGACCACGCGAGATTTTACGGTCCGTCACGCGCGCCACGTACACGCCCGCTTCACCGACCAGGTAGCGGCCCGCTTCGATCGACACCCGTGCGCCGGCCAGCTGGCCATGCAAGCGGGCCACGCACTGCGCCAGGTTGGCCCCGATGGCGTCGAGCGCCAGCGGTTGCTCGCCGGGGAAATAGGGAATGCCGAAGCCGGCGCCCAGGTTCAGCATCGACAGGGGCGCCAGCGCGTATTCGGCCAGTTGCTGCGCGAGTGCGACGCTGCGCGCGTGCGCCTCGATGATCGCGTCTGCCTTGAGACTTTGCGAACCGCTGAAAATGTGGAAGCCCAGCAGCGCAATGCCGTGTGCTGCGAGGCGTGCCATTGCGCCTGGGGCCTGTTCGGCATCGATGCCGAACGGCTTGGCGCCGCCGCCCATGCGCATGCCCGACGATTTCAATTCAAAGTCAGGATTGATGCGCAGGATGACGCTGGGCGCGACATGCAACTCACCGGCCAGGCGCGCGACGGTGTCGATTTCACGCATCGATTCAAGGTTGATGCAGATGCCGGCGGCGAGCGCCTGGCGCAATTCCGCGTCGGTTTTGCCAGGACCGGCGAAGGCGATGGCGGCCGGATCGCAGCCGGTGTCGAGCGCGATGCGCAGTTCCTGCGCAGATGCCACGTCCAGTCCGTCGACCATACTCGCCATATGCTGCACCAGCGCCGCCATCGGATTGGCCTTGATCGAATAGTGCAGGCGCACGGCCGGCGGCAACGCCGCCCGTACCTGCGCCACGCGTTGCGATAGCAGCGCGCGGTCGTAAGCGAAAAATGGCGTGCTGCCAACCCGCTCGGCCAACAGGGACAGCGCCACGCCGCCCACTTGCAATTCATTGCCAACGACCGCAAAGCCGGTTTGCGGCGCATGCACAGGTTTTACGGGAGTCATGCGGCGCTTTCGAACAGGTTGACGTACTCGGCGCGCAGCAGCTTTCGGTCCAGCTTGCCGTTGGGATTGCGCGGGAACGCGTGCGTCTGCACGACGATATGGGCCGGCACCATGTAGGCCGGCAGGCGGCGCTGGCATTCCTTCACCAGCGCTTGGGTCGCCAGCTCGGCCGAACCCACCGCCAGCAGCACGATGGCCTGGCCCAGCTCGGGATGCGGCACGCCGAACGCCGCCACTTCATCGACAAGGCCGCTGGCATGCAGCGCTTCCTCGATCTCGGCAGGACTGATGCGGTAGCCGGACACCTTGATCAGATCATCGTCGCGGCCGATGTAATACAGATAGCCATCGGCGTCGCGCCGCACTGTGTCGCCCGACCACACGGCCATTTCAACCAGCGCCAGCGCGCTGTTCTGGCCGGGCGCAGGTCGAAAGCGCTCGGCCGTCTTGGCCGGGTCGTTCCAGTAACCCAGCCCCACCAGCGCGCCGCGGTGCACCAGTTCGCCCGGCTCGTCATCGGCACACAGGCTGCCGTCCGGGCGCACCACCAGCACCTCGGCATTCGGAATGGCGCGGCCCATGGAGCCGGGCCGGCGGTCGATCTCGGACGGTGGCAGGTACGTCGAGCGGAATGCTTCCGTCAATCCGTACATCAGGAACACCTGCGCCTGCGGCAGCGCCGCGCGCAATGCCGCCAGCGTGGCGCCGGGCATGGCGCCGCCCGAATTGGTCAGATAGCGCAGCGTGGTGTCAGCCGGCCACGCGAGTCGCGCCAACTGGCCCCACAGTGGCGGCACGGCAGCCAGGCCGGTAATGCGCTCGTCGACGACCGCGCGCACGATATCGCGCGGGAACAGGTGATTCATCAGCACCACCGTGGCGCCACGATGAAAAGCGCAGGTCAGCTGCGACAGGCCGTAGTCGAAACTGAGTGGCAGCACAGCCAGGATGCGGTCAGGCGCCGTGATGTCGAGGTAGCTCGCGACGCTGACGGCGCCAGCTACCATATTGCGGTGCGAGAGCACGACGCCTTTCGGTTTGCCGGTGCTGCCGGAGGTGTACAGGATGGCGGCGACGTCGGCATCGATGACGCGTGCGGGCAGGTCACAGGGAACCGGCGCCGTATCCCATGCGGTGACAGGCAAGCTGGCCTCGAGCGCGTGTGCACCGGTGACGACGATCGCGCGCAGGTCCGGGCAGCGGGCCAGCAGCGGCGCCAGGGCCGGCAGGCGCTCGGGCGACGTTACCAGCAGGCGCACATTGCAGTCGTTCAGGATATGCAGCACCTGCTCGGGTTTGAGCAGCGGATTGACGGGCACGAACACGGCGCCGGCCAGGCTGGCGCCAAACATGGCCGCCACGTTTTCCACGCGCTTTTCCAGGTACACCGCCACCCGTTCGCCGCGCTGCACGCCGCGCGCCAAAATCAGCTGCGCGGCGCGCGTGACCTCGTCGGCCAACGTGGCGTAGTCGAGCCGGCGCGCGCCGTGTACCAGCGCTTCGGCGTGCGGCGTGCCGGTGGCGGCGTCGAACAGGAAATCGTGAACCAGAATGCTCATCAGAGTGTTAAATAACGCATACGTTCGGGGCAGGAGGCGGCCGCGCGAAAACGTGGCCGTAACAAGCCGCCATCTTACCATTCCGGGGCAAGGGGCGATGGGCGAATACTTTCAATTTAACTATGCCCTCGACCAATGCCGCAGGCTGTGCGTATACTCGCGCATGCGCGATTTCACCCCTCCTCCCGTCACCGCAACGCCACCGGCGCGGCCATGGGTGCCGCTGGCGCCGGTACTATCGCGCGCCTCGTTCGCCAAAGGCGGGCATGCGCCCGTGGGCAACATCCTGGACGCCGGCCAGGTGCGCCTCGTCACCAGCGGTCGCGTTGCCATCGCACTGGCCCTGCGCGCGATGGGTGTCGCAGCAGG
Source organism: Massilia sp. S19_KUP03_FR1 (assembly GCF_036688685.1). Lineage (NCBI taxonomy): Bacteria > Pseudomonadati > Pseudomonadota > Betaproteobacteria > Burkholderiales > Oxalobacteraceae > Massilia > Massilia sp. S19_KUP03_FR1. Next base: position 226,766 of record NZ_JAQQPS010000005.1, on the reverse strand, counting down.
CGATATTGTCCTGATGCCGGCCTACCACAGCTTGTCGATGATCCCGCCGGTGCTGTGGCGCGGCGCCACGCCACGCTTTTATCGTGTCACGCCGCACGCCCAGGTCGACCTGGCCGACCTCGATGCGAGGTTTGATCACCGCGTGAAAGCCATCGTGGTCACCCATTATTTCGGGTTCATGCAGGACATGGCGCCAATCCGCGCCTGGTGCGACCGCAGGCGCGTCGCCCTGCTGGAAGACTGCGCGCACTGCTTCTTTGGTGAACAGGTTGGCGCGTCCGGCGACTATGCCATCGCCAGCAGCATGAAGTTTTTCCCGGCCTACGAAGGCGGCGTACTGGCCTCCCGGCGCCATGACCTGGCTGGCATCGTGCTGCATTGCGCCGGCGCCGGTTTCGAAACCAAAGTGGTACTGAACACGCTGGAACACAGCTTTGCCTATGGCCGATTACCTGGCTTGCGCCTGTTGCTGGCAGTTCCGCTGCGCGCCAAGGATCTGCTGTGGCGACTGCGCAAGGCGGGCAGCGCGCGCGCGCCTGCCCTGGCGCCGGCATCGTCCGACAGCGAAGCCGGCTTCGATCCGGCCTGGCTGGACAAGCGCTCGTCCTGGTTCGCGCGCCTGCTGCTGCGCCGCGTCGGGCATGCCCGCATCGTCGGGCGGCGGCGCGCCAACTACGCCGCCCTGCAAAACGCCTGCAGCGACCTGGCCGGCGCGCGTCCCTTGCACGCGGTACTTCCCGACGGCGCCTGCCCCTGGATGTTCCCGCTGGTCGTCGACGCCGCCGACACCGTGTTCGCGCGCCTGCAGCGCGAAGGCGTGGCGCTGACCCGCTTTGCCGAAACGCTGTGGGATGGCGTCGACGCGTCGGTGTGCGCCAACAGCGTGTACCTGTCGCGCCACGTGCTGGCCTTCCCCTGCCACCAGGAACTGCGTGCCGATGAACTGGCGTGGCTGGTCGATCGCATCCGCGCGGCGCTGCAGTCATGACGTGGACCTTGATGCCGGCCGCAGGATTTGGCGCGCACGCGCGGCAGTGGGATGCTCTGCAGGCGCAGACCGTCGCCTCACCCATGCTGCAGGCCGATTTCGTCGCCGCGCTGCTGGACGCGTTCAGCAACGGCGACGAACTGCTGGCGATCTCCAACGACGCCATGGCCATCGTGCGCCCGCACGGCCGCGGCAGCTGGGCGACATTTCAACCGGCCCAGGCGCCGCTCGGCATGTGGATCGAGCGTCCGGGCCTGGACCGCGCCGGCGCGCTGGCCAGCCTGCTGCGCGCCCTCCCCGGCGTGGGGCTGGTGCTGGGCCTGACACAGCTCGACCCGCTGCTGGCGCCCGCACCTGACGATGCGATGGAATACATCCAGACCGCGCGCATCACGGTCGCTGGCAGTTTTGTCGACTATTGGGCCGCGCGCGGCAAGAACCTGCGCAGCAACCTCAAAAAGCAGCGCGCGAAACTGACGGCAGACGGCGTCGATTTGCGCCTGCAAACGAGCACGCGGGCCGACCAGATGCTGGAGGCTGTGCGCGATTTCGGCCGCCTCGAAAGCGCCGGCTGGAAGGCACAGGCCGGCACCGCGGTCCACCTGGACAACGCCCAGGGCCGCTTCTACAGCCGCATGCTGGCCGCATTCGCTGCGCGCGGCGCGGCCAGCGTGTATCGCTACTGGTTCGGAGATCAGCTCGTGGCGATGGACCTGTGCATCCGCCAGGGCGACTGCATCGTGGTGCTGAAAACAACGTACGATGAAAGCGTGCCGAAGACGTTTTCGCCCGCCCTGCTCATGCGCGAAGACGCCGTGCGCGCCCTGTTCGACGAGGGCGGTACGGCCCGCATCGAATTTTATGGCAAGGTGATGGAGTGGCACACGCGCTGGACGGAACAGGTGCGCACTCTGTACCATCTCAATCAATACCGCTGGGCGGCGCTGCGGCGCCTGCACGCGCTTTCGAAATAAAACGGAGCAAGACCATGTACGTAGACAAAATCAAGACCCTGCTGACCGATGTGCTGAGCCTGGGCGACGCCGGCGCCGCCATGAACGCCGATACGCCACTACTGGGCTCACTGCCCGAACTCGATTCGATGGCGGTCGTGAACGTAATGGCGGCGCTGGAAGACCAGTTCGGCATCGTCATCGACGACGACGATATCGGCGCGTCCACGTTCGAAACCGTCGGCAGCCTGGCGGCGTTCGTCGAAGCACGGGTTGCACCTTCCGTGTCATGACACCGGCTGCGCCGTTCTATCTCGACGCCGCCGGGGGCGCGCGCTATTGCTTGTACCACGCGCCGGTCGGCATCTGCCGCGGCGCGCTGCTGTACGTCGCGCCGTTCGGCGACGAGATGAACCGCACGCGCCACCTCGCCGCGCGCCAGGCGCGCACACTGGCAAGTGCCGGGATCGGCGTGCTGCAGATCGACCTGTATGGCTGCGGCGACAGCGCCGGCGAATTCAGCGACGCGCGCTGGGAATTGTGGCAGGACGACCTGGCACTGGGCCATGCCTGGCTGCTTGAAAAACTCGGCTGCCCGGTGGGCCTGTGGGGCTTGCGCCTGGGCGCCTTGCTGGCGCTCGACTATGCATTCAAGGCCGCGCTGCCAGTGGAGCGCCTGCTGCTGTGGCAACCGGTGGTGCGCGGTTCCGCTTTCCTGACCCAGTTGCTGCGCCTGCGCCTGGCCGGTGCCCTGCTCGACGGCGAAACCGCCGGGCGCACCGGTACCAGCCAGTTGCGTGAGGCCCTGCTCGCTGGCGAGCCGACCGAAATCGGCGGCTACCTGGTGGCGCCCGAACTGGGCGCCGCCATCGACCGCGCCGACGCCTCAAGCGTCCCGCCAGTCAACATTCCGGTCGACTGGTTCGACGTGTTGCCCGCGCCCGGACGCCCGCCAGGTGCGGCTGCGGTCAAGCAGGTTACCGACTGGCGCATTCAGGGTGTCACCGTGCGCCTGCACGCGGTACACGGTTTGCCGTTCTGGGCGACGCAGGAAATCACCGATTGCCCGTCCCTGGTGGACGCCACCACGGCACTGTTCCAGGCGCCGACCCATGATTGCGCATCATGACTGAGCTTGCGCTGCGTTTTACCTGCGAAAGCGACACCCTGTTCGGCATCGCCAGCGTGCCCACCGCGCCGGCCGCGCGTGGCGTCGTGATCGTCGTCGGCGGGCCGCAGTACCGCGCCGGCAGCCATCGCCAGTTCACCTTGCTGGCGCGCGCCCTGGCCGCGCAAGGCATCGCCACGCTGCGCTTCGACGTGCGCGGCATGGGCGACAGCGAGGGCGCAGTGCGCCCGTTCGACGATATCGGCGCCGACTTGCACGCCGCGATCGATGCGTTCATGGCCTCGGTGCCGGCCGTACGCGAGGTGGTGCTGTGGGGCCTGTGCGACGGCGCATCGGCGGCAAGCCTGTACGCGCACCGCGACCCCCGCATCTCCGGCCTGGCCTTGTTGAATCCGTGGGTGCGCACCGAGGCCGGTGCCGCCACGGCCACCATCAAACATTACTACCGCGCGCGCCTGTTCGACAAGGCATTCTGGCACAAGCTCGCCAGCGGCAAGTTCGATGCCGGCGCTGCCGTGCGCTCGGCCTTTGGCCTGGCCAAAAGCGCTTTGGCCACTGCGCCAGCCGACGCATCCTCCCTGCCCGACCAGGTCTACCATGGCTTGAATACGTTTAACGGCAAGCTGCTGGTGATGCTGTCCGGCGCCGACCTGACGGCGCAGGAATTTGCCGACGCCAGCGCTGCCACCGATGCCTGGCGCAAGCTGATGGCGCAGCCGCGCGTCACGCGTCACGTGCTCGACGGCGCCGACCACACGTGTTCGCGGCGCGACTGGCATGACCAGGTCGCCGCCTGGACGGCGGACTGGCTGCGCGCGTGGTAAAGCGTGCGCTGATGGTGGCGTTTCACTTTCCACCCCAGCGCGGCAGCAGCGGCATCCAGCGCACCCTGAAGTTTGCCCAATATTTGCCGCTGTCGGGCTGGCAGCCGCTGATCCTGACCGCGCACCCGCGCGCGCACGCCGACACCACGTCCGGCCCCGACGGCGTGCCGGATAGCCTGGTGGTGCGGCGCGCCTTTGCGCTCGATACGGCGCGCCACCTGGCCGTCAGGGGCCGCTACACGCGCCTGCTGGCGCTGCCGGACCGCTGGGTGAGCTGGTGCCTCGGTGCGGTGCCGGCCGGTCTTGCCATGATTCGCAGGTATCGTCCGCAGGTATTGTGGTCCACCTACCCGATCGCCAGCGCGCACCTGATCGGCCTGGCACTGCATCGACTCACGGGACTGCCGTGGGTGGCCGACCTGCGCGATCCGATGTTAGATGCCGTCTATCCGGCCGATCCCTTGTCGCGCCGCGTGGCTGGCTGGATCGAAGCGAAGACCATCCGCGCCGCAGCGCGCGTGGTCTGCACCACACCGGGCGCCGTGCGCCACTATCGCCAGCTGTTCCAGGACGTGCCGCCCGAACGATTTTGCCTGATCGAGAACGGTTACGACGATGAAGATTTTGACGCCGCCGAAGCGGACGCATGCAAGCTCGTGAAACAGGCCGGCGCAGCGCTGACGATGCTGCACAGCGGGATCGTCTACCCGCTCGAGCGCGACCCGAAACCCTTGTTTGCCGCACTGGCCGGCTTGCTGCGCGACGGCAGCCTGACACCTGCGCGTTTCCAGCTGGTGCTGCGCGCACCGGTCCACACCGCCTTTTTACAGGGCCTGATCGAGCAATACGGCATCGCTACGCTGGTGACGATCGCCCCGCCGCTGCCCTACCGCGCGGCACTGGCCGAGATGCTGGGTGCGGATGCCCTGCTGTTGCTACAGGCAGCCAACTGCAACGACCAGGTCCCGGCCAAGCTGTATGAATACCTGCGTGCAAACAAGCCGCTGCTGGCGCTGACCGATCCGCAAGGCGACACCTGGGCGGCGGTTCGCGCGGCCGGCATCGATACGCTGGCGCCGCTCGACGATGCCGAAAAAATCGGCGCCGCACTGATGACCTTTATTGCGTTGGCCGAGGCGGGCAGCGCACCGCTGGCGCCCGACGCCGTGCGGCGCAGCCATGCGCGCAGCGCGCGCACGGTTCAGTTGGCGGCGCTGCTGGACGCGGTGGTGGCGGAAACGCGGCAGGCCGCAAAATCGTCAAAGGCGCCGTAGGCGTTCAGGCTGGACGCCGGGCCGCACAAGCGCACGCCGGTGCGCCGGGTCATGCGATCGACGTTGCGCGCGGGCGGCGTACCTTGCCACGTAAAATCTGCCGCGAGAGGATCACGCAGCAGGCCGCGTTGCGGGTGCATGCCGAGGTAGGCATACGATACAAACGACGTGCGGTTATCGCCTTCGCGCAGCAAAGCGCCATTCCGGGTGCGGATGCCGCCGTCGACCAGGTTGCCGTCGACGTTGGCACTGGTGCTGGCGAAGCGCACGTCGATGCCGGAGGTATCGATCAGGGTATTGTCGTTGACGACGCTGGCCGCCGCGCTGTTCAAATAAATGCCGACGTCCGAACAGGCGACGATCAGGTTGGCGCGCAGTTCGCCGCGCTCCTGCTCGGCGATGCAGCGCTGGTCGCGGCAGTATGGCTTGCCGGTACCGCCGCCGCCAAGCGACAGGCCGACCCGCTGGCCCGGCCGGCCCTGCAGCTTGTGCTCGCACCAGACCAGGTTCGACTCAAAAATGTTCTGCTTGCCGGCGCCCTTGAAGAAGCCGCCGTAGCTGACCTGGTCGCCCTGCTCCTTGATGAAATCGCTGATGATGTTGTGGCGAACCATCCAGCCGCTGGCCGCGACCAGGTCGATTGGCGTGACCGGATTGGCGGTGCGACGGCCGCGCGTGTTGCTCAGCGTGTTCGATTCGATCAGGCCGCCGTCGGGGAAGTGACCGTTGTCGCCGTTGATTTTAAAGTGGGCATTGAAGTTGGTGATGGTGTTGTTGAGCGCCGCGAAATGAAAGGCGCGGCCCACCACGTGGAAAGCGTGTTCGCAGTAATTGTCATCGCCACCCACGCCTTCGATGGTGAGGTTTTCGAAACGCCACCAGGGACCGGTGACGAGGATGCCTTCGACCGTCTCGAGTTCCAGCGTGACGCTGCCCGGCGCCAGCGCGCGCACCAGGATGGGCGCATCGGCGCGCCCGGTGCCACGCGCAGGCACGCCCTTGCCGGTGAACCGATAGCGTCCCGGCAGGAAGGTGATGATGTCGCCGGCGTGTGCGTCGCCCAGCGCCTGGCGCGCCTCGTCGGCGCTGCCGACCATGATTTCGCGCGCACCCGGTGCCGGGCGCGTGGCCACGCCGCCTGGCTGCGCGCCCAGGTTCAGGCGTAGCGTCGGCGCTGGCAAGCTGTCGCCGCGATCAAAACTGGTCAGTTGGGTAGCGACAAAGGTGCCGGCGCCGACGATGGCCGGGTTATGTCCGCTGGTGCGCTTGGCGATGTAGGGCGCCAGCGTGCGCGGCGCAATACCGCTTTTCTCGATGAAGGAAACCGCCAGCACCACGCCCGCTGCGAGCAGGGCCAGCGCCAGCAGCATGAACAGCTTGCGTTTGTCGAGCTTGCGCGCCGCCATCAGGTCGACGACTTGATGGCGTGTCGGCTCATCAGGTCATACAGGGTGGGCCGGCTGATACCCAGCAGCTCGGACGCCTTGACGATATTGCCGTCGACCCGCGCCAGCGCCTTGACGATGGCGCGCCCTTCGGCTTCGTCGCGAATCTGGCGCAGGTTGATCGGTTCTTCCTCGGCGCCGGCGTCGGGCAGGCCCAGGTCGTCGGCGACGATGCTGGTGCCGTCGGCCATGATGACCGCGCGCTTGATGCAGTTTTCCATTTCGCGCACATTGCCGGGCCAGGCATACGCCTCGATGGCGGCAATCGCGTCAGGCGCGAAGTGCAGCGCGGCGCGCGACTCCTGCGCGCAGAATTTATTCTTGAAATGGTGCGCCAGCAGCGCAGCGTCGCCACTGCGCTCGGCCAGTGGCGGAATCGTGATGACAATTTCGGACAGGCGGTAATACAAGTCTTCGCGGAAGCGCCCGGTGGTCGCCATTTCCTTCAGTTTCTGGTGGGTCGCGCAGACGATGCGCACGTCCACCGCAATTTCCTCATGCCCGCCGACGCGCTCGATGACGCGCTCCTGCAAGAAGCGCAGCAGCTTCGCTTGCAGCGACATCGGCAAATCGCCCACCTCGTCAAGGAAGAAGGTGCCGCCGTGGGCCAGTTCGACTTTGCCCTTGGTCTGCTTGGCCGCGCCCGTAAAGGCGCCTTTTTCGTAGCCGAACAATTCGCTTTCCAGCAGGTTCTCGGGAATGGCGGCGCAGTTAATCGCCATGAAGCGGTTGTTCGCGCGTGGACTGAGTTGGTGCAAGGCGCGCGCCAACACTTCCTTGCCGGTGCCGGAAGCGCCCAGCAGCATGACGGAGGCCGACGTCGGTGCGACTTTCTCGATATTCCGGCCGATTTTGAGCATGCCGGGGTCGCGCGTGATGAGGCCCGATAGCGGCGAATCCTGGGCCGCCAGGATGCGGCGGTTTTCCGCCTGCAGCTTGTGCAGGAAGAAGGCGCGCTGGATGACCAGGTTCAGCACTTCGGGATCACACGGCTTCTGGTGGAAATCGTAGGCGCCCAGGCCAATCGCTTTGACCGCGTTCGCATGGTCCTGGTTACCGGTCAACACGATGACGCGCGTATCCGGCGCCAGCGCCAGGATGCCCTGCAGCGTGGCCAGGCCTTCGGTGGAGCCGTCCGGATCGGGCGGCAAGCCCAGGTCCATGGTGACCACGGCCGGCTCATGGCGGCGGATATGGGCCAGCGCGGCTTCGCGGTCGCCCGCGATCACGACGTCATAATTGTCGAGACTCCATTTGAGCTGCTTTTGCAGTCCCGGGTCGTCCTCGATGATCAACAGTTTTTGTTTGGCGTGCGTCACGATGGTCCTCAATTGGTTGCAACTACGCGGCCTGTTCGACCGGCATCGCCGCACGCTGTTGCAGCGGCAGGATGACTGTAAAGGTGGTCCCGAGCGTGGGGGTGGAAAATACGTCCAGTGTTCCGCCCAGCTCCGTAATATATTCGCGGCTCTCGAACACGCCGATGCCCATCCCGGCCGACTTGGTCGACTCGAACGGTTTATACAAGCGCTCGCGGATGAATTCTTCGGTCATGCCCTCGCCAGTATCGGCAATTTCGATGCGCACCGCGTCATTTCTCTGGCCCACGGTGATGATCACGCTGCCCTCTTTCGGCGTGGCCTCAATCGCATTTTGAATCAGGTGGCCCACCACGCGCTCGAGCCGTTCGCTGTCGGCCACGATCGCCAGCCCGGCCGTTTCGACGCGCAATTCCGGGCGCGGCTCGAAGGCCGCCTTCAATGCCACCGCCTGGCGCACGACCTGGTCGACGGTCAGTGCACGCGGCGTCTCAGTCGCATCGCTGCGGCTGAGTTTTTGCAGCATCAGGCGCATTTTCTGCACCGAATAACTCACCGTCTCCATCATATCGGCCTGAAACTCCGGGTTGTCGCGGTGCTTGACGGCGTTCGCATTCATCAGCGACAACTGTGACACCAGGTTTTTCAGGTCGTGCACGACAAAGGTCGACATGCGGTTGAAGGACTCGAACTGGCGCGCCACCATCAGTGCATTAGCCGCGTCCTGCTGCGACAAATAACTGGCGGCCTGACTGCCGGCAATTTCCAGCAAATCGAACACTTCCCAGTTCAGCGTGACCGGGCTGCGCGATTTCTGCAGCACCAGGAAGCCGAACAATTTTCCATGCATCATGAACGGTACGACCAGCCAGTCGCGTCCCGCCTTCACCTTCAGCCAGCCGGGCAGCACCAGGCCTTCGTACTTGTCGGGATCCGCGGCAAACTCGTGCAGGTCGACCACCCACCGGGTCGACTCGAGGAACTGGCAAAACGCGGAGTCGGGCGCCTCGGTGGCGCTGGGCGGGCTCGCCTGCCACTGCGCCACTGGCTCGAACTGGCCGCTTTCGCCGCGCTGCCACAACACGCCGCCCGGGCTTTCCACCAGCGCCGCCACGGCCTGGATGGCACGGTCGCCCAGGCCCGGGCCGTGTTCGGACAGGATGCGGGTAAAGCGCATCCACTCTTCGCGGTAATCGTAGTTATAGGTATAAAAATGCTTGCTGATGAATACTTTCAGCCAGGAGCGGAAGGTGCCCGAAAACAGCACGCCGGCGAGCAGCAACAAGGCGCCGAACAGGAACGTTACCTGCATCACCGCGCCCCAGCTGCCGCCGAAGAATTTCAGGTAGTAGCCGGCCGAGCCCATCGCCAGCAGGTAGATGGCCGAGCCGAACAGGGCGGCCGAATGAAACATGACATTGCGCGACAGCGCCAGCGGCGACGTCCACGATTTGCTGCGCGCCACCGAGATGCCGATCAAGGGCACCGTCAGCGCATTGATCACGCCGCGCGCGGCCCAGATGTCAGCGCTCACTTCATGGAACAGCATGGTGTGGCTGTACATGTAAAAGTCGTACGCAAACATGGCGCAGATGCCGAGGCAGACAAACTTGATGCCCCAGCGCTCCTGCGCCGTCTTGTTGCGGTAGACCTGCTCGACCAGCAACATGCCGAACACGGCCATGCAGACGCGTGCGCCGACATTCGGCATGAAGCCGGCGCCGTTGTCGAGCATCAGGTCCCAGCGGCCCACGACGGTCGCGACCAGCATCACCAGGTAAAACACAGCGGCGGCGAGCAGCGCGGGACGCAGGCGGAATGGCAGGCGCGAATCAGGATCGCGGTAATTGCCCAGCATCAGCACCATAAAGATGGACCATGCAGCGTTGCGCAGGATTTCGAGGGTATCGGTCCAGACCGACCAGGGCCGGCCGTAGCCGTTTTCCCAGGAAATTGTCCCCGCCCACAAGGCGGTGAGCACGATGGCAATCGCCAGCATGGGGCCGTGACGGCCGCGCCAGCGCGTCAGCAGCAGCACTGCCAGCACGATGAAGGCGGCGCCGGCCAAGCCATAGCTAAAGGAAGCGATACTGTTCAAAGGTCACCATCGGGATCGATTGCCAACGTGGCAGGAAAGACTGGCGTGGCAGCGTGCTGCGGCGTGATTAACGCCCGCTGCGAAACAGCACCACCTTGAGCGTATCGATCAGCACCAGCACGTCCAGGAACAGACTGTTGTTTTTCACATAATACAAGTCATATTGCAGTTTTTGCAAGGCATCTTCGGCCGATGCGCCGTAACCGTAGCGCACCTGGGCCCAGCCGGTAATACCTGGCTTGATACTGTGGCGAACATTGTAGTACGGGACAACTTCAATGAGCTGTTCAACAAAATACGGCCGTTCCGGACGGGGGCCGACGAACGACATCTGGCCCTTGAACACGTTCAGAATCTGCGGCAATTCATCGATCCGGGTCTTGCGCATGATATTGCCGATGCGCGTGACACGCGGGTCGTTCTGCGCGGCCCACTGGGGCTTGCCGCCTTTTTCGGCATCGGTGCCCATGCTGCGGAATTTGTGCACGCGGAACGGCTTGCCATCGAGGCCCACCCGCTCCTGCGAATAGAACACAGCGCCGCGGTCTTCCAGGTAGACCAGGGCGGCGGCGGCCAGCATGATCGGAAAGGTAGCCACCAGGATGATGGTGCTGCAGATCAAATCGAAACTGCGCTTCATGAACGTGCGCGCGAAACTCTGGTCGAAGCCGCCGCCGAACACCAGCCAGCTCGGCTGCAGGGAGTCGACCCGAATCTGGCAGGTTTCGCGCTCAAAAAAGGTGGCGGCATCGGTGACCCTGACGCCCTGCAGTTTGCATTCGAGCAGTTCCTTGATCGGGAAGCCGCCGCGGCGGTTTTGCACCGACACCACGATTTCCTCGACGTTGTACTGGTTGGCCAGCGATACCAGCGAATCGCCGTCGCGCACTTTCAACAGTTTGGTTGGGTCGACGCACAGCTCTTCGTTCGGATTGACCAGGAAGCCGGCGATTTCATACTTGTGATAGGTGTCTTTTCCAACCGCCAAATCGGCACATTCCTTGGCCAACGGACCACCGCCGAGAAACAGGATGCGGGACTGCAAAAATTGCAATTCAGATGTCTTGAAGAAGATGACGCGCGCAGCCAGGATGCCGACGGCAGCCAGCGCAAACACCAGCACCAGCACGCCGCGCCCGAAATACAGGTCCGGTGCCACATAGAAAACCAGGGTCAGGATGATAAAGCCGAGCAAAAATGACGGCAACAGCTTGGTGAAGAACGGATTGCGCAAACCTTCGCTGAAATTGAGCTGGTACATGCCCATCGCACTCATGCTGAAGATGATGGCGCTGGCAAAGGCGAGCGCGGAGGTGAAAAAATGGTCGAGATCGCGTTTGTTGGCCAGTGCCGCGGGATCGAGGAAGCGTACCGCTGCCCCTGCGTACGCGGCGCCGAGGAGAATCAGCACTTCAATGAACAACAGGACAAAGACGATCTTGGATACGTAGTGGTTGGAAATGCGCAGCACTTCAGCCTCCGAAATTTGCAGGAAGTAAATGTGTCCAGCGCGCGGGTGCAGAACGACCGGTGCTGTGCTGCGCAAAGATGGTGCCGCGGTCAACGACGTAACAGTTATTCACGATATTACCTTCTTGTTTTGGGCTGGTAGCAGTCATAAACGCCACACCGAGAACCCAAGTGCCTCAATGGCGGACATGTCGAATTGCGATTTAACGTCGATAAAACAGCCGCCGTCATTCAATTTAGCGGTGATGTCGGACAGCGGCCGGGCTAACAGCTCCTGGTGGCTCACTGCCATCACCAGCGCGTCCGCTCGGCGCAGGTGGTCCCAACTTTTCAGTGCAATACCATATTCGTGTTCAGCCTCGGTATCAGATGCAATTGGATCGTGAACATGCACTTCCAGCCCATACGATTCCAGCTCGAGCACGATGTCGGCGACCTTCGAGTTGCGCAGGTCGCTGCAATTTTCCTTGAACGTCAGCCCCAGTACATTCACCAGGCCACCCTTGATGTGAAAACCGGCAGCAATCATCGACTTGACGGTTTTTTCGGCGACGAACTTGGCCATACCGTCATTGATGCGGCGCCCTGCCAGAATCACTTGCGGGTGATAACCGACCATTTCCGCTTTATGGGTCAAATAGTAAGGATCGACGCCGATGCAATGGCCCCCGACCAGTCCAGGGCGAAACGGCAAGAAATTCCACTTGGTGCCGGCCGCTTTCAGCACCTCAAGCGTGTCGATGCCGATTTTGTCGAAGATGATGGCTAGTTCATTCATTAGCGCGATGTTCAGATCGCGCTGGGTATTTTCGATGACTTTGGCAGCCTCGGCAACCTTGATGCTGGACGCGCGGTGCACGCCGGCGGTCACGATGGTTTCATAAAACGCGGCGATTTTTTCCAGGGTGGCGGCATCGTCACCCGAGACCACCTTGCGCGTATTGGTCAGCGTATGTTCCTTGTCGCCGGGATTGATGCGCTCCGGCGAAAAACCAACGTGGAAATCCTCCTGCCAGATCATGCCCGAGTGCTGCTCGAGCAGAGGGATGCAGATTTCTTCAGTTGCCCCGGGATACACAGTCGATTCGAAAATCACCGTGCAGCCACGCTGCATATGACGACCAACGGCGATCGTGGCTTTTGCGAGCGGTCCAAAGTCGGGATTGTGTGCGATATCGACCGGCGTGGGGACCGCGACCACGATGTAGTCGGCGCGTGCCAAAACAGCAGGGTCGGTTGAGACGGTCAGATGGCGTGCTGCCCGCAGTGCCGAGCTCGACGTTTCGCCAGAAGGATCGATATATCTCTGATAACTTTCAACCTTGGTGGACGACAGGTCGAAACCGATGGTCGTGCGTGCTTTTCCGAACTCGACAGCAAGCGGCAAGCCGACATAGCCTAATCCAACCACTGCAACGACATCGTCTGCTTTCATAACCGGCTTCCATTCTCGCATTCAAGCTTAACACCCGAAATTACTATAATGCAACGAATTCGCGCATTTTGCTTGTTTTTTGGAAACTTTGATTGTCCAAAAAAAACAACGCTTTTGTTATTTATCCTCAGTAAGGAAGCATTTGTCGCGGCAAAAAACACCTATATCGACCAGACTAACGCGTCTGTCAGGAGTAGAAAGCCTGACAAGCATCAGAATACAGTCAATTCTGGCGGGGGTGCAATATTATCATTTTCTTCAAGTCGCACAGGCAACCTCACTATCAAATCTAGAAATATTTCTAAAAAAGCAATACGTTTAATTTATTGAAAATAGCGGACCCGTGCGTAGGCCACCAACCGTTTTTTCCAACCATGTTTGGTGGGAGCACCGTGATGATGATTGTCGATTTCAACGATCCGGCGCAGCCTCTGCACATCAGGTTGCAGGTTTTCGCCGGTAGATCACCAACGATTGTTCCGTGGGCGCCGTTGCGCCGGTTAGCGGTATGGTGTGCATTTTTTCGTAGTGGATACCATCATCGAGGAGCGCCTGAAAATTCTTCATGCTCGGCAGGTCAGCAAGATAGCCTGGCTGTACGACCACCAAGGCGATGTTCTGTTTATCCATTAGTGCCAGGATCGCCTCATTGTCCAAACCATTGTCGCGCACGCCTAAATTTCGCATGATGCGGATTTCGACGATCAGTTTGTCGGCGCGACGTACCCCGATATCGCGGCGGCTTCCCTGCGTACGGAGATCGAAGATGAACGTGCCATCGCGGTGCGCTGAAATCATCACGTTCGAATTGACTGGGGCAATGGCCTGGACAGCAGTGACAGCCTCTTTGAACCCATTTACGACAGGAACGGCAGGGGCAATTCCTACCTGAAATAACAACCACGCCGCCAAGACCGGCAGGATCACTCGCGCTGTCACAGCAGAAAGAGTGTAAAGGCCGTAAGCGGAAAGCAAAAACAGGAACACGATTCCGGGCAGGTTGAAGCGCGGCTCCTTGTTGGACACCACGGTGAAAAAGATCCACGCGCAGGCCCAGCATGCGCCGATGACGGTGAGTCCTGTCGTGGCACGTCCCTGAAATACGACAACGCACGTGGCCAACAATCCTGCTCCCATCAAGCATGTAACTGGCCAGCCGACTTGCTCGGGGAGTTGTTGTGCGTACCAAGTCCAGTTATCGAAAGTCCACAGCCCAGGCATGCCGGGCATTTTGGTCGCCAGTGCCTGATTGACCGAACTGAAGTATTGAACCATCAGGACGGCGGGCAACGCGACCACGCCGGCGATCGCCGTGGCGACAATCCTTTTGACAAGCGTGGGACGCTCGGGTGGACGCTGAAGGAACAGCACAAACAAGAAGACGGGCACAAGAAACACGCCCTGGACCCGCGTCAGTATCGACAAACCGAGCAAAATACCGGAAAGGAACATCCAGTTTTGGCGTCCTGTTTCAAGATAGCGAATCAGGGTCCACGCAGTGAGCAAGTACATGGCGATGGCAGGCACATCGAGCTGCACCTGGCGCGCCCAAAGCGCAATCGGCGCCAGTGCCATGATGCATAGCGCCGTCGCTAACGCGCTAATACGATCCATTACACCGCGGCAGAGGAAAAACACCAGGACGCCGCTGGCAAGCGTGTAGAGGGCGACAACCGATTGCGATACTGCATGGCTGGCGCCAAACAGCAGCAGCACCGGCACCGAACTGATGTAGAAGAATGGCGGATAAAAGCCAATATTGATGGCGGGATATTTCTCGTAGTAGGCTTTGGCAAACTCAACAGGATGGAGCCAGCCACCTTGCGACAGCATGTCGCGCAAGAACACGCCGTTCATCGCATGACGAGACGCGTCAAACCACCAAAAGTTCCCGTCTGTGGGGGCCGACATAAAATAATAAAGCGCCAGGGTGGCGACGGCGGCCAGGCACAACGATGTTGCGCCGTAACGGCGCAAGCGTGTCATCTTACCTCCGCGTGCTGCATATTCTCGCCACATGTCCGATCTACGTGAAACCGCGGCCGCTGTTTCGACGCCTCATACACCTTCGCCAGATATTCGCCGATGATGCCAAGACTGAGCAATTGCACGCCACCTAGAAAATACATCGGAATGACAACAGAGGCCCAACCCGGCAGTGCTTGTTCGGTAAAGATCCTTACAAAAAGTGCCCACGTCGCCAGCGACAGGCTACCGACGGACACAAGGGCACCGACGCCGGTGATGAGCCGCAGCGGATATGCCGTAAAAGAGGTGATGCCTTGCCAGGCAAGGCCTAACATTTTGCTGACGGGATACTTGGAATCGCCCGCGAAGCGCGACGCCCGTTCGAATTCGACGACCGCTGTCTGGTAGCCAAGCTGGAGTATCAGGCCGCGCAGAAACAAATGCGATTCCTTATATTCACGCAACGTTTCGATGGCACGTCGGCTCATCAATCGATAGTCAGCATGGTCATACACAATCTCGACACCCAGTGCCGCCAGAAGTTTGTAATAACCCTGGGCTGTAAAGCGCTTCAGAAAGGAGTCCGTGACGCGGGCGCTGCGCACGCCAAGCACAATTTCATTGCCTTCACGAAACTTCTCTACCATGCGTGGAATCGCTTCCAGATCATCCTGCAAGTCGGCGTCGAGACTGATGAGTACCTGGCCAGGCACGGTCATCAGACCGCACAGCAGCGCATTCTGGTGGCCGCGATTTCGGCTCAGCTTAACGCCGCAGACCGAGGCCGAGGTGGCGGCGTATTCGGTGATCATCCGCCACGTACGATCACGGCTGCCATCGTCGATGTAGTAGATAGCACTGCCGGGTGCAACCAAGCCGGCCGCCTGCCACTGCGCGAGCAAGGCGGTGAGTCGACTCGTCGTTTCGGGCAGCACTTCTTCTTCGTTATAGCAAGGCAACACCAAGCTAACGATGGGCGCTGCGCTCAGGTTGTTTGCTGCCTGAATGTCCAGAGTCCGCTGACTATGTAATTCCATATCAATACGCCGATGGTAGTAAGTATCTGCGCAATAACTGCATGCGCGTCTAGGGATAGCAGGATGGACAAGATCCCGTAGTTGAGCACAAGTCCACTGCCGGCGACCAGGAAGAACCGGGGCGCCGTATTTTTGTGTGACTGCGTGGAACGAAAAGTAAGCTTGACGTTCAGGAGGTAGTTAACGACGGCACTGAGGCTAAACCCCAGAGTGGATCCATAGACAAGCGACCAGCCCAACGCGTACACCGTGAATAGAATGATGGCGTAGTGAAGGCCTGTGGCAAATCCACCAACAAAGACAAAGGTCAGAAAGCTTCGCACCGAAAAATTACCGGCCTCGCGCGATGGGTCAGGCATTTGCATGGCGGTTCCAAAAACGGCGACGACGAAGTCCGTACTGTCGCAGCACAAATACTAGTATGATTGTTTGCAAGTTGCAACGATTTTTGTTGACGTGGAACTATTACTCGCGCTCGCAGCAACGCGTGTCGCTGTGCTGCACAACTGCGGCGGGCCGAAGCAGCAGCGTTGCAGCAGCACGGATTTTTCCGCAACATCAGCGGCCGTCGCACATGCTACTGATGCGAAAGCGTTGGCTGAATTTTACTTGCCAGGATGGAAATAATTCGATACGTTTGTCCATCGGTGATGGATACGTCATGTGGTGCGGCTGGCGGGGATCGAACCCACGACCCTTGGCTTCGGAGGCCAATACTCTATCCACTGAGCTACAGCCGCTGGGGGAAATCGTGAAGTGAGCCGAAGGATACAGTCTTTCTGCAATGTCGTCCATCACCACAGCGTTCATGTCGCAAATTCATACCAAAAAACAATCTTTGCGACTATAATCGCCGAAGGCGGACGTTACAAAATTGCACCTAAACGCAGATAAGAGACAGTGGTTTTTTAAAATAGTTTAAGGAAATCATGAGTGACGCACACAACGAACACGAGTCAGTCATCCGCACGCCAAAACAGTTAATCGTTGCGGTAGCTGGCTTCTTTCTGGTTATTGTTATCGGCATCATCCTGCTGGTGTCATTTGTTACCGATACCCATACTGCCGGGGCCGGAACCGATAGCCAAAGCGCCGCTGCCGTGAATGCGCGCATTGCGCCAGTCGCTGCCGAAGGATTTACCTTGCGCGACGCGAATGCGCCCAAGGTTTTGCAAACCGCTGAAGCGGTCTATACCGCCGTCTGCGCCGCCTGCCATGCAAGCGGCCTTGCCGGTGCGCCTAAGATTACCGATACCGCGGCCTGGGGTACCCGTATCCAACAGGGTTACGATACCTTGCTCAAACATGCCATCGAAGGCATCCGCGCCATGCCGCCAAAGGGCGGCAATCCCGACCTCGATGACGTAGAAGTGGCACGCGCAGTGGTGTACATGACCAACCAGAGCGGCGCCGCATTCAAGGAACCAGCACTACCAGCGGCCCCTGCAGCTGGTGCGCCTGCCATGGACGCGACACCTGTTGCTGCGGTTGCAACGCCTGCTGCCACGTCGACAACTGTGCCGACCACTGTCGCACCCGTTGCCGCGGCTGCGGCGCCAGCACTCGCGGCGGACAGCGGCAAGGTTCTGTACAACCAGGCCTGCGCCCTCTGCCACGGCGCCGGCATTGCCGGCGCCCCCAAGTTTGGCGACAAATCTGCCTGGGCGCCGCGCCTTGCGCAGGGAACCGCCGTTCTGTACCAGCACGCCATTGCTGGATTCCAGGGCAAGGCCGGCATGATGCCACCGAAGGGTGGATCGACCGCTCCTGACGCCGATGTAAAAGCTGCAGTAGACTATATGCTGAGTGCCGCAAAATAGAGTCCGTATTGGCCTGATAAAAACCGTTCCTCGTGAACGGTTTTTTTATTGAGTCGTCAACATCATTATTTAATTGAACAGAGTTTTGACCGCCACGCCTCCCGCCCTATACCTGCCTGCCTCCTGATGTTTTTATATCGCTAACTATTAACAGTTAAGCATATAAAAACGACCAATATATTATTTCAATTGAACAATATCCGTGAAGATTTAAATAACGGATATGAAATTTATACAAATTCCGTGTCGCATATCTTCCAATAACCACGTAAAGAAACTTATTTTTCTTTGAGGCATTTGTTGCCCCATCGTAAGATCTATTTACTCCACAGGCCGAAAGTAGAGAGCCTGCAGCACCACCCCATACACTCCTGAAGAGATTTTAAAATGAACTTTCCTATTAATACGATGGCCCTTCGGGTCCTTTCGACCCTTCTTTGCAGCACGTCCCTCCTCGCCTGCGGCGGCGGCGGCGGCGGGTCAACCGCCACACCTGATTCAGTCCAGGCTGGCCTGGTGGTATCGAAGGGCAGCAACACTGCAACCGGTCCTGTCACCGCATTTACTCCAGCCGTTACCCCGCCGCCAACCACCTCTGTTCCCCCGGTGACGCCAAACGGTGCGTTGACCGTCATTACGGATGTGCGTTTGCAAAACATTGGCGACGCAGCACAGACGTCTGTTCCGATCACCTTTGGCCAGGTGTTCGCTTTGGGCCACGTCAAGACCACCGACGTCCTGCTGGGACGACTGGAAGACAATACCTTGGTCACGCTGCAAATGGACGTCAAGGCAACCCATGCAGACGGCAGCGTGCGGCATGCGATTTTTTCCGCCATTATTCCAACGATCGCAGCCAATGCAACGCGGACGATGTCCTTGGCTAAAAATGCCGCTGCATCGAGTGCCGCTACAGTATTGCCAGCAGAACTACTCGCTACCGGCTTTACGGCCTCTGTTTCCGCTACTGTCAGCGGCTTGAAGTACAGCGCCTCAGCTGACCAACTGCTCAAAGCAGGGGCTAAAGCCATCTGGCTGGCCGGTCCGGTTGCCAACGAATGGCATGTGTCCGCGCCACTGACGACTGCCACCGGTGTCGCCCATCCCCATCTGGTTGCCCGCTTTGCCATTCGCTACTACAGCGCGGTGAAAAAAGCCCGCGTCGATGTCACGATTGAGAACAACTGGGCCTACGAGCCCAATCCACAAAACTTCAAGTACAACGCCGAGGTGCTCGTGGGCGGCAAGTCGGCGTATGCCAAAACCGACCTGACCCACTACTCCCATGCACGCTGGCGCAAGCTGTTCTGGTGGGGCGGCGATGCTCCGGCTGTCAATACCATGCTCGACAGCAAATACCTGATTGCCAGCCGCGCCGTACCAAATTACGACCAGAGCTTCGGCATCTCGGAGAACGTGCTGAGCGCTTACGGCACCAACACTACCATGGCGCCAGAGCCGATGACGCTCGTCTATGCATCGCCATATATGCCAACCACCGGTGCGAATGAAGGCATCGGCTTGCTGCCGGCGTGGAGCGCGGCCTACGTCCTGACCATGGACAAGCGTGCACGCGATGTCACGCTGAGCACCGGCGACCTGGCTGGTAGTTATTCCATGCACTACCGTGACAAAAAAACCGATCGTGCAGTCAGTCTCGTGAACTACCCGTATATGACCGTCGTCGGTCGTCCTACCGACACATTCAATCCGGCGACCAAGGCCTATGAATCGTTCCCGGGTTGCGGAGGCGACTGCGCCACGCCTTTCACCCATGACACGCCGCATCAACCAGGCCTCGCCTATGTGCCTTACCTGACAACAGGTGACTACTTCTATCTCGAAGAAATGCAGTTCTGGGCGATGTACAACGCATTCTCGTCGAACCCCGGCTACCGGCAGTACGGCAAGGGGCTGTTCGCATCGGATCAAGTACGCGGCCAGGCATGGGCGCTGCGGACCTTGGCCGAAGCGGCATACATCACGCCAGATGCGGACCCGCTGAAAGCCGATCTGCTGTCCAACATGGACAGCAATCTCGACTGGTATAACGAGACTTATACAAACAACACCAGCGCCAATAAATTGGGCTTGATCGTGAATGGCTATGCAATTGGGTACAACAACAACACGGGCTTGGCACCTTGGCAGGATGATTTCTTCACCTCAGCAGTGGGACACGCGTCCGAGCTGGGCTTTAAAAAAGCCGCCTCGCTGCTGGCCTGGAAAGCCAAATCAACCATCGGACGCATGACAGCGCCGGGGGTTTGCTGGATCGACGCCGTGGTCTATGCGATGAACGTGCGTGATTCGGCAAACAGCCCGATCTACGACACCTACGCACAGGCACAACTGGCCACCCGCGGCGCCGCCTACATGCAGATGCCATGTAACGGTGCTGCCATGGCAGCCTTCTACAACGCGCCAATCGGCGACATGGGCGGTATTTCCAACGGCTACATGGGCTATCCGTCCAACATGCAGCCGGCGATGGCCTACGCGGTCGACTCAGGTGCAGATTTGGGCAAAACCGCCTGGGCGCTGTTCATGAGCCGCACTGTCAAGCCTGACTACAGCAAGGGGTCGCAGTTTTCGATCGTCCCGCGTTAAACCTCGTACTGTCTAGACCAACCGGCCGCCGATGCGGCCGGTTTTTTTTGGGGGATGCAAACCGAACATTCGCGCCGGTACCAGCCCCGGCTGCGTCGAACGTGGTCAGGACGACGCATCACGCAGGCTGCACCGTGCGCTCCAGGTGCTGTTGCCAAATCCGGTTCAAGTAGCGCCGCACCGGATGCTCAAACAAATAAAACGCGCCGATTCCCGCCGCCAGTGCCAGGGCCGGAGCCGCCACGCGAGATAGTCCGTACAGGGTCATGGCCTTGTAAAACGGCTGCTGCCAGATATACAGCGAATACGAACACAGCCCGAACCAGCGCAGCAATGGCAGAGACAGCAGGCGCAGCAATGGCGCCGGTGCACTATCGAGATAGTTGACTGAGACCGCCAGCAACAGCGGGGCCAGTCCAGGCGCCGCAAGATACGGCGCTTGCGGCAAGTAGCACAGCAAGGCAGCCGCCAGAGACAGCGGCGTGATCAACCAGTGTCCATGCCGGATCAAGGTCCGGGTCGCCAGCGGCCGGCTGGCATGGATCCAGGCCGACGCCATCAACCCGAGCGCGGCACATTCGGTACGCAGGATCCACGGCGATGCGCCGGCAGGCGGCGTGCGCGCGTAGTAAGCAATCACCAGGCACATCGCAACGACGCAGGTCAGCATCAGGGCACGCAGCAGCATGCGGGTGCCGATGACTGGCAGTAACGCTGCGAGTAATCCAAGCACGAGGTAAGCGTGCTCTTCGACGTTGAGCGACCACAAATGGCCGATCGGCCAGCTGTTGGACCAGATCGATTGGTCAGCGGGGAAATAGGTGCGTAAAAAAACCAGTGTGGAAGCCATTTCGTCGAATGGCACGACATAAGGCACCGGCTGCAGCCATGCCGTGTAGCCGGCCATCACTCCCAGATACAGCCAGTATGTGGGCAAAATGCGGGTCGCGCGGCGCCAGAAAAAACGCCCGATCCCGGTCTGGCGCTGGAACAGCAAATCGCTGACCAGAAACCCAGACAGCACAAAAAACAGGACCACACCGAGGTCGCCGCCTGCGCCGACAAAAAAGTGGGAATACAGCACCAGCAAAATCGCCACGCCGCGCCAGCCGTCGAGATACGGTATCGACTTCGTAGATTGGATATCCATACTTTGCCTCCTGTCCGGAGGTACCGAACGCGTCCATCCAAATTGCAACGCCACTGCGCGCATCAACAAGTAATAAAAAATTAAATCGAAAAAACGCCCGGCATGTTAGCCGGGCGGTTCGTGTTGCAACTCACTGCCCGTTGGGGCAGCGAAAGTCTTACCAGATGATCACCCGATCGCCCGGCGCCAGATACATCTTGTCGCCCTGCTTCACGCCAAACGCCGAGTAAAACGCCGGCTGGTTCATCAAGGTGCCGTTGGCGCGGAACTGGCCCGGCGAGTGCGGGTCGGTTTTCACTTGCACAACTTGCTGCGCTTCACGCATTTTGACGCGCCAGACTTGCGCCCAGCCCATGTAGAAACGCTGGTCGCCGGTCAAACCATTGATCACGGGCGCTTTTTTGCCCTTCAGCGAGATCTTGTACGCTTTATAGGCAATCGCCAGGCCCGAGTTGTCGGCGATGTTTTCGCCCAGGGTCAGCTCGCCATTGACGTTGTAGCCAGGCAGCGGGCTGTAGCCGCTGTACTGCTTGACCAGCATCTTGGTCTTGGCCGCAAAGTTTTTGTGGTCGGAAGCGCTCCACCAGTCGCGCAGATTGCCGTCGCCGTCATATTGCGCGCCCTGGTCGTCGAAACCGTGGCTGATTTCGTGGCCGATGACCGCGCCGATGCCGCCGTAATTGGCCGCATCGTCCGCATTCGCATCAAAAAACGGCGGCTGCAGGATCGAGGCCGGGAACACGATTTCGTTCAGCTCAGGGTTGTAATACGCGTTCACGGTTTGCGGCGTCATGCCCCACTCGTCGCGGTCGATCGGTTTACCCAGCTTATTGAGTTCACGGTTCGATTCGACGATGCGCGAGCGCATCACGTTGCCAGCCAGGTCGTCACGCGCGACGGCCAGTGCCGCGTAATCTTTCCACTTGTTCGGGTAGCCAATTTTTGGGGTGAACTTGGCCAGCTTGCCCTGTGCCTCTTTCTTGGTGGCCGGGCTCATCCAGTCGAGCTTGTTGATGCTGTCTTTATACGCAGCCAGCAAGTTCGCGACCAGTGCTTCCATGCGCACCTTGCGCTCGGCCGGGAAGTTCTGTTCCACGTACAGTTTGCCGACGATTTCGCCCAGCGAACGCTCGACGGCGCCCACGCCACGCTTCCAGCGCGGTTCCATCTGCGTCACGCCCGACAGCGTCGTGCCGTAGAACGAGAAGCGCTCGTCGACGTAGGCTTTCGACAGGTACGAGGCATAACCCTCGATGAGGTGCAGGCGCAGATACGCTTTCCAGGTGTCGAGCGCGGTCTGCTCGGCCACACCGGCGAAGGCCTTCAGGTAAGTTGGCTGCGAGACGATGACATAGGTCGTTTTTGGCGCAATGCCGCTGGCGTCCAGCCAGCCTTGCCAGTTGAAACCCGGGGCGGTCTTGGCCATGTCGGCCAGCATCACCTTGTTGTAGGTCTTGATCGGGTCGCGGTTTTCGACGTTGGTCCACTGCACCTTGGCGAGGGCGGTCTCGAAATCGACGATGGCCTGCGCTTCGGCGGCGGCGTTTTTCGAGCCGGCCAGCGCCAGCATTTTTTCGGCGTGGACTTGGTACTTGGCGCGCGCATCGGCAAGTTTCTTGTCGTCCGCTTTCAGATAGTAATCGCGGTCGGGCATGCCCAGGCCACCCTGGCCGATATCGGCCACATATTTGGTCGAATCCTTGGCGTCCTGGTGGATGCCAAAGTCGAACGGCACCGACACGCCCAGCTGGCCCAGGTGCGCCAGCATGGCCGGCAATTCAGACTTGTCCTTGATCGAGGCAATCTTGGCCAGCTCGGCATTCAGCGGCGACAGGCCCAGTTGTTCCAGCTTCGGCTCATCCATGAAGCTGGCGTAGAAATCGCCGACGCGCTGGGCATCGGTGCCGGGCGCGGCCTTGTTGGCGGCGGAGGTTTCGATGATGGTGCGCAGGATCGGCAGTGTGTCGTCGCGCAGCTTGGCGAACGAACCCCAGCTCGATTTGTCGGCTGGAATTTCGGTGCTCTTGATCCACTTGCCGT
Source organism: Massilia sp. S19_KUP03_FR1 (assembly GCF_036688685.1). Classification (NCBI taxonomy): domain Bacteria; kingdom Pseudomonadati; phylum Pseudomonadota; class Betaproteobacteria; order Burkholderiales; family Oxalobacteraceae; genus Massilia; species Massilia sp. S19_KUP03_FR1. The sequence goes on along the minus strand of NZ_JAQQPS010000005.1, from coordinate 203,206 downwards.
TCAGGTAAGTGAAGAAATCGTCCTGGGCGCGCACGCTCGGGTCGATGTATTCGGTGGCAATGCCGGCGCTCAGCGTCGAGGCCGCTTTTGGATGCTTGGTGGTGTCGGCGCTGTGCGCGACGCTGGCCAGCAGACTCAGAGTCAATGCGCTCAGTAAATAACGATTCATGTAATGCTCTCCCGTGGATGGTGGAATGTGCGGCCGGCGCTCGTGGCGCCGGCCATGTTGTTATTGCCTTGCTGTTACCAGATGATGACGCGGTCTTGCGGCGCCACGTACATCTTGTCGCCTGCTTTCACACCAAACGCTTCATAAAACGCCGGCTGATTGGTAACTGTACCATTGGTGCGGAACTGGCCGGGCGAATGCGGGTCGGTTTTCACTTGCACGATCTGCTGGGCTTCGCGCATTTTGGAACGCCATACCTGGCCCCAGCCCATGAAGAAGCGCTGGTCGCCGGTCAAGCCGTCGATTACCGGCGCCGCTTTGCCTTGCAGGGAAATTTTGTAGGCTTTGTAGGCAATCGCCAGGCCCGAGTTGTCGCCGATGTTTTCGCCCAGCGTCAATTCGCCGTTGACCGGATAACCAGGCAAGGGGCTGAAGTTGCCGTACTGTTTCACCAGCGCGTCGGTCTTGGCCTTGAACTTGGCCTTGTCTTCGGCCGTCCACCAGTCGCGCAGGTTGCCGTCGCCATCGGACTGGCTACCCTTGTCGTCGAAACCGTGGCTGATTTCGTGGCCGATCACAGCGCCGATCGCACCATAGTTGACAGCGTCGTCGGCATTCGCGTCAAAAAACGGCTTTTGCAGGATCGATGCCGGGAACACGATTTCATTCATCGTGCTGCTGTAGTAGGCGTTGACGGTTTGCGGCGTCATGCCCCACTCGCTGCGGTCGATCGGCTGGCCCAGCTTGTTCTTGTTGCGGTTGTAGGCGAAGGTGCGGGCGCGCATGACGTTGCCCACCAGGTCATTCGGCTTGACGGTCAGCGAGGTGTAATCGCGCCATTTGTCCGGATAACCGATTTTTGGCGTGAACTTGGCCAGTTTCGCCTGCGCTTCCTTCTTCGTTTCCGGGCTCATCCAGTCGAGCGTATCGATGCTTTCCTTGTAGGCGGCCAGGATGTTTTTCACCAGCTCCTGCATGCGCGCTTTTTTATCGGCCTGGAAGTAGGCCTGCACGTACTGGCGGCCTACCGCTTCGCCGATCGAGCCTTCGACGGTCGAGACCGCAATTTTCCAGCGTGGACGGTTTTCGGTCACGCCGGTCAGGACGGTGCCGTAGAACGCGAAGTCGGCGTCGACGAAATCCTTCGACAGGTAGTCGGAGTACGCGCGCAGCGTCTGCCATTCAAGGTAGGCCTTGATGGTGGCGAGATCGGTTTTCGCCAGGATCTCGCTCATCCCTTTCAGGTAGCTTGGCTGAGCGACGATGACATAATCGGTCTTGCCGGCGATGCCGGCTGCGGCCAGCGCGGCGGCCCAGTCGTAGCCCGGGGTCAGCTCGCCCAGCTTGTTGACCTCGACCTTATTGTAGCGTTTCACCGGATCGCGGTTTTCCACCTTGGTCCACTGCACTTCGGCCAGCGCGGTTTCAAAGGCGAGGATGTCTTTCGCCTTGGCATCGGCATTTTTCTCGCCGGCCAGTGCCAGGATTTTTGCCACGTGCGCCTGGTACTTGGTGCGCGTGTCGACCATGCGCTTGTCGTCAAGCTTGAGGTAGTAGTCGCGGTCCGGCATGCCCAGGCCGCTCTGGCCGATATAGGCGGCGTATTTGGTAGAAGCGCGCTGGTCCTGGCCGATATAGATGCCGTACGGGGTGGCGACGCCGATTTGCGCCAGGTGCGCGCTCAGGGCAGGAATGCCTTTTTTGTCTTTCAGCGCGCGGATTTTATTCAGTTCACCGGTCAGCGGCTTGTAGCCCAGCTTTTCCAGCGTCTTTTCGTCCATGAAGCTGGTGTACAGGTCGCCAATTTTCTGCTCGTCGGTGCCGGCTTTCTTTTTCTTGTCGGCAGCGTCTTTTTCGATCAGCGCACGCAATTGCGGCTCGGTGTCGCCGCGCAGTTGCATGAAGGTGCCCCAGCTGGCTTTGTCCGATGGTATTTCCGTCGTTTTGAGCCACTTGCCGTTCAGGTAAGTAAAAAAGTCGTCCTGCGCGCGCACGCCCGGCTCGATGAACTGGGTATCGATACCGGATGCGGTGCCTTGCTGGGCGAGCGCGCCCGTGCTGGCAAACGCTGCCATGATGGACAGGGCAAGGGTGCTCAAAAGATGTCGTTTCACAGGTAATCCTCAGGTGCATTGCTGATAAAAGTCCGGCTTTGTAGCCGGTCGGCAAAATGTAACATATGTCTGCAGGGGTCGGCAGACAGCGCTACACGATGTGCGCGCGAACGCCACCGCCGACGGCTGGCGTCGGCGGTGAATCATTCTAGCGTTAGCGGCAGAGCGAACTACGCCTGAGAAAGGATTTTTACTTTTTGATACACAGAGCCGTTACTGGCCCATGCCGGTGCCGATATTGATGCCACCGTTGCCCATGCCGCCCGCGCCACCTTTGGCGCCGCCGCGCGGCCGCTTTTCTCCACTGTCGCGCTCTTTCGGTTCACCGTTGCGCATCGGGCCGCCTTCGACGCGCTCCAGCTGCTCACCGATGAATTGTGCCACCAGCAGGCGCTGCTTTTCATCGAGGGCGTCGTTCACCGTCAGCCACAGCTCACGCAACTGCTTGTCCTCAAGCGCAATTGCGGCGTCTTCCGCATCCATGGCGGCGCCCAGCGTGCGCAGTTCGGGCGCTGGCGTCGTCACGACGGTTTTGGCCTGGCGCTGCAAGCGTTCGCGGCGCGAGGCGCGCTCGCGCAGGATGGCGTGGCTGCGGCCGTCGACCTGGACCCACAGGATTTTCTGGTTGGCGTTCAGCGCCAGCGCGGTGCGCAGGTCCGGCGCCATGGCGATGAGTTCTTCGGCGTGGATGCTCGTCACCGGCACGGCGAACGATGGCGCGGCGGCGCTTAGCACCAGCAGCACGGACAGCGCCAGTTTGAAGGGGATACGGGTCATAGCGACTTTCAACAAAAAAAAGCCCACGGCCGGAACCATGGGCAAAAGACCACTTCACGAGAAGTAAAGCGAGAAACCGAGGTCAAGAATAGGGCAAATTCGCCGGCGTCAGCAGAAGCTTACAAATCTTTACGGGGCGCTTTCAAATCCCGACACGGATTTACATTCGTCCCGACGCAAGGATCGGAAGGCGGTTTATACTGGCGCGACCATGGCCTTCAAACTACACAATGCCGGCCTGATCGCGCTCGGCGCCATCTTCGGCGTGGCAATCACGATGCAGTTTTCCGCGCTCGCGCAAAAACCGCTGGAGCCAGCATTGCCACTCGAGGCGCTGCGCCAGCTGGCCGATGTCTACGCGGTCATCAAGACCGATTACGTCGATCCCGTCACCGACGACAAGGCCCTGCTGCAGGAAGCGACCAGCGGCATGGTCGCCAGCCTCGACCCGCATTCCGCATTCCTCGACCGCCGCTCCTACCGCGCCCTGCGCGAGGGGACCGCAGGCAAGTTCGTCGGCCTGGGCATCGAAATTTCCAGCAGCGATGATGGGTATGTGCGCATCGTCGAACCGATCGAAGGCGCGCCAGCGGCGCTGGCCGGCATCCAGGCGGGCGACCTGGTGACCAACGTCGACGGCGTTGCCGTGCGCGGCGCGCCGGTCGACGACGCGGTGCGCCGCATGCGCGGCGAACCGGGCACGCAAGTGACCCTGACGGTCCTGCGCAGCGGCCACATCGCGCCTTTGAAATTCACCATCACCCGTTCGCAAATCGTCCAGAAAAGCGTCAAGGGCGCGCTGGTCGAACCGGGCTACGCCTGGCTGCGCATCGCCCAGTTTCAGGAACCGACACTCGACGATCTTGCCGCCAAGCTGGCCGCCCTGTACCGCCAGGACCCCGACCTCAAGGGCCTGGTGCTCGATCTGCGCAACGATCCGGGCGGCCTGCTGCAAGGCGCGGTGGGAGCGGCGGCGGCGTTTTTGCCGAAAGGCGCCGAGATCGTCTCGACGCATGGCCAGCGCGCCGACTCGCGCCAGCATTTCTATGGCACGGCGCAGGATTACATGCTCAAAAATGGCGACGCGCTGGCCGGTTTGCCGGCGGGCCTGAAAACCGTGCCGATGGTCGTGCTGGTCAATACCGGTTCGGCATCGGCGTCGGAAATCGTCGCCGGCGCCCTGCAGGACTACAAGCGCGCCACCGTGATCGGCAGCCGCACCTTCGGCAAGGGTTCGGTGCAGACCATCAGCCCGGTCGGTCTCGATGCGGCCATCAAGCTAACCACGGCGCGCTACTACACGCCGTCCGGGCGCTCGATCCAGGCGCACGGCATCGTGCCCGACCTGCGCGTGGACGAATACGTCGACAGCGACGGCATGAATTCGCTGCGCATGCGCGAGGCCGACCTGGAGCACCATCTGGCGAACGACCGCAGCAAGGAGGCGAGCATGCGCGCCGACGACCTCGAAGCACAGACCCGCCTGTATCTGCGCGAACTGGCGCGCAAACCCCTGCAGTTCGGCAGCGCCGACGACTTCCAGCTGGCGCAGGCGCTGCGCTACCTGAAGGGACAGAAGGTGCTGCTGTCGGCCGCGCAGGCCACGCCGCCCTGATGAAACGCTTGCTTGGTCGGTCCGACAATTCCCCCCTGCCTTGCGATTGTGTAGAATCGGCGCCAACCGCCGGCTGGACCGGCCAAATCGAATCGAAAGACTTACCATGAAATCTGTCGTCATCAGCGGTACCGGCCTGTTTACGCCACCGCATTCGATCTCCAACGAAGAGCTGGTCGAGGCCTTCAACGCGCACGCTGACGCTTTCAATACAGAACACGCGGACGCGATCGCCACCGGCACCGTGACGGCGGTCGAGCGGTCCAGCCCGGGCTTTATCGAAAAAGCCTCCGGCATCAAGTCGCGCTACGTGATGGAGAAGGCGGGCGTGATCGATCCAGCGCGCATGACGCCGCGCATCGCCGACCGTCCGGACGAGCAGATCTCCCTGCAAGCGGAGATGTGCGTGGCCGCCGCGCGCGACGCGCTCGCGCGCGCGGGCCGCACTGCCGCCGACATCGACATGGTGCTGGTGGCCTGCTCGAACATGCAGCGCGCCTACCCGGCCATGGCTGTCGAAGTGCAGGACGCACTCGGCATCGAGGGCTACGGTTTCGACATGAACGTGGCCTGCTCGTCGGCCACGTTCGGCATCCAGACCGCGATGGCAGCCGTGCAAACCGGCCAGGCCCGCGCGGTACTGGTGCTGAACCCGGAAATCACCAGCGGCCATTTGAACTTCCGCGACCGCGACAGCCACTTCATTTTTGGCGACGCGTGCACGGCGATCGTCATCGAAGCGAAAGACGCCGCTGTCGGCAAACACTGCTTCGAGATCCTCGAATCGAAACTGAAGACGAGTTTTTCGAACAATATCCGCAACAACTTCGGCTTCATGAACCGATTCGACGAAGACAAAGCGGGCGACGCCGACAAACTGTTTCGCCAGCAGGGCCGCAAGGTGTTCAAGGAAGTGTGCCCGATGGCGGCCGAGATGATTCGCGCCACCGTCGAAGCTGCAGGTCTGGACGTGGCGGACGTGGCGCGCTACTGGCTGCACCAGGCCAACCTGAACATGAACCTGCTGATCATCCGCCTGCTGCTGGGGCGCGATGCGCTGCCTGGCGAGGCGCCGGTGATTCTCGACACCTACGCGAACACCTCGTCGGCCGGGTCGATCATTGCGTTCCACAAGTACCAGGACGATTTGCCGGTCGGCGCGCTGGGCGTGATTTGTTCGTTCGGCGCCGGGTATTCGATTGGCTGCGTGGTGGTGCGCAAGCTGTAAGCCGTAAACTATTTAGCAAGTTTCACTACGAGTCGTCATCCCGGCGCAGGCCGGGACCCATAACCCGCACGTGTTCATGGTGAAGGTGAACCGCCGCGGAACACGACGCTCAGCATGGATCCCGGCTTTCGCCATGAGTCAGGTTCGCCAATGGCGAGCATGACGGTGGTGTCGATGTGAGGTAGCGACTAATCTACAAACTCGCCCCCAGCACCGCCCCCTCCCGAATCGCCCGCTTCGCATCCAGCTCCGCCGCCAGCGCCGCCCCGCCGATCTTGTGAAACACCGGCCCGCCCTGCGTCCCCGCGTCCGGCATCAACTCGTCCAGGCTATCCTGCCCCGCACAGATAACGACGTTGTCCACCTCCAGCAAGCGCGCCACGCCTCCCACGGTAATGTGCAGCCCGGCGTCATCGATGCGCTCATAGGTGACGCCCGCCAGCATGGTCACGCCGTGGCGCAACAAGGTCGCGCGGTGCACCCAGCCTGACGTTTTACCCAGGCCCGCGCCAGGTTTGCTGGTCTTCCGCTGCAGCAGGAACAGCTCGCGCACCGGAACCACCGGCGTTGGCGCCATCAAGCCGCCCGCCGCGCGCACCTGCAAATCGACGCCCCACTCTGCCGCCCATGCCGCCACCGGTACCGGCAAGGGGTGCGCCGCGTCGTGCAGCAAAAACTCGCCCATGTCGAAGCCGATACCGCCCGCGCCGACAATCGCCACGCGCTTGCCCACCGGCGCCTTGTCACGCAGGACGTCGAGGTAGGACAGCACCTTCGGATGGTCGATGCCGGCGATGCGCGGCATGCGCACTGCAATGCCGGTGGCCACGATCACGTGGTCGTAGCCACCGGCGCGCAGCTGCTCGCGCGTGACGCGCGTGTTCAGGCGCACGCTCACGCCGGTGGTTTCCAGCTTGCGCCTGAAATAACGGATGGTCTCGGCGAATTCCTCCTTGCCCGGAATCTGCATGGCGATGCGGAACTGCCCGCCCAGGTCCGCGCCCGATTCGAACAAGGTGACGTCGTGGCCGCATTCGGCCGCCACGGTCGCCGCCGACAGGCCAGCCGGTCCCGCGCCCACCACCGCCACCTTGCGCCTCACCGCTGCCACCTTGTAGTTCAACTCGGTCTCGTGGCAGGCGCGCGGGTTGACCAGACAGGTGGCGCGCTGGTTGGCGAAGGTGTGGTCCAGGCAGGCCTGGTTGCAGCCGATGCACGTGTTGATTTCGTCTGCGCGTCCCGCCGCCGCCTTGGCGACAAAGGCCGCATCGGCCAGGAACGGGCGCGCCATCGAGACCAGGTCGGCGTCGCCGCGTGCCAGGATATCGTCGGCCTCGCGCGGCATGTTGATGCGGTTCGACGCCACCACGGGGATGGTGACGGCCGCACGCAGCTTGCCGGCGATGCTGGCAAAGGCACCGCGCGGCACCGAGGTGACGATGGTCGGCACGCGCGCTTCATGCCAGCCGTAGCCGGTATTCAGAATCGTCACGCCGGCCGCCGCCAGGGCCTGCGCCACCAGCACCACCTCGTCCCAGGTATTGCCGCCCTCGACCAGGTCGAGCACCGAGTGGCGGTACATGATGATGAAGTCGCGTCCCACTGCCGCCCGGATGCGGCGCACGATGTCGACCGGCAGACGCATGCGATTCTCGATGGGGCCGCCCCAGTTATCGGTGCGGCGGTTGGTGCGCGCGCACAGGAACTGGTTGAGCAAATAGCCTTCGCTGCCCATCACTTCGATGCCGTCGTAGCCAGCCCGGCGCGCCAGCTTCGCGCAGCGGATGTAGGCCCTGATGGTCGACTCGATGCCGGCGGCGCTCAAGGCGCGCGGCTTGAACGGAGAAATGGGCGACTTTGCGCTGGACGCTGACACCACCAGCGGCTGGTAGCCATATCTCCCGGCGTGCAGGATCTGCAGCAGGATCTTGCCGCCTTCTTCGTGCACAGCCCGGGTGACGCGGCGGTGATTGAGTACATCGCCGGCGAAGTTCAGCGTGCCGCCAAAGGGCAGCAGCCAGCCCTGGCGATTCGGCGAAATGCCGCCGGTGACGATCAGCCCGACACCGCCTCTCGCGCGCTCTCGATAGAACGCGGCCAGCTTGCCGTAGTTGTAAAACCTGTCTTCCAGGCCGGTGTGCATCGAACCCATGATGACGCGGTTGCGCAGCGTGGTAAAACCCAGGTCAAGCGGGGCGAGCAAGTGAGGGAACTGGGACATGGTCAGCCAATCGATAGGGAATCGTGACATTACAGCGTGTGGCTGGAGGCGTGTCACTAATCGCAGTTCGCGCCGTTCGGCTAAATAAATTTTTTCAACACTTTGTCATATTAATAAAGTAATTAGTAGTCATAATCATGCCTGCCTTTCTTCCACCAATGACCAGGTTCTCCATGACGCGCACTACCCAGAAACGCCTCCACTTTTCTTTTTTTGCGGTCCTCTTGTTGTCCGCGCCCCTTGCGCGGGCGGACAACGCTTGCCGCTTCATCGAGCAAGCCAGTCTCGACATCTCCCATGCTGCCGGATCGGCCGCCCCGACGGTCGACGGTGAAATCAATGGCAGGCCTGTACGAATGCTGCTCGACACGGGATCCGACGCCACGCTCGTGCTGCGTGCCGAAGCCGACAACCAGGGCCTGAATCCGGAGCGAACCAGCCGGCAAGTACAGGGCGTGGGCGGCAGGACGTCGCTGTTCCTGGTCAAGGTGAAAGATTTCGCGATCGGTGGCGCGCATGCGAAAAACATGCGCTTCCCGGTGGTCGACTCGCTGGAGAATTCTGGTATGGCCGGCATTGTCGGCGACGACTTTCTGCTGCAATACGACCTGGAACTCGATTTCTCCGACAAACGCATCAAACTCTTTCGCGCCGATCATTGCCAGGACAAGGCGCTGGCCTACTGGGACAAGGATGCGTCGAGCGTGCCGATGAAATTTTCCCGCGGCTCGACCAAGCCGCTGGTCCAGGTGCACGTCAATGGCGTGGCGCTGTGGGCGCTGATCGATAGCGGTTCGGACAGCACCGTCATCGATCTGGACGTCGCCCGCAAACTGGGCTTTTCGACCGAAGCGCCTGGCGTGGTCGCCGACGGCACGGCACGCGGCATCGGCAGCGAGACCAGAACCGTCTGGCACCAGACGTTCGACAGCTTTGCGATTGGCGACGAAGTGATCCAGCATCCGCGCATCGGCGTCATGGACAGCCCGGCGGACTACATCGGCCGCAAGGAGCACCAGGTCATCCTGGGTCGCGACTTTTTACAATCGCATCACGTCTTGCTGTCACAAAGCCAGATGCTGTTTTATTTCTCGTACCTGGGCGGACCGGTGTTCCCGAAAAGCCCGGTCGACGGCGCAAGGCTTTAAGACGAATAACTGTCGGGCGCGCGCAGTTCGGCATACTGCTCCAGGCTGCCGATGCGCACCGTGACGGGATTCAGGGTCGCTTGCGGCGACAGCGAGCGCCAGGCAAATTGCCACTCCTGCTCATGCGCTTCGGCGCTGGTTTTGGTGAACGCCGCGCCCAGCGCGGCGCGCACGCCATATTCGACGGCGCCGTCGATGCCGGCCCAGTTCGGCAAGGTGCGCTGCACCGCTTTGTGCAGGCGCTCGCCGAATTCTTCCGTGTTGTGGATGACGAGGCAGGCATCGGCATCGAACACCTCGAACAAATCCTTGTCCCACGCTTGCGAGAGCGAAAACGTCAGGCAGCGGTTGGCCGGAATCAGGCGCAGCTGGCCGCTGGCCAAGGCCTGCTCGAGGTCGGCGCGGCGGCCATAGCGATACAGGGTCGGAGGACGTTGGTAGTCATGCATATGCAGCTCGATTCGATAAAGTAATGCGCAGTTAATGCTGGTTCGGCAAGCTGTTCAGGTGGCGCAAGCGCATGTGGCGGGCGGCGATGCGGATCTCGAGCAGGAACAGCACAAAGCTGCTGATCAGCGCCAGCATGGCCACCACGAAAAACAGCGCAATGTACCGGTCCAGCTTGAGGTTCAGGGTGTCGCCGATGAACAGCATCGCAATGACCAGGCAGATCAACAAGCCGCACGCGGTGCTGCAGGTGATCGCATAATTGATCAGGTGCGAGCGCTTGTACATCTCGGATAGTTCCTGTGTATAGCGGTCGTTGTTGGCCACCAGCAGGCGGTCTTCCAGCACTCGGGTACGGTCGATGATGCGCGCCAGGCGATTGATCAGCACGGACAGCTTGGTCGCCACGCCGGTCAACAGGAAAACCGGGGCGATGGCCAGCTGAATGATGTGGCCGATATCGCTCACTTGAATGTTCATAGGCAGTGATGTCGTTGTTGTGTCGCTAGTGTAGCAGTCGGGGTCGTTCAATCAAAACTGCGCGTGCGCTTGAATTGTTCGGTAGCGCGCACCAGTGCCGCGGCGATGCCGGCCTCGAGGGCGCCGTGGCCGGCATCGGGGACCATGTCGAGGTGCGAACCGGGCCAGGCCTGATGCAGGCGCCAGGCCGACAACGGCGGGCAGATCACGTCGTAGCGGCCCTGCACGATCACGGCCGGCAAGTGGGCGATGCGCCCCACATTGCGTACCAGCTGGTCTTCGGACAAAAATGCGCCATTGGCCATGTAGTGCGATTCGAGGCGGCCTACGCCCAGGTCGAGCGTATCGGACGACTTCTCTTCCGGCTGCGGCAGCAGGAACACGCGCCGCCCTTCGAAGCGGCTCCACGCGCGCGCGGCCGGCCAGTAGACGGCCGGGTCGTCGCACAACAGGCGGCGCGCGTACGCGTTTAACAGATCAGCGCGCTCGGCCATGGGGATGGGCGCGATGAAATCGGCGTACAGCTCAGGGTAAAACCAGCGCACGCCGTGCAGGAAAAAGTCGATCTCGGCCTGCGTGCACAGAAAAATCCCGCGCAGCACGAAGCCGAGGCAGCGCTGCGGATGCGCTTCACCGTAGGCCAGCGCCAGCGTCGAGCCCCACGAGCCGCCGAAGATCAGCCACTGGTCGATGGCGAATTTGACGCGCAGGCGCTCGATGTCCTCGATCAGCAAATCGGTCGTGTTGTCGCGCCACTCACCCAGCGGCGTCGATTTGCCGGCGCCGCGCTGGTCGAACAGGATGATGCGATACGCCTGCGAATCGAAAAAGCGCCGGTGCTGGGGCGACAAGCCGGCGCCCGGGCCGCCATGCAGAAACAGCACCGGGATGCCGTTCGGATTGCCGACTTCCTCCCAATACAGGGTATGGCGTCCATCGACTTTCAGCATCCCGTGACGGATGGGGAGGATGGGCGGGAACAAGCAGAGCGGGCTGGCTGGCATGGTGCTTCTTTCAGAGATCATGCTGCTGATTGTAGCGTACCGGTACGGTCAGTTGCAGCCAGAAGAATGTGCGACAGCGCGGCGCCTGTAGCGCGCCCAGCCATCAAAAAATGTCGTAAGCTCCCAGCCTTGCCATCGTCTTTACATTGCTCACCATCGGGAGAACACATGAAAATCACGGTCAATACCACGGTCGCGGCGCCGATGGACGCGGTCTGGCGTGCCTACACCTCGCCTGACGACATCAAACAATGGAATGCGGCGTCACCCGACTGGCACACCACTGCGGCCACCGTCGACCTGCGTGAAGGCGGCGCCTTCTCGTCGCGCATGGAAGCGAAGGATGGCAGCATCGGTTTCGACTTCGCCGGCACCTATACGCGCGTGATCCCCAACGAGCGCATCGATTACGCGTTCGGCGACCGGCAGGCCCACATCACCTTTGCCGCCATGCCGGACGGCATTGATGTGACGGTGTCGTTCGATGCCGAGCAGACCCATTCGGAACAGCAGCAACGTGTAGGCTGGCAGGCAATCCTGGACAATTTCAAAGGCTACGTCGAAGGGCAGCGCCGCAGCGCCACCTGACAAGCCGGACGCTCCGCAGGCACGGCAACACCCGGCGCTCAGCCTTCTTGCGCTACCCGGAAATGAGCCTGCGTGCCGATTCAAACGTGGCAGGATGGGCGGCGGCACATGCGTTCCGCTCTGCCGCAATACGCGCAACATTGTCCAGCTCGCTTGCCTGGTCAAGTTTGAACCCGAAAGCGGCTTGCTGGAGGGCTGGTCCCTGCGCTGACATGACACGTGCCAGGACGATATCGCCAAGTTGCTTCTTGAAATGGCCGCCCTCCCAATACCACTTGGTTGACGCGCCGGCGTCGCCAGCGTCGGGAACGGCCTCGCAGTTGTAAGCGCCAAAGCCGCTGAAATCGAACAGGGCAATCTTTGCATCAGGATGATCGCGCTGTGCCTTCGCGACGACCGCCACCACCACGTGCTTCCATGCTTCGAACTGCGGCCACAGCCCGGCAGCCTCAAACAACGCGAGGATTTGTGCGTGGTAGGGATAAATGACCAGTTTGACGTCGGCACGCATGGCCGTGGCCGTTGCCAGAAGTGCCTGCAAGCGCTTCACATCGGCAGGATTGAGCGCCGTCGTCGATTTACGCTGAAACGCACGCGCGTTTTCCTGGGCGCGCTGCGCGAAAATTTTCGCGTAGCCGTCGTTGCGCACATAGGCACGATACTCCTTCAGGGGATTGAACCCATCCGGATCGATCGTGGCCGCTTCCTCATCATGCTGGATGCGCAGGGTACGCAAGGCCTCCTTCACCGAGGCGAGCGAAAACAAGGCGTCAAACTGCCAGAATACGGGGCCGGACGGCACCGCCGCGGGCGCCGGCTCCGGTAATGCCGACACGACGGGCGGCGCCGTCGCACTGGGGAGGAAATCGAGAAACTCGACACCGATGATCACTGTTTTCGGTTCGATGCCTGCGGCCTGCAATTGCGCCAGCTGGCGAACCGAGGTGCCAATCCCGGTGCCGGCGATGGCAAGGTTGTAGCCCTGTCCGCCCACGGCCTGGAAAGCACTGGCTTTGGGGTCGAGGCCAATCTCCGCACGCGAATTTCCCAGGATGACGAAATTGGGACGCGCCTGCACGGCACGCACTTGTTTGATCTGTTCCTGGTAACGATTCAACGCTGGCTTGACCGTGCTGAAGCGGCCCGGTCCGACCACGCCATACAAGCCATATGGGTCGACCGCGATGACCAGCGTGGTCACGGCGGCGCAGCCACACAGGAGCACTAGCGCAGATCGCGCCAGGAAGCGTGCAAAATCAGGAGAGGAATCGCTCACGCTGGCCTTCATTCTAGAATTGGAAATACAGGAAATCGGCCGGGCGATTCAAGGCCAGCAGGCTCGCCAGCGCCAGCACACCTAGCGCGACCGCCCACTTGCGCGTCGGCGCCCAGACCAGCGCGCGACCGAGACGGCCAGACAGATTGCCGGCGCCAGGGACGAAGTCAAGTGCAGGCTCGTATCGGCGCACAATTTCCTGCGTGTTGGGAAACAGAAACGCGATCAAGGCTGCGAACGCGATCCAGCCCCACGCCTCGATGAACACAGAACCACCGCCCAGGTAACTGGACACACCCATGCGTGCCAACAGTGGTTGGACCGCGTGCAAGCCATGCATGACCGAATCAGGGAGGGCGACACCAAAACCGCCGTGCATGCCGCGCAGAATCGTCAATGCTGTGGCCATGTCCTGCGCGCGGAAAAACACCCAGGCGATGCAAACGGCGATAAACGTGAGCAGGGTTGCAATGACTTTCCATGGCTTTGCATCGACGGGCAGGTGCAGCGCCTTCGCCGCATTGGCCCACACCTGGTGGATGGAAAGGTACAAGCCATGCAGGAAACCCCATACGACAAAATTCCAGCCTGCCCCGTGCCACAGTCCGCCCAGCACCATTGTCGCCATCAGGTTGGCATAACGGCGCCCCGGGCCATGGCGATTTCCGCCCAGCGGAATATATAAGTAGTCGCGTAGGAAACGCGACAGCGTCATATGCCATTTGCGCCAGAACTGGGCGATGTTTTGCGACTTGTACGGCGAGTCGAAATTGAGTGGCAGCTTTACACCGAACATGCGCGACAGGCCGATCGCCATGTCGGAATAGCCGGAGAAGTCGAAATACAGCTGGAAGGTATAGGCCAGCACGCCGCTCCAGGCAAGCAGCAGCGAGGGCGCATCCGGATGTTCGAACAAGGGCGACGCATAAGGCGCGATATTGTCTGCAATAAGTACCTTTTTTGCCAGACCGATGCAGAAAATCGTGGCACCGACTGCCATTTCGCGCGCCGAAAAACGATAGATACGCCGGTCGGCGAACTGCGGCATCATCTCCTTGTGGTGCAGCACCGGCCCGGCGATCAAATGGGGGAAATACGTGACGAACAGGAGGTAATAGACAAAGCGGCTTTCGACGACCTTGCCCTGATAGGTATCGACCAAAAAGGCGATTTGGGTGAACGTGAAAAACGATATGCCGATCGGCAAGACGATCTGCAGAAGAATGCGGGGACTGCCGGTCAATTCACTGAAACTGGCTGCAAAAAAGCCCGCATATTTGTAATACACCAGCAAGGCGAGGTTGGCGCCAATTGCGCAGGCCAGCAGCAGCTTCGCGCGCGGATGACGCCTTGGCCGCAGATGCATCGCGCACCAGTAGTTGAAGGTAATCGACGCCAACAGCAGCGGCAGGTATCGAACATCCCACCAGCCATAAAAAAACAGTGACGCCGCGGCCAGCCAGCCAGCGGCAAACAGCTGGCTACGTCGTCCGATCAGGAAAAATCCGAGCGCAGTGATTGGCAAAAACGCCAACAAAAATACATATGAATTAAATAACATCCAGAGGCCCTGAAATGCGCCCGGATGGCGCGGACAAAGCCGCCACTTCAGGACATGGGTATAAGCGCAAAGACTTGCACAATCGCCATTATTTTACGGGGAAAATATTCTTGCGAACGTCTCGTGTCCAAAGAAAGGGATGTTTATGGCACAAATGCAACACTATTGCCTTTTTGCCATTGCAAGGCACTGAGTCAGGCCGGCAGCAGGCAAAAAAACACCCCTGCGAGAGGGGTGGTTCCAGATGCCGCCAGCAGTATGCGGCTGACCAATTTTATTTACGACATGTGCTGACCGCCATTGATGGCGATATTTGCGCCGGTGACGAAGGCGGCTTCGTCGGACGACAGGTAAGCCACCAGGCCTGCGACTTCTTCCGGCTTGCCCAGTCGCGCCATGGGAATTTGCGGAATGATTTTGCTTTCCAATACGTCGGTTGGAATCTCCATCACCATCTTGGTGCCGATGTAACCTGGCGAAATGGTGTTCACGGTGACACCCTTGCGGGCCACTTCCAGCGCCAGCGCCTTGGTGAAACCGTGCATGCCGGCTTTGGCGGCGGAGTAATTGGTTTGGCCGAAGGCGCCCTTCTGGCCATTGACGGAGGAGATGTTGATGATCCGGCCCCAGCCGCGCTCGACCATGCCGTCGCACACCGGCTTGGTCATGTTGAACACCGAGTCGAGGTTGGTGCCCATCACGGCGTCCCAGCTGACTTTATCCATCTTTTTGAAGGTCATGTCACGCGTGATGCCGGCGTTGTTCACCAGCACGTCCACCGGACCGACTTCCTGCTCGATTTTGGTGACGCATGCTTGCGCTGAATCGTAATCGGACACATCGCATTCATAGGCCTTGAAGTCAAAGCCCATGTCCTTGGTGGAAGCCAGCCAGCCATCGACCTTCTTGTTGCCAGGCGAATAGGTCGTCACGACCCGGTAACCCAACGCTGCCAGTTTGATACAAACTGCCTCACCCAATCCGCCCATCCCGCCGGTAACCAATGCAACTCTGGCCATTGTCATCTCCCCTTTTTATGTGATTTCCTTGTTGCTGCTCGCCCTGCTCGAATCAGTCGCGCTCGACCGCCAGCGCTACGCCCATGCCGCCGCCAATGCACAGGCTGGCCAAGCCACGCTTGGCATCGCGCCGCACCATTTCATGCAGCAAGGTCACCAGCACGCGCGCGCCAGATGCGCCGATCGGGTGGCCCAGCGCAATGGCGCCGCCATTCACGTTGATCTTGCTGGTATCCCAGCCCATTTCCTTGTTGACGGCGAGCGCTTGTGCGGCAAACGCTTCGTTAATTTCCATCAGGTCGACGTCTTCATGCGTCCAGCCGGCTTTTTGCAGGCACAGGCGCGTAGCGGACACCGGGCCCATGCCCATGATGGCCGGGTCCAGGCCCGACGATGCATAGGCCTTGATGCGCGCCAGCGGTTTCAAGCCGAGTTCCTTGGCTTTCGAGGCGGACATCATGATGACGGCGGCGGCGCCGTCGTTCAGGCCCGATGCATTGCCGGCGGTGACGCTGCCTTCCTTATTGAACGCCGGACGCAAGCTGGCCAGCGCTTCGAGCGTGCTGCCGTGTTTCGGATATTCGTCGGTATCGAACACGACAGTGCCCTTCTTCGACGGAATTTCCAGCGGAATGATTTCGTCCTTGAACTTGCCTTCTTTATGGGCAGCTTCGGCTTTCTGTTGCGAGTGCAGTGCGAATTCGTCCTGCGCCGCGCGCGAAATGTCGAATTTCCTGGCAACGTTTTCGGCGGTGACACCCATGTGGTACTGGTTATACACATCCCACAGGCCGTCGACGATCATGGTGTCGACCAGCTTGGCGTCGCCCATGCGGAAACCGTCGCGCGAACCATTGAGCACGTGCGGTGATGCGCTCATGTTTTCCATGCCGCCGGCGACGATGATGTCGGCATCGCCGCATTTGATGGCTTGCGCGGCCAGATGGGTGGCTTTCAGGCCGCTGCCGCAGACTTTGCCGACAGTGAAGGCCGGGACCATGTCCGGCAAGCCGGCCTTGATGACAGCCTGGCGCGCCGGATTCTGGCCGTTGCCGGCAGTGAGGACTTGCCCCATGATGACTTCATTGATGCTGGCCGGATCGAGGCCGATTTGCGCGAGCAGGTTCTTGATGACATGCGCGCCAAGGTCTGCTGCGGGAATTTTTGACAGGGTGCCACCAAATTTGCCAACGGCCGTGCGGCCGGCGGCGACGATTACGACATCTTCCATGTGTATCTCCAAAATCCTGGCCTGGCCAGGGGGTTGCGCTGCACGCGTCCACGCGGCCCGCTGCATGGGACCGCAAGGGATGAATCATAGGTTTCAGCGTCAATGCGCGTTTGATCAAAATCAATCTTATCAGCTTATCCAGTGAAATCAACTGCCCGGATTCTGATTTAATCTGACCCTTGTTACGGCTCAATTATCCAATGGCAAATCTCATTCGTTGCCTATGAGAATGACTCTTAAAACCGTTGCCCTTTGGACTAAATTTCAAAGTAGAATGCACGGCTAACGCCAATCAAAACCGCTTCATGATCAAAAGCCCTCCTCTGCCCATCGAAATCAAGATTTCCACGGTGGTCGCCATTTCGGCGATCCTGCATTCTGCCGACCCGCTGGCGATCGATGCCGCGCTGCGGCAAATGACGGGAGGCAGCTCCGACTTCTTCGACGACGACTTCGCCGTGATCGACATCAGCGCCATCGCCGGCGACGTCGGGTCGATCGACTGGCGTGCACTGGTCGATCTGCTGCGGCGCTACCGCCTCAATGCTGTGGCCGTGCGCGGTGCGCCGGCAACGCTGGTCGACACCATCCGCGCGCATGGCCTGGCACTGGACGATGGCTCGAGCGGCGTGCGCCCCCCATCCGAACCGGCGCCTGTCGTGGTAGTCGCGGCACCCGCCCCCGTGCCGGCGCCCGCCCCGGCGGCGGCGCCCGTTGCCGCGCCCGCACCGTTGGCGACCATGGTCGTCGACACCCCGGTCCGCGCCGGTCAGCGTATTTACGCGCGCGGCTGCGATTTGATCGTGACGGCCACCGTGAACAATGGCGCCGAAGTCATCGCCGACGGCAGCATCCACATTTACGCCGCGCTGCACGGGCGCGCGCTGGCCGGCGCCTCGGGCGACCCGAGCGCGCGCATTTTTGCGCTGACGATGGCGCCGGAACTGGTCTCGATTGCCGGCGTGTACCGCACCTTCGACGAAGGCTTCCCCGCTGACCTCGCACGCCAGCCGAACCAGGTACGCCTGGTTGGCGACCGAATCGATATACTCCCGCTCACCCCGGCGCCTCGCGCCTGAAGCGCCAGCTAATGTAAAGGACTTAATTTTGGCACGAATTATTGTTGTAACGTCCGGCAAGGGCGGCGTGGGCAAGACCACCTCGAGCGCCAGTTTTTCCACGGGCCTGGCCCAGCGCGGCCACAAGACCGCCGTGCTCGACTTTGACGTCGGCCTGCGCAATCTCGACCTGATCATGGGTTGCGAACGGCGTGTGGTGTATGACCTGATCAACGTCATCAACGGTGAAGCATCGCTGAACCAGGCACTGATCAAGGACAAACACTGCGACAACCTGTTTATTCTGCCGGCCTCGCAGACGCGCGATAAGGACGCCCTGTCGGAAGAAGGCGTCGAGCGCGTGCTCAACGACCTGATCAACATGGGTTTCGAATACATCATCTGCGATTCGCCGGCCGGTATCGAGCATGGCGCGCTGATGGCGCTGACGTTTGCCGACGAAGCGATCATCGTGACCAACCCGGAAGTGTCGTCGGTGCGCGATTCAGACCGCATCCTGGGCATCATCCAGGCCAAGTCGCGCCGCGCCCAGACCGGCGCCGAGCCGGTCAAGGAGCACTTGCTGATTACCCGTTACTCGCCGAAACGGGTCGAGAACGACGAAATGCTGTCGTACCAGGACGTGCAGGAAATTCTGCGCATTCCGCTGATCGGCATCATTCCGGAATCGGAATCGGTGCTGCACGCATCGAACCAGGGCAACCCGGCCATCCACTTCAAGGGCACGGATGTCGCTGAAGCCTACGAAGACGTGGTCTCACGTTTCCTGGGCGAAGAACTGCCGCTGCGCTTTACCAGCTATGAAAAGCCAGGATTGTTCCAGCGTATTTTCGGAGCGAAGTGATATGGCCCTGCTCTCATTCCTGTTCCCGCCCAAGCCGAAAAGCGCCACGGCTGCCAAGGAGCGCTTGCAGATCATTATCGCGCGCGAGCGCACCAACCGCAGCGGGCCGGACTTCCTGCCGGCCCTGCACCGCGAGTTGATCGAAGTGATCTCCAAGTACACCAAGGTGAACGCCGACGACATCAAGATTTCGCTGGACCGCCAGGGCAACCTGGAAGTCCTCGACGTCAACGTGGTGTTGCCGGACGCCTAAACAGGCGCAGTCTCAAGCGGCGCGCACCTGGCGTGCCACTTTTGCGCAGGCTTCGACATGCTGGTAGCCCATCTGGCGAAACAGCACGAAGCCGATGGCCGCAGCTGCCACCGAACCTGCAATGGGCACAATTTTCGTGGCTGACTTGGCCGCGATTTTCGCGCCCGAACGTTTCAGTATTTGCATGACCAGTTCGCGCGTCACCAGTTTCCCCACCAACATGCCGCTGAGGCTGCCGATGGCCTGGTAAGCGATGATCTTGAAGCGCGGCTGCAGGCGCTCGATCTGGGCCGGCGTCAGGCCAAAGGCCAGATTCACCTCTTCGACCACATTTGCAAACATGGTCAAATCGGACACCAGGTCGACCCCGGGAATGGGCAACGCCGCCATGCCGGCCGAGCGCAGCGCCTTGCTGCGCACCATCTTGCGACATTGTTCGCGCACGCGTTCGAGTTCCAATTCGTTGATCGGCACCAGTGCAGCGTCCTTGGAAAGCTTGATTTTTGTTGGCATAAGATCACAAACAGATGAGGGGAAAGAAAGCGATTGAGTTTGCTGCGGCTTCAGTGTAGCGTCGAAGTCCACATTGCCATTTTCAGTAGAAACTGTTGTTAATGTGTGTCTTTTTTTACTATAGACAAGTTCAAATTTGTAAAAACTCTGATATATTCGATGTCACCTTGTAGGACTAATCCTACATGCAACTTTTGACGTCGCTGCCATCATGAGAATAGCTGTACTCGATAATGACCCCGCCCAGGCCGAGACGATCTGCCAGGTGCTGAGCGCTGCCAGCCATCACTGTCAATTTTTCGACAACGCCCGCGATTTACTGTCACAAATCCGCAAGGACAGCACCGACATGCTGATCCTCGACTGGCACAGCGTCGAGCTGGGCGGTGTCGAAGTCATGCGCCGCGCCCGCGAAAAGCTCGCCGCCAACACGCCCATCATGTTCCTTGCGAATAGCTCGGCCGAAGACGATATCGTCGATGGCATCGGTGCCGGCGCCGACGATTACCTCGTCAAGCCCTTGCGCCGCGGCGAACTGGTGGCGCGCGTGCAAGCCCTGCTGCGGCGCGCGTATCCTTCCCAGCACGGCGCGGAGCAATTGCAGTTCGGGCCGTATATCTTCGAGACCCGCCCGGGACGCTTGCTGATGAATGGGTCCGTCATCGACGTCACCCATAAAGAGTTTTATCTGGCGCTGCTGTTTTTCCGCAATCTCGGGCGCCCGCTGTCGCGTGCCTACATTCACGAAACGGTCTGGGTGCGCGATACCGAATTGCCGTCCCGGACCATGGACACCCACGTCTCGCGCGTACGCAACAAGCTCGGTTTGCGGCCGGAGAACGGTTTCAGGCTGGTGCCGGTGTACAGCTACGGCTATCGGCTGGAGCAGATGGGGGCGTGAAAGGGACCTGAGAAATACCCCAGCCGCCAACGGGGGTATAATCACCTCCTGCCTTGATTTTAATCATCCGAAATGCAACTGCTCGCCGTCGGCCTGAACCACACCACCGCTCCTGTCTCGCTCCGCGAGCAGCTGGCGCTCGCGCCTGAGCAACTGGGGCAGGCGGTGCAGGCAGCACGTGGCTGGTTCGCGCGCATCGACCCGCACCCCGGCGCCCACGTGGATGAGGCGGCGATCCTGTCGACCTGCAACCGCACGGAGCTGTATGCGGCCAGCGCGGCCCCCAATTCGCTCGACGCCTCCGCCCACTTCCTGGCCGACTACCACCGTCTGAACGTGGCCGACCTGCGGCCCCACTTATATATGCTGCCGCAGGACGACGCCGTACGCCACGCCTTCCGGGTCGCCTCCGGGCTCGACTCGATGGTGCTGGGCGAACCGCAGATCCTGGGCCAGATGAAAGACGCCGTGCGCCTGGCCGATGCCGCCGGCGGCCTGGGCACCTATCTGCACCAGCTGTTCCAGCGCAGCTTTGCCGTCGCCAAGGAAGTGCGCAGCACCACCGAAATTGGCGCGCACAGCGTGTCGATGGCTGCCGCCTCGGTGCGCCTGTCGCAGCGCATCTTCGACAGCATCGCCGATCAGCACGTGCTGTTCATCGGCGCCGGCGAAATGATTGAATTGTGTGCCACCCACTTCGCCGCGCAAAACCCGCGCTCGATCACGATCGCCAACCGCACCATGGACCGCGGCGAGTCGCTCGCCACGCGTTTCAATGGTCAAGCCATCCGCCTGGCCGACCTGCCCGAGCGCCTGGCCCAGTTCGACATCGTCATCTCCAGCACTGCGTCCACCCTGCCCTTGATCGGCAAGGGCCTGGTGGAGCGGGCCATCAAGGCGCGCCGCCACAAGCCAATGTTCATGGTCGACCTGGCCGTGCCACGCGATATCGAGCCGGAAGTGGCGCGCCTGGATGACGTGTTCCTCTACACCGTCGACGATCTCGCCCAGGTGGTGCAGACCGGCCGCGAAGGCCGTCAGGCTGCCGTGGCGCAGGCCGAATCGATTATCGAAACGCGCGTGCAGTCGTTCATGCACTGGGTGGGCGACCGCGCCGTGGTGCCGGTGATCCGCGATTTGCACGAATCGAGCGAAGCCATGCGCCTGACCGAACTCGAGCGCGCCCGGCGTTTATTGGCGCGCGGCGACGACATCGATACGGTTCTCGAAGCCTTGTCCAAAGGTTTGACGGCCAAATTCCTGCACGGCCCGCAGCAAGCGCTGCATTCGGCCCAGGGCGACGAGCGCGCCCGCCTGGCGGCCCTGCTGCCGCAGCTGTTCCGCAACCGCCGTTAGCGCCCCTTTTACCTGCTTTGTCCGTGCGTTGGCAGCA
The DNA here is from genome assembly GCF_036688685.1 of Massilia sp. S19_KUP03_FR1. Lineage (NCBI taxonomy): Bacteria > Pseudomonadati > Pseudomonadota > Betaproteobacteria > Burkholderiales > Oxalobacteraceae > Massilia > Massilia sp. S19_KUP03_FR1. The sequence continues at coordinate 181,345 of NZ_JAQQPS010000005.1, read as the reverse complement.
AATGCCTGGCACGTCGTTCCCCCTTTACCTGAGCACCCCCTATGAAACCATCGATGCTGGCCAAGCTGGATCAACTGGCCAACCGCCTTGTCGAAGTCGACGAACTGCTGCAGAGCGAAGAAGCGACCAGCAATATGGACAACTACCGCAAGATGACGCGCGAACGTGCCGACATCGAGCCGCTGGTCGTCCTGTACCAACAGTTCCAGGGCGCGCAGGGCGATATCGACGAAGCGCAGGCGATGCTGCTTGAGCCGGACATGAAGGCCTTCGCGCAGGAAGAGATCGAAGCTGGCAAGGGGCGCATGGCGCAGCTGGAAAGGGACTTGCAGACCATGCTGCTGCCAAAAGACGCCAACGACGAACGCAATATTTTCCTCGAGATCCGCGCCGGCACCGGCGGCGACGAATCGGCCTTGTTTGCCGGCGACCTGCTGCGCATGTACACCCGCTTCGCCGAGCGCAATCGCTGGCAGGTGGAGATGGTGTCGGAGTCGGCGTCGGACCTGGGCGGCTACCGCGAAGTGATCGTGCGCCTGGTCGGCAACGGCGTGTACTCGAAACTGAAATTCGAATCGGGCGGGCACCGCGTGCAGCGCGTGCCGGCCACCGAAACCCAGGGCCGTATCCACACCTCGGCCTGCACGGTGGCGGTGATGCCGGAAGCCGACGACGTGGAAGACGTCAACATCAACCCGGCCGACCTGCGCATCGATACCTACCGCGCGTCCGGCGCCGGTGGACAGCACATCAACAAGACCGATTCGGCGGTCCGGATCACGCACTTGCCCACGGGGATCGTGGTCGAATGCCAGGATGACCGCAGCCAGCACAAAAACAAGGCCCAGGCGTTAAAAGTGCTGGCGGCGCGGATCAAGGACGTGCAACTGCGCGAGCAGCAATCGAAAGAAGCGGCGACACGCAAAAGCCTGATCGGCTCGGGCGACCGCAGCGAACGTATTCGTACCTACAACTTCCCGCAGGGTCGATTGACCGATCACCGCATCAATCTGACGCTGTATAAACTGGACTTCATCATGGATGGCGATTTACTGGAACTGACCAATGCGCTGGCGGCGGAACACCAGGCAGAACTGCTGGCAGCGCTGGGGGATTGAGTTGTGCGAAAATCACCCCCACGTTTTCAGGAAAATGGTATGAATAATTTGCGCAGTTTGATCACTCACTAAAAACCATGACCAACACCCGCCCCGCCCTGCTCACTATCGCTTTTACCGCCCTCGCGCTGGTCGGCGCCGCCCTGTACCTGCAGCACGTCAAGGACATGCTTCCGTGCCCCCTGTGCGTGCTGCAGCGCTACGCCTTCCTCGGCATCGCCCTCTTCAGCCTGGTTGGCGCGTTCACCAAAAAGCCCGTGATCGGCACCACGCTGGCCTTGCTGTCCGGCCTGGGCGGCCTGGGCGTGGTTGGCAAGCATTTATATGTGATCGCCAACCCGGGGTTTTCGTGCGGGATCGATCCGCTCACCACAACCCTGAATAAAATCCCGTCTGCGACCATGCTGCCATGGCTGTTCAAGGCCGACGGCTGGTGTGAAGCGACCACCGACACGGTGCTGGGCCTGTCGGTGCCGCAGTGGTCGGCCATCTGGTTCGTCGCGCTGACACTGGCGCTGGCGTGGCTGTTGCTGCGCCGCCGCGCACGATGATGATTGTTGCCGGCGCCACCGTGAAAGCGCTGCAGGCCGCGCTCCCGCTGGCCGCGCTGGAAAACCGCATCCTGCTGTGCCATGCACTGGGCCTGAACCGCGTCGGCCTGATCACGCAATCGGAGCGCGAGATCGGTGTCGACGAAGCCGCTGCCCTGAACAACCTGATCGCACGGCGCCAGCGTGGCGAGCCAATTGCCTATATCGTCGGCAAACGTGAATTCTTCGGCCTCGATTTCGCCGTTAACGATGCGGTGTTGATTCCGCGCCCCGACACTGAACTGATTGTCGAACTGGCCATCGAACGGCTGCCGCAGGCAGGCCGCGCGCTCGACATGGGTACCGGCAGCGGCGCCATCGCCGTGGCGCTGGCCCACAGCCGCCCTGACGCGCAGGTCACCGCACTGGACGTCAGTAGCGCCGCACTTGAGGTGGCGCGCGCCAACGCCGCCAGCAACGGCGCCACCGTGCGTTTTCTAGAGAGCGACTGGTTCGCGGCGCTGGGAACCGAACGCTTCGACCTGATCGCCTCGAACCCGCCCTATATCGCGTCCGGCGACGCCCATCTGGCGCAGGGCGACCTGCGCTTTGAACCGGTGAACGCACTGACCGACCACGCCGACGGCCTGGCGGCGCTGCGCACCATCATCGACAACGCAGAACAACACCTCCATCCCACCGCCTGGCTGCTGCTCGAACACGGCTATGACCAGGCCGCCGCAGTGCGCGCTCTCCTCGTCCATAACGGCTACAGCGACGTGCAAAGCTGGCGCGACCTGGCCGGCATCGAGCGCGTCTCGGGCGGCCGCCTCTCTACGAAAACACCATGAAAATCATCCTCAAAAGTAAAAGCGATATCGCCAAGATGCGCGTCTCCGGCCGCCTCGCCGCCGACGTCCTCGAAATGATCCAGGAACACGTCGTGCCCGGCGTGACCACCGAAGAACTCGACCGCCTCTGCAACGAATACATCCGCAAGGTACAAAAGGCCACGCCGGCTAACGTGGGCTACCACGGCTTTCCGAAGACGCTGTGCACCTCGACCAATTCAGTGGTCTGTCACGGCATCCCGACGACGAAAGAAGTGTTGAAGGATGGCGACATCGTCAACATCGACGTCACCGTCATCAAGGATGGCTGGCATGGCGACACCAGCCGCATGTACTACGTCGGCACGCCGTCGCCAGAAGCGAAGCGCCTGGTCGACGTCACCTTCGACGCCATGATGGCCGGTATCCACGCCGTGGGCCCGGGCGCACGCCTGGGCGACGTCGGCCACGCGATCCAGACCGTGGCGGAAAAAGCCGGCTTTTCGATTGTCGAAGAATACTGCGGCCACGGCATTGGCCGGATCTACCACGAAGACTTGCAGGTGCTGCACTACGGCACCCCGAACACCGGCCTGCTGCTCAAGGAAGGCATGACGTTCACCATCGAGCCGATGGTCAATGCCGGTAAAAGCGACGTGAAACTGCTGGCCGATGGCTGGACCGTGCTGACGGCCGACGGTTCGCTGTCGGCCCAGTGGGAACACATGCTGGCCGTGACCAGCAATGGCGTGGAAATCCTGACGCCCTGGCCAGCCAATCGTTAAAGCAAAAGTGTTGGTAAGTCATCGTCCTGACATAATCAATCGTTAATCTTCGCACCAGATACGCGGCCGTCGCCGCGTGCGTTCTTTCGCACACTGGAGCCAGAAGATGAATAACGTTACCGACAATTCCCGCCGCCGCCTGTTGCAAATGTTTAGCGCAGCGCCTTTGCTGCCGCTGTCCGGCCTGTCCGCCACGGCCTTCCTGGCCGGCTGCGGCGGCAGCAACGCTGTACCCGCTCCGGTACTGGCCGCCCCGGTCGCCACCCTCGGTAACGTCACCTTCAGCAATATGGCAGCGCCAACGCTGGACAGCGCCGCCGCCATGTCGACCATGACGGTCACGGGCACCATGACCGCCACCTACAGCGACACCTCCACGCTCAGCTACAAGCTGAACTATCAGCCGTTCTTCATCACCGGCGACATGGTCCCGAATGGCGCCAGCGGCACCGTGCTGGCGGGCGGCTATTTCGACATCAACAACAAGCCGATCATCGACGCCTCCGTCGCCGGCAAGGAACGCCAGTTTTTCTCGGATTCGCCAGACGGCACCTCGCTGCTGACGGTCGCCAATGCCAGCGTGCCAGGCGTCAAGGGCAAACCTGTGTTCGCGGTGGTGCAGTTCGAATACACCAGCCTGAACCAGAAGGGCGACAGCGTCTACGGCCAACTGCCGTCGCCGATCGCCGTGCTGACGCTGGACCAGGACCAGACCACTGGTAAATTGAGCCTGGTGAAATACCACAACGTTGATACCGCCGGCGTAAACTGCCTGTGGATCACCTGCGGCGCCAGCCTGTCGCCATGGGGCACCCACTTGTCGAGCGAAGAATACGAGCCGAATGCGTTCACCGCCGCCACCGACGCCCAGTTCAAGGCCTTCAGCAAGAACGTGTACGGCAATGAAACCACGGCCAATCCCTACAACTACGGCCACATGCCGGAAGTGACCGTCAACGTCGACGGCACCGCCTCGATCAAGAAACACTACTGCATGGGCCGCATCTCGCACGAGCTGGTGCAGGTGATGGGCGACAACCGCACCGTGCTGATGGGCGACGATGCCACCAATAGCGGCTATTTCGTGTTCGTCGCCGACAAGGAAAAAGACCTGTCCGCCGGCACCTTGTACGTCGCCAAGGTCGGCGCCGGCTTCTCGCTGGATCCAACCGCTGCCGCCGCGCCGCTGACCTGGATCAAGCTGGGTTCGGCCACCAGCGCCGAAATCCGCGCCTTGGCCAGCTCGCTCAAGGCCACCGACATCATGTCCGTCAAATCGGCTGATCCATCGGACGCGACCTACACCAAAGTTGCCGCCAACGGTCGCATCGAGTGGATCAAGTTGGTAACAGGCATGGAAAAGGCTGCGGCCTTCCTGGAAACCCACCGCTATGCCGCACTGGTCGGCGCTTCGATGGGCTTCAGCAAAATGGAAGGCACCACCGTCAACCTGGCAGACAAGATCGCTTACTCGGCGCTGGCCAATTGCAATACCTCCATGGTCGCCGGCAACACGTACAACGTGCCGGGCAACGGCATCTCGATCCCGAAAGCCCTGACGGCCGGCGCGATCATGATGCTGAACATGAAGGGTGGCCAGAAGGACACGGCTGGCGCTGCGATCAACAGCGAGTGGATGCCTGTGGACACCAAGGCGCTGCTGGTGGGTGAAGACATCGCCGCCGATACCCTTGGCAACACCGCCAACCCGAACAAGATCGCCAGCCCGGACAACATCAAGTTCTCGGAAAAAATGCGCACCCTGTTCATCGGCGAAGACAGCGGCAACCACGTCAACAACTTCCTGTGGGCCTACAATATCGACACCAAGGTGCTGGCGCGCGTGCTGTCGACGCCGGCGGGCGCCGAGTCGACCGGGCTGCACGCCGTCGATGACATCAACGGCTTCACCTACATCATGAGCAACTTCCAGCACCCTGGCGACTGGACCACCCTCCACAGCACGAAGCTGCGAGACGCGCTCGACCCGCTGATCAAGTCGAACTACAAGGACAAGTTCGGTGCTGCTGTTGGCTACCTGACGGCTGAGCTGTCGCAGTTCAAGCTGGCGAAATAATGCGCTAAAGTCGCGGGCACGGCGCCTGCGGCTTGCATGTCTCTGAATTCCACCAAACGCGGGCAATGCCCGCGTTTGCTATTCCTGCTCTACGGAATCTTCAAGCGCCGACGCTCGCGGCGTTTTTCGGTTAATCTCTGCTCCACACCAACATAAGCAGTATAGAAAAGGAAACACCAGTGTCGAACCAACTGACCCGCCGCCTGGCACTGCTGGACGACGATGCGCACCGCGGCCTGCTGAACCAGGGATTGCGCGGCATCGAACGTGAAACGCTGCGCATCGACCCACAGGGCCGGCTGGCGCGCACCCCGCATCCAGTGGCACTGGGTTCGGCACTGACCAATCCGCAAATCACCACCGACTACGCCGAGGCGCTGCTCGAATTCATCACGCCGACCGACAACGACATCGGCACTACGCTGGCGCGCCTGGACGCGATCCACCGCTTTGCCTACGCCAGGCTGGGCGACGAGATGCTGTGGAGCGAATCGATGCCGTGCGAATTGCCGGACGAAGCAGACATCGCCATCGCGTGGTACGGCACCTCGCATATCGGCATGCTGAAACATGTGTACCGGCGCGGCCTGGCGCTGCGCTACGGCAAAGCCATGCAATGCATTGCCGGGATCCACTATAACTACTCGCTGCCGGAAAAACTGTGGAAGGTGTTGTTGACCAGCGAAGGCATCCCGGAAGAACGCCGCCACGCGCTGCGCGACTTTCAGTCCGAAAGCTACATCGCCACCATCCGCAATTTCCGCCGCTACAGCTGGCTGCTGATGTATCTGTTCGGCGCATCGCCGGCCCTGTCGACCGGCTTTTTGCGCGGCCGCGCGCACGACCTGGAAACACTGTCCGACGACACCTTGTTCCTGCCGTATGCCACCAGCCTGCGCATGAGTGACCTGGGTTACCAGAACGATGCCCAGTCCGGCCTGCGCCCGCACGAGAACAGCCTGGAAAGTTACGTCGTCACCTTGATGGATGCGGTCAATCGCCCATACGCGCCGTACCAGCAACTGGGCACCAAGAAAGACGGCGAGTGGATCCAGCTGTCGACCAATGTGCTGCAAATTGAGAACGAGTACTACTCGACCATCCGGCCGAAGCGCGTGATTCGTACCGGCGAGCGCCCGGTGCAGGCGCTGTGCAACCGCGGCGTGCAGTACATCGAAGTGCGCTGCCTGGACGTCGACCCGTTCGAGCCAGTCGGCATCAGCCTGGACACGGGACGCTTCCTCGACGCCTTTTTGCTCTTCTGCGCGCTGGAAGAAAGTCCGCACATTTCCGTTGCCGAAGGCCAGATCCACGCTCGCAACTTTGCCCGCACGGTCAAGGAAGGCCGCCGCCCGGACCTGACCCTGACGCGCGATGGCATTGAAATCGGCCTGCAAGCCTGGGCCGACGAGCTGATCGAGCGGATCCGCCCGGTCGCCGTCCTGCTCGACGCGCAGCACAATGAAGAGGGCGTCTACGCGTCGTCGCTGAGCCTGCAGAAAGCGAAAATCGCCAACCCGGCGCTGACGCCGTCGGCACGCGTGCTCGACGAAGTGCGTGCACTCGGCTCATCGGCCGCGTTCGGCCTGCGCCAGAGCGAACTGCACGCGGCCTTTTTCCGCGCCGAACCGCTGATGCCGGCCGAAGAAGCACTGTTCAACGAGATGGCGGCCACCTCGCTGGCCGACCAGGCCGCAATCGAAGCGCAGGACACCGGCAACTTCGACGATTTCGTCGCGGCTTACAACAGCAGCACGCTGTGCGGCAACCCGTAATTGCACTGTGCTGACGTTCTACAACGAACACCACGCCCAGCATCACGGGCGCTCTGGCGTCGTTGGCGCGAACCAGAGTGCGTATCGTGAGGTGCCGCAGCGCGCAGACCTGGTGGTCAGCGAACTGAAGCGCCGGGGCCTCGGTCAGATCGTGATTCCCCACGGCGTCTCGCTGGCGTCGCTGGAGCGGGTTCACACGGCGCGCTACCTGCATTTCCTGCGCCACGCCTGGCAGGCGTGGCTTGCGCTGGACGCCACCAACGCCGGGCGCGATGCGTTTGCAGCGAGCTGGCCGGTGCGCGCCATGCGCGTCGACCTCGAGCCCGAAGGCATCCTGGGTCGCCTCGGCCTGTTTTCGACCGACGCCACCACCCCGCTCATGGCCGGCACCTGGATGGCTGCCAAGGCAGGTGCCGACTGCGCCATCAACGCCGCCCACGCGCTGCGCCTGGGCGAGCGCGGCAGCTTCGCGTTGACCCGGCCACCGGGCCAGCATGCCGGTGCGGATTATTATGGCGGTGCCTGTTTTTTGAACAATGCCGCGCTGGCGGCCCAGCATCTGCTCGACGACGGTGTCAAACGCGTCGCCATCCTCGATATCGGCTACCACCACGGCAACGGTACCCAGGACATTTTTTATGCGCGCAAAGATGTGCTGGTCACGTCGATCCACGTTGATCCACGCACCAGTTACCCGTTTTATGCAGGCCACGCGGACGAAACCGGCATTGCCGATGGCCTCGGTTTGAATTTGAACGTGCCACTGGCGCCGGGGTCAAATGGCGCGCAGTGGTTTGCGGCGCTGGAGACGGCCTGTCTGAAAATCGCCATGTACGGCGCTGAGGCCATCGTGGTGTCGCTGGGCGTGGACACGTTTTCGGGCGATCCGGCCTCGCGCTTTGGCCTGGCCAGCGCAGATTTCCTGCGCATCGGCGAGCGCATCGCCCACCTCGATTTACCGGTCGTGTTCGTACTCGAAGGCGGCAGCGTGGTGGCGGAACTGGGAACCAATGTGGTGAATGTGCTCGAAGGTTTTGAGACTGCGAATTAAGGCACTATTAATGGAAATTAGAAGATGATCGAGTGGCAATGGCGCGCGTTCGCCGACCTGACAAACGCCGAATTGTACGCGGTGCTGGGCGCGCGCCAGCAAGTGTTCATCGTCGAGCAAACCTGTATTTTTCCCGACATCGACGGGCTCGATGCCGACGCCCGGCATTTGCTCGGCTGGCGCACGGTCGACGGCCAGCGCCAGCTGGCGGCCTACCTGCGCCTGCTGGCGCCGGGCGTCAAATATACCGAGGCATCCATCGGCCGCGTGCTGACCACCCCGGTCGCGCGCGGCAGTGGCGCCGGCCGCGCCCTGCTCACCGAAGGGACCCGCGGTGCGGATCGCCTGTATCCGGGTCACGCCAACCGCATCGGCGCCCAACTCTACCTGGAAAAGTTTTATCAACAGTTCGGCTACGTGACCATCACCGCGCCGTACGACGAGGACGGCATCATGCACGTCGACATGCTGCGCGCGGCTACCTGAACAACACTGAGCGTGGCACCGCCCAGCGGCCCGCGCCCAGCGCCAGCAAACCCGCCAGCAGTAGCACCAGCGAGCCCGGTTCCGGCACGGCTGTGAGCAACGCAGTGCGGCAGTCGCCAAACTCGGTGCAGGCATTCACCAGGATCTGCTGCGCGTCGTTGATGGCCACCGCATCGGTCAGGATCCAAAAGCCGTTGTCGGTGTCGGCCAGCGTGTTCAGGTCATACACGACACCATCCTGGTACAGCGTGGCTTTGGAAAAGGACACGCCAGGCTGGTCGTCAGGGTAGGTCGAGTAACCCACCACATTGCCCAGGTTGTTCAGCGCACGGGTGCCGGTGGACGGCCCGCCCAGCGAGCCGATGTCCTGCATCACGCCTTCGCTGTACAGAAACATGTGCTCGATATCGTCGTTGATGAAGCTGGTGCCGGCCACCTGGCCCAGGTCGTTGATGGCAAAGCCGAAGCTGGCCGGCCCGCCCAGCGTGCCCAGGTCGCGCACGGTGTCGCCGTCAAACAGCAGGGCATGCGCGTAGTCGGCGCCGACGAGGCGGCCACCACCGGCGATCAGGCCGGCATCGTTGATGGCGCGCGCCTGACCGAATGCCACGCCGCCAGGACTCAAATCGCGCAACACGCCGTTGCTGAACGCGACCGGGCGGAATTCGCCGCTGGCGTCGTCGGCCTCGCCCACCACCGTCCCGGCGCTATTGACGCCATACGCAAAACTGTTGCCGCCGCCGGCCAGGGTGCCGATATCGCGCAGGCCCGCGCCGCTGTAGAGGAAGCCATGCGTGAAGCCGTCAGCCAGGACCGAGTAGCCCGCGACCAGGCCGTTATTGCTGATCGCCTGGGCGGTGCTGAATTCACCCAGCGAGCCGAGGTCGAATGGCCCGCCCTGCCTGTTCCACAGCGCGGCATGGCGCACGCCGGAGGGAAAGTCGGACTCGCCGGCAAAGTGCCCCGACTGGTTGATGCTGTAGGCGAAGGTATTGGTGGGCAGGAAAGTGGTTGAAAATGTTGGCGCCGCGCCCGCCACACTTGCCAGCAAGAACAGCGCGCACAGCAGCAATCGCACGAACATGGCACACCCCGGAGGCGTTAACAGGACCTCAAGGATGTGCCACGCCGCCCGCCTGGTACCTGCGCCAGATCAGGCGTGCGCGTTGCGTCACTTACAGCAGGGCGGTCAGCTTCACTTCGAACACCAGGCCCGAGTTGGCCGGAATGCCGGTGGTGCCGCTGCTACCGTAGCCCTGGGCCGACGGGATCAGGATGGTACGCGTGCCGCCCACTTTCATGCCGATCACACCCTGGTCGAAACCGGGAATCACGGTGCCGGCGCCGAGCTTGAACGAGAAGCTGCCGGTGTCGAACTGCTTGCCCTTGAAGCCGGCGGTCGTGGCGCTGTAGAGCCAGCCCGTGTAGGTGACCGTGGCATTGTTGCCCGTGACTGCCGTGGCGCCGCTACCGACGACGCTGTCGGTGGTGGTCAGGGTGGCAGGGCTGCTGACCGTCACGGAGCCGCTGTCGGAGGAGCCGCCGCCGCATGCGGACAGGGACAAGGCGGCAACAAAAACGGCGATCAGGGGAGCGGACAATTTCATGAATACCTCGGCAAGGATTAAGTGAGTCATCCGGCAAATGTTGCCGGATGGACCGTAGACCTTACCGCAGGTACATGTAAATTGCTGTAAATCTTATGTATTTATTTGTCATGCATTGTCAGATCTCGACCTGGGTGCCCAGCTCGATGACGCGGTTTGGCGGCACCTGGTAGTAGTCGGCGGCGCCGCGCGCGTTGCGCGACATGGCCACATACAGGTGCTCGCGCCACGGCATCATGCCGGCGCCCGGGGTCGAAATAATGGTCTGGCGCGCAATGAAAAACGACGTTTCCATCATCTCGAACGTGAGGCCCAGCTCGCTGCACTGCTCCAGGATGGCAGGAATGTTCGGTTCATCCTTGAAGCCGTAGCTGACATTGACCTGGTAGCAGTTGTGGCCCAGCGCCGTGACCTTGGCCTGCTCGCCTCGTTGCACATAGGGCTCTTCCAGGATATGCACCGTCAGGAACACCACGCGCTCGTGCAGCACCTTGTTATGCGACAGGTTATGCAGCAGCGCATGTGGTACGCCGTCGCTCTCGCCGCGCAGGAAAATCGCCGTGCCGTCGACCCGCACCGGCGGCGCCACGAACAGCGACTGCAGGAAATCGTCGAGGGGAATAGCGTGCTTCTGCAGGTTTTCGAAGACCAGCTCGCGGCCGCGCTTCCACGTCATCATCACCGTGAACAGGACCGCGCCCAGCAGCAGCGGGAACCAGCCGCCATGGAACAGTTTCAAGGTACTCGCCGAGAACAGCGCGATGTCCATGATGATGAAAAAGCTGGTTGCGCCGATGCACAGCACCAGCGGCAATTTCCAGCGGTAGCGGATAACGAAAAAGGTGAGGATCGTCGTGGCCAGCATCGTCGCCGTGACCGCAATGCCATACGCCCCAGCAAGCTTGTCGGATGAACCGAAGCCGATCACGGCGATCAAGACCACGATCAATTGCAGCCAATTCACGGCCGGAATATAGATCTGGCCGATTTCGCTTTCCGACGTGTGCAGAATGCGCATGCGCGGCAGCATCCCCAGCGCGATGGCCTGCTTGGTCATCGAGAAGGTGCCGGAAATGGTGGCTTGCGACGCGATCACGGCAGCCAGGGTCGACAGCACCACCAGCGGGTACACGCTCCAGCTACCCAGTTGCTGGAAGAACGGATTCGACACGGCTTCCGGATGCGTGATCAACAAGCCGCCCTGGCCCAGGTAGTTAAGTGCCAGTGCCGGGAACACGATCAGGAACCAGGCCGCGCGGATTGGCTTTTTGCCGAAGTGGCCCATGTCGGCGTACAGCGCCTCGGCGCCAGTGAGCGAAAGCACCACCGCGCCCAGCGCGACGAAAGCGATGAACTGGTTGTCGTACATGAACTGGAACGCGTGCCACGGATTCAAGGCTTGCAGGATGACCGGCGCCTTGACGATATTGATGACACCCATGATCGCCAACGCAGCGAACCAGACGAGCATGATCGGGCCAAACCATTTACCGATGCCGGCGGTACCGCGCTTTTGCACGCTGTACAGGGCCACCAGAACGATGATGGTCAGCGGCACCACGTAGCTTTCCATGCCTGGCGCAGCCACTTCTAGGCCTTCGATGGCGCCCAGCACGGAGATGGCGGGGGTAATCACGCTGTCGCCGTAGAACATGGTGGCGCCGAAGACGCCGATCACCATCAGCACATAATGCCAGCGCGACGCGCGCGTAACCGAGTTCAGGGCCAGCGCCATCAGCGCCATGATGCCGCCTTCGCCGCGGTTGTCGGCGCGTAGCACCAGCGTGACGTATTTGAGGGAAACGATCATCGTCAGCCCCCAGAAAATCAGGGAAACGATGCCAAGCAGGTTGGGGGTGTTCAGCGCGAGGCCGTGTTCGGGATCAAAAATGGTCTTCAGTGTGTACAGCGGGCTGGTACCGATGTCGCCATACACGATGCCCACGGCAGCCAGGGTCAAGGCCGCCAGGCTGCTCTTCTTATGCGTCGAGGTCAATATTGCACCATGATGTTGTTATAGTGCATTGCACCATAGGTTATCAAAAACAAAATAGCAAGCGGATTCGGACGGAATGCCTTCCGGCAACGAGACCGACTTTCAAGGATAATGACCGGTCTCCTTCCACACGATCGTTCTCATGCGTACCGGCATCCTGTCCGCCGCCCTGGCATTTTTTCTCTGGGGCCTGTTTCCACTGTATTTCCACGCCTTGCACGCCGTGCCGCCGCTGCAAATCCTGGCGCACCGCATCCTCTGGTCACTGCTGTTCTTGCTGATCGTGCTGGCCGTGCGGCGCCAGTGGGACTGGCTGGCGATTGTACGCAAGCCACGCGTGATTGCCAGCTTTGTCGCTAGTGCATTCTTACTAAGCGCCAACTGGCTAGTCTACATCTGGTCGGTTAACAACGGCCACGTGATTGAAGCGAGCCTCGGCTACTTCATCACGCCGCTGGTAAATATCATGTTCGGCTTCGTCCTGTTCAAAGAACGCCTGCGCCCGGCGCAATGGGGCGCCATCGCCCTGGCCGCGCTCGGCGTGGCCTGGCTGACCTGGCAGGCGGGCACGGTGCCCTGGATCGCGCTGACGCTGGCCGCCACCTTCGGCGCGTATGGCCTGATGCGCAAGACAGCGGCCCTGGGCGCGCTGGAAGGTTTAACGCTCGAGACCATGGTGCTGTTTCCGATGGCGGCCGTGTATGTCGGCTGGCTGACGTGGCACGGGCAGAATCACTTTGTCACGACAGCGTCCGACAATACGCGTTTATTGCTGATCGCCGCGGGGCCGCTGACGGCGATTCCGCTGTTGCTGTTCGCATCAGGGGCGCGCAAGATTCCCTTGTCGGTGCTGGGGCTACTGCAATACCTGGCGCCGACCTTGCAGTTTTTACTGGGCGTGTGGGTGTTTTACGAAGCGTTCTCAAAAGAACGGCTGATCGGCTTCGTGGTCATCTGGACGGCGCTGGCGCTGTACGTGGCGGAAGGACTTATCAACACGAAACGCGGCCGCATCCAAACCGTCATCCCGGCGCAGGCCGGGACCCATACTGAATGAGCAGGGCCATGCTCTCAACTCAGCATTGACCCCGGCGTTCGCCGGGGCGACGGGCTAACAATTGAACTGAACTCTCGCCCTACCCGGCGTAGTATCGTATTCTGTTCACCTTTCGTACCTCACTAAGCACACCAGATGGCAAATTACGTCTACACCATGAACCGCGTCGGCAAGATCGTCCCGCCGAAGCGCCAGATTTTGAAAGATATCTCGCTCTCCTTCTTCCCGGGCGCGAAAATCGGCGTGCTGGGCCTGAACGGCTCGGGCAAATCGACCCTGCTGAAAATTATGGCAGGCATCGATACCGACATCCAGGGCGACGCCGTGCCGATGCCGGGCCTGAATATCGGCTACCTGCCGCAGGAGCCGGTGCTCGACCCTGAACAAACCGTGCGCCAGATCGTCGAATCGGGCCTGGGCGAAGTGTTCGAAGCGCAAGCCAAGCTCGAAGCCGTCTACGCTGCCTATGCCGATGAAGACGCCGATTTCGATGCGCTCGCCACCGAGCAGGCGCGCCTGGAAGCCATCATTTCCACCTCCGACGGTGGCAATTTGAACCTGCAGCTGGAAATGGCAGCCGATGCATTGCGCCTGCCGCCGTGGGACCAGAAAATCGGCGTGCTGTCCGGTGGTGAAAAGCGCCGCGTGGCGCTGTGCCGCCTGCTGCTGTCGAAGCCAGACATGCTGCTGCTCGACGAACCAACCAACCACCTGGATGCAGAATCGGTCGACTGGCTCGAGCAGTTTTTGCTGCGCTTCCCGGGCACCGTGGTCGGCATCACCCACGATCGCTACTTCCTCGACAACGCTGCCGAATGGATCCTGGAACTGGACCGCGGTCACGGCATTCCGTGGAAGGGTAACTACAGCTCGTGGCTGGAGCAAAAGTCGAACCGCCTCAAGCAGGAAGAAGCCACCGAATCGTCGCGCCAGAAAACCATCGCCAAGGAACTGGAATGGGTGCGCCAGAATCCAAAGGGCCGCCAGGCCAAAAGTAAAGCGCGCCTGGCCCGCTTCAACGAGCTGTCCGAGCACGAATACCAGAAGCGTAACGAGACCTCCGAGATCTTCATTCCCGTGGCTGAGCGCCTGGGCAATGAGGTCATCGAATTCAAGAATGTCTCGAAAGCTTTCGGCGACCGCCTGCTGATCGACAACCTGTCGTTCACCGTGCCGCCGGGCGCCATCGTCGGCATCATCGGCCCGAACGGAGCCGGTAAATCGACCCTGTTCAAGATGATCACCGGCAAAGAGCAGCCGGACAGCGGTGAAGTGGCCATCGGCCAGACCGCGCGCATTTCGATCGTCGACCAGAACCGCGACGACCTCGCCAACACCAAAACCGTGTTCGACGACGTTGCCGGCGGCGCCGACATGCTCACCGTGGGCCGCTTCGACATGCCGTCGCGCGCCTATCTCGGCCGCTTCAATTTCAAAGGGTCGGATCAGCAGAAAATCGTCGGCAACCTGTCCGGCGGTGAACGCGGCCGTTTGCACCTGGCGAAAACGCTGCTGCAAGGCGGCAACGTGCTGCTGCTCGATGAACCGTCGAACGACCTCGACGTGGAAACCCTGCGCGCGCTGGAAGACGCTTTACTTGAGTTCGCCGGCAGCGTGATGGTCATTTCCCACGATCGCTGGTTCCTGGACCGGATCGCCACCCATATCCTGGCCTTCGAAGGCAATTCGCAGGTGACGTTCTTCGATGGTAACTATCAGGAATACGAAGCCGACAAGAAGAAGCGCCTTGGTGAAGAAGGTGCGAAACCGAAGCGGATTCGTTACAAGCCGCTGACGGTGTAGAAAATAAAAGAGGACCCGCGGGTCCTCTTTTATTTTGCTTACTGCGGCAACTGCGGCGGCGTCGGCTTGCCCGACAAGCGCTTCAGGCGATCGAGTGCACTTTCGGCGCCGCTGGCTGGCTGGCTGACCGACTTGCGAATGGCATCGATCTCGGCTTGCTGGTCGAGCGGCTTTTGCCCGATATCGGCCACGATGCGCATGCCGGCCGCTTCGTTCGACACCACCTGCGCGCGCCTGGTCAAGGCGCTCAAGGCGGTCGAATTACCCTGCATGCCAGACAAACCGGCCAGCTGCGACTGGCGATCCATGCGCAGTTCCTGCAATTCCTTCTGCGCCTTGGCACTGGCCAGCGCCTGCATTGCCTTTTTCGCCTGCGCGTCGAACTCGGACAATTGCTTGCTGAGCGCATCGACGATCTTTTGCAGCTCGTCCATGTACGACTTGGCATCGGCCTCTTCCTGGATTTCCTGCGGCAAGCGCCCTTTGTTCGCCTCGAGTTCGTCGCAGAACATCGTCACGGTCGCTTCGGCAATGGTGCCGGCAGCGAGGCGCTGGGCCAGCGTCTCGGTGGCCTTCTCATCGTTGGCGATCAGGTTTTGCAGGCTGATAACGTCGTTGCGTTCCTTGTCGAAGGCGGCGCGGCTAGAGGCCAGCAGCTGCGCGGTTTCGCGCAGCGTTTCGGCCAGGCGGTCGCGGTCGGCTTCGGTCGCGGTTTCAGGATCGAAATTGGCGATGGCTTCCGAAATCTTGTTGCCCAATACGCCGAAATGCTTCGACACCAGTCGTGCGGTCAGTCCCCATCCACTTGCGTTGCTCATGTTCTTAGTCCTCTCAATTGTAGAAAATTACTGCACGGTGATTCGTTCCTGCTCCATCGGGATGGCAATCACGAAGTCGACGTGGATGCCACGGCGCGAGGTGTCACCATCGACGCTGTCGATAATTTCGGTGGTAATCAATAAATATTCGCGCCCGCCACCTTGCAGTTCGCGCACATACGGCATGAAATACAACTGCTGCTTCAATCCCTTCATCCCTTGCGCGTCGTCGATGCGGATTTCCTTGCCCGTGAAGGGCTGAATGAATGCCGCATCGGCTGCGCCGGCATCGCGAGAATACGTAATCTGGTCATCCTCCCCAAACGCGTTAGCCAGGTCGCTGGGCGTGAGCGTATCGGCCAGCTGCTCGCGCCACAGCGTGTAACTGGCGTCGCCCAGGCCGTAGCCGGCCACGCCGGTATAGGCGTCCTGGTCTTCTTCCGTTTCGGGAATCACCCGGGCCAGCTGGGTGCAATATAAAATTTCGGCCACGCTGCCGTCGTCATTGCTGAACACCTGCAAAAACTTTTCGTCGGCATTGGTGTCGCCAGTGACGAGGTACAGCCGATACAGCCCGGTCGCCGGCGCAATCTTGATTTGTGACGCAGCCAGAATGCGCGTGTCGCCCGCGGCCGGCATGGTGATCAGCGAGCCGTTTGCCTGAGCCCGGATGATCGACGACACCTGCATCTGCACCAGGCTGCCGATGCGCGCACCCAGCGGCAGCTTGTCGTCGGCGCGCGCGGTGTCGCCCACACCCTTGTTGGCGGCCATTGCTTTGGTATAACTAAATACGTCTTTCCAGCCCATTTATTGCCCCTCGAATGTGTAATTTGGCTTGTTTTCTTCTGTTTTGCGGCGCTTCCTTTGCACCACGAAATACACCAGCCAGCCGATTGCCGAGAGCACGATCAACCACATGAACATGCGCATCACGCCGCCAAAAAACGAACTGCCACCTGACGCCTGGTTGACGCTGGCGCTGCTGGTGCCCACGTTCGCTTGGCCCGGATAGCCATTGTTGTTGCGGGCGTTTGCGCCACTGGCGATCTGCCCCAGCACCATGCCCGTCGCCACGCCGCCCCAGCCGCTACCCTGCGGTTGCGCCTGTGCCGGAGCCGGCATAGGCGCGCCTGGCTGGTTGCCGTACTGCCCACTAGCCTGCCGGTTTTCGTAACCGGGCACCGGCCGCGTATCGCGCTCGGCCTGCTCCTTCTGGGCACGGCGCGCGTCGAGCGTGCGCAGTGCATTGTCTTGCGACGCGTTCTTGTCGAGCCGGCGCGACAGGGCCGAATCGCTCTTTTGCGTGTCGCGCGATGGGGCGCTGTTGAACGAACCAAAGCCGCCGCGCGATGATGCCGAATCCTGGCGTGGCGCGCGCGCCGGCGGGGTCGATGAACGCTGCGACGAAAACCCGCCCTTGAACGATTTCGACGAGGACGACGACTGGCGCGGTTCGGCGCTGGCCAGCGGGTTCATGCTCAGCAGTGACAGCACCAGCAGCGCATGGATGGCGTGGATCAAGGTCTTCATGGTCAGGGTCGCCGTTAGTAAGTAAAATCAGGATAGCAATTGATGGTTTGTCACGCACCGGTAAAAAAATCAGAGGATTACCATGACCCGTCGATATCTCGACATGAACCAGCACGATGCGCTCTACACGGTGGCGCGCAAGTACCCTGGCGGCGTCGATGCGCTGGCAAAGGAACTGGATATTTCACCGAACGTGCTGCGCAATAAACTGGCACCGACGATTTTCTCGCACTACCCGTCGTTCGAGGAAGTCTCGCGCATTGTCGAATGCTGCCACAACGCCGGCCTGCCTGACGCCCATTTGCCGCTGCACGCGCTGCTGGTGCGCCACGGCATGGCGGCGTTCGTGGTACCGCAGCCGAACCTGGCGCAACAGGACGACCTGTCGCAAACCGTGTGCCGCGTCATGAGCGAAGTGGGCGCCGTGGCCGAAGCCGTGTCCGACGCCCTGCGCGACGGCGTCGTCACCGCCGTCGAGGCCGACCTGATCGAGCGCGAATTCCACGCGGCCCTGTCGGCGCTGGGCGCCTGGCGCGCACGCCTGCGCGGGCAGGACGAAGCTGGCCTTCACTGAGGCCGCGCGTGCTCTGAACGGGCCGCGCTGCGCAGCGAGCCGAGAAACAGGCCCAGTCCGCCAAACGCCAGCACCAGCACCGTGATCAGATAAAACGCCGACATTGTGCGCAAATCCAGGCTGACCGATGCGATCACGCCGAACACCATCGCAAAGAAGGACGCGATGGCGATCAGCCAGCCCAGGTAACTGCGGGCGTTATAGAAAATCATGCCGATGCCGATCACCAGTGGCACCAGGATAATGCCGCCCGTGACGCCAAAGCCGCCAATGCCAAACAGGCGCGAGCCGAGCCCGAAGGTCGAACTGACGATCACATTATTGAGCAGTAAATAAAAGCCGCCGCACATCATGACCAGGCCCAGTAAAAATTGGCCACTGCCGCCGCTGGTTCCGCCTGCACCTTGCATGACACCCTCCGTGATAAACGATTAGTCGGCCAACTATAACAAAATCCCACCGCCCTGCGACGGTAATCCGGGCCGATGAATACCGCGCCCCAGCATGGAAAAAGGCCCGGTCGACAGGATCGACCGGGCCTTTCAGTTAAAACTTATTGCGCCGTTAAGCTTAGAAGCTGTAGCGGGCGCCAATTGTGACAACATCCGGTTTGGCGCCGAAATCGCGCTTCTCGCCATAACGCTCGTATTCAGCAACCAGCGCAACGTTCTGGTTCAGCTTGTACTGCACGCCCAGCGCGCCATACGCGGTGGTGCGGTGGTCGTCATAGCTCAGGCCCGGGGTGGTGCTCGACAGGCTGGCCTTGTTGTAAGACGCGCCCAGTTTGCCGTACGCCGAGAACTGTTCATTAATTGGTACCGCGTACTTCGCTGCCAGGTAGACCGAGTGGCCATCGGCTTCGGCACGGCCATTCACGCCATTCAAGGTGTAGCTGGCATCGGATTTGCGGAAGTCGGTGTAACCCACTTCAGCACCCCAGTTCTGGTTGATTTCGTAACCAGCAAAGACTTTGCCGGAAGCTTTCCAGCCGTCTGCATTCGTATTCGTGGCACCTGCGGCCGAGAAATCGTGGTCCGCCGAAGCGACGCCGACACCGACGTAGGTCTTTGGATAGGTCTCTTGCGCCTGGGCTGCGCCTGCAATTGCTACACCAGCGATCACTGCAAAAATGAGCTTTTTCATATCAACATCCTTTTGTCGTTCATCTGTTGCGCGGTTCACACTGAATCGCGTCAAAGTCCAAGATAGCAAACGACAAACGACATAACGGTGCACACTTCGTAAGAACTGTAAGCGAATGTAACGTAACTGACCGAAAAGCCAGTTATTTTTGCATTCCGTTTCCATCCTGCAAATTAATTGACCGGAAAGTCAGATTCAGGCGCGCGCCAACGGTTTTGGTCAGTTTGTTGATCCCGTGCTGCCAATGGTGCTGCAGCGCGCCTTGCATCAATAGCAGGCAGCCGTCGGGCAAATCGAGTTTGATGGTCTGTTTGGTGAGCTTGTGGCGCAGGACGAAGGTGCGGGTGGCGCCGAAGCTGAGCGATGCCACTACCGGATTACGCCCCAGTTCGCGCTCGTCGTCGCTGTGCATGCCCATGCTGTCGCGTTGGTCGCGGTAGTAATTCAGCAACACACTGTTGAAGCGGTGACTGCTGGCGGTTTCCACCGCTTCCTTAATGGACAGCAGCATAGGCGTCCACGGCAAAGGGTGAATGGTCAGTCCGGAATAGGTGTAGGGCGCGGCGCCGTACGCGGCAGTCAGGCGCGGCTGCAGGTGCTGCTTGCCGTAGACGGTGACGATTTCCGAGCGCCATGGCGTGTCGGCAATCAATTGCGCCATCACGGCGGCAGTGCTGGCCGCCAATGGCAGTTGCAGCAGCATTGCCAGTTCACCGTCATCGACGGGAATCGGGGTCAGTTCGGAACGGGCAGAAAACAGGTCCATTGGCAGGCTCGCAGTGCGGCCTGGCGCGCGAACATCAGGCGTAGGCCTCGGACAAACTCATCACGCGGGGCGTGACCGTGACACCGTGCTCGCCGAACAGGGCGACGATGGCGGCCAGGTTCACGGCCGACTCGGCCGTGGTCCAGCCATGGAACAGGTCGGTGCCCTTCTTTTCAAAATGCACGTCGAGCACCTGGCCGCGGTCGCGGTGAGTATAGCCTTTCTGGTGCACCTCTTCGAAGCCAAGCGTGCGCAAGGCAGCGAGCAAGGCAGCAGGTGACTTGTCCGGGTTGGTGGCGATATACACGCCGAAAGTCTTGCCGGGTGGCTTGGCGGCGATATCCACTTCGTAGACGCCGGGCGCCTTGCTGACGCTGGTCGATTTCAGGAACAACATCCTACCTCCCGCTTTATCATCATTTCGTCGGTCAAGCTTAGGGATAAACCGCTGATTTGTCGACCACTACCAGATAATTTAGTTCTAGGTCGCAACACTCTCACTAAATTGTCACTTTATTTTCAAACGCATGCATCCAATCTGAAACGCGGCGGGTAGTGACAGCATGCGCGGCTTTTATGCCGAGCGGCGCGCCCATCCACGTTATGCAAGGAGTTCCACATGTCAGCCATCCATTTCACGCCACGCCTGCTTGTTTCCACGATTGCCCTGACCCTCGCGGCCTGCGGCGGCGGCAATAACGACAATACCGCGGTGGTGGTCATGCCGCCGCCCCCCGTCGTCCTGCCTGGGGACGTGTTCGTCCTTACCGCCAGTAATCGCCTGGTCTCGTACGACATCGCCGCACCGGGCACGGCGCGCACCAACCTGGCAGTGAGCGGCCTGGCGGGGGGCGAGAACCTGCTCGGCATCGATTTCCGCCCGGCCGACGGCCTGCTGTATGCGGTCAGCAGCCTTGGTCGCGTGTACACACTCAACGGCAGCACCGGCGCGGCCACGCTGAAGTCGACGCTGGCGGCCGACGCCACCGACACGACACTGCCATTCACCGCGCTGGCCGGCACCAGCTTTGGCGTCGATTTCAACCCGGTGGCCGACCGCCTGCGCATCGTCAGCAACACCGGCCAGAGCCTGCGCATCAACGTCGATACGGGCGCCACCACGACCGATGGTGCCATCAACGGCGGCGCCGTCAACACTGCCATCAACGCCGCTGCCTACACCAACAGCTTTGCCGGCACCGCCACGACGACCCTGTTCGTGATCGATGCGGCCAACAACACGGTGTACACGCAAAACCCGCCGAACAACGGCACTCTGACGGTGCCGGTTGCATTGGGCGTGGCCGCAAGCAGTATCGGCGGCTTCGATATCGATGCGAAAACCAATACCGGCTATGCCGTGATGACGGTCGGCGGCGTGCGCGGCCTGTATTCGCTGAACCTGGCTGCGACGACGGCGCCCGCTACACTGATCGGTTCGGTTGGCCTGGACGAAGAGGCACGCGGCTTCGCGCTGCGCACCCCGGCCGCGCCAGTGGCATACGGCCTGACCGACGACGCCCGCATCGTCTCCTTCAAGATCGCGAATCCGAATACGCTCGACACGAATGTCGCCGTGACCGGCCTGGCGGCGGGCGAGCGCCTGCTCGGCTTCGACGTGCGGCCAAAGGATGGTTTGTTGTACGGGATTTCGTCGAATGGCCGCATCGTGACGATCGTACCGGCCACCGGTGTGGCCACCGTCAAGTCGACCCTGACTGCGGATGCCGCCGATACCACGGCGCCGTACAGCGCGGTTGCTGGCGCGACCTTCGCGGTCGACTTCAATCCGGTGGCTGACCGCCTGCGCGTGATCGGCAACACGGGCCAGAGCCTGCGTATCAACGTCGACACCGGCGCGACCACGACCGATGGCGCCATCAACCGCGCCGGCGCATTGCCGGTCGTAACGGGGGCGGCGTACACCAACAGCTATGCCGGCACCACGGCCACCATGTTGTATGACATCGATCTGGACGGCGCCAGCCTGGCGCTGCAGAATCCGCCGAACGACGGCACCCTGGTCAATATAGGCGCGTTGGGTGTCGCGGTGGCGGGTGATGTCGGGTTCGATATTGCTGGTGGCGCCAATGGCCTGGCGATCGCTGCGCTGCGCACCACGGTCACGGGTCCGAGCTCGCTGTATCGCATCGATTTGACGACCGGTGCGGCGGCCCTGCTGACCGGTACGGCGGCGACGTCGGCGGTGGGCGGCGCGACGGTTGGGTTGATGGACATCGCCATCGCGCTGAAGTAACGGCAAAGCGCCCGGCGTGGCCATCGTGGCCGCGCTGGAAGCGTTTTAACGCAGCACCAGCCCCCACACCGTCCCGCCGATCAGGAACAAGGAAGCCAGCAGCCCGATCATGAACCCCGCCTCGCGTTTCGGCGGCGCCTCGTAATACCCGAGCGCGTACAGCACTCTTCCCACGCACCACACTGCACCACCGGCCGCAGCCCACGGGTCGCCCAAAAACATCGCGCACAACCATAGTGGCGCCAGCGCCAGCGGCAGCTGTTCCAGCGTATTCGCCTGCACCCGCTGCGCCGCCAGAAAAGGCGCCGGCCCTTCCATCGACGGTGCGCTCACCTGATAGGTATTGCGCGCGCGGCCGGCCATGAAAGCGGTCCAGAAGTACACGGCGAGAATGGCCAGCGTGGCCCAGGCAGTCAGGTGCATTGGAACTCCATAAAATTACGCGTGCTTGCGTACGGCCAGCGCGGTCGTCGCGTCGGCCAGCGCAGCATACAGGGTGCCGGTGGGTTGGTGCCAGCCATCGATGGCCTGCTGCTGGCGCGCCACTGTCAGGAAGTCGCCGCGCGCGATCGGCCCGCTCAGCGCCGCCTCGGGTCCCAGCCGGAATACATTGTTCAGGGTTTCCGTCGCGAGCGGGCGCGCGAGCGCCAGCGCGACGTCCGCCGGAATGCCGGCCGCCTGATAAGCGCGCAGGGCGGCGTCGACCACCGTCACCAGGTAGTTCGACGCAAACACCGCCGCTGCGTGGTAGACCGTCTTGGCAGCGGCATCGATGACGACCATGCGCGCGCCGATCGCCGTCAAGGCTGGCGCCAGCAGTGCCAGCGCGGCAGCGTCGCCCTCAACACCGCAAAAGGTCCCGGTAAAATCCTGCGCCACTGCAGACGGGTCGGCGAAGCTGCGCACCGGATGGACGCTGGCGACGTGCGCGCCGAACTGCGACGCGGCTTGCAGTTCCGCCGACGATTTGGCGCCGCTACAGTGAAATACCAGCGCGCCGTGCAGCAGGCCGGTGGCGGCAAGCTGCGCACACACCGGTGCGATCTGGTCGTCGCCGACGGCGAGCATCCACACGTCGGCGCGGCGCAACGACGCCATATCGGCCAGTGCCGTGCCGGCGCCGATGAAGGCGAGCGCGTCCAGCGCGCTGGCGTGGGAGCGGGTCAACACGTCCTGCACCTGATAGCTGCCGCTTACCGCCAACAGGCGACCCAGCACGCGGCCGACATGGCCGGCGCCGACGATGTTCAAGGTCGCCATCAAAACCCGGAACCCGGCTCGGTCAGGAACGCCGCTTCTTCCGGTGTCGACGCGCGTCCCAGAATGGCATTGCGATGCGGGAAGCGGCCAAAGCGGGCAATCACTTTGCTGTGGCGGTGCGCGAAGTCGAGCGAGTCGGCAAAGCGCTCGTGCTGCGCCGTCAGCCGGGTGAACAGCGCGATCGCCTTCGCCTGCATGGCCGGGTCTTCCGCGTGCTCGAAGGGCATGTACGCAAACGCGCGCTGGTCCGGTGTCAGCGCCAGGTCGGCGCCGCTGTCGACCAGCAGGACGGCGGCCGCCAGCGCCAGCGCGTCACCGGCAAACGACGCCGGCGTAGCGCGCCAGGCGTTGCGGGTGAACTGGTCGAGCACGAGAATGCGCGCCAGCGTGCCGGCTGCGCCCTGTTCGTCCCACTCGCGCAGACCACCGCACAGCGCCGCGTCGATGGTGGCGCCGAAGCGTTCACGCACCTCTGCATCGAAGGCGGCATTCTTGCGGAACCAGTTCGCGGGCGGCTGGCTGAACCAGAAATCGAGGACTTCTTGCGCTGTCATGGCGTTTTTTTGACCAGCTGTTTTTCGAACGCGATGTCGCTCTTGGTCATGCGCCGCGTTTCCTGCGGCCCGAGCTTGTTGACGAACGCGACAAAATCATCGAGCTCCAGCGGGCTCGATAAGGGCGGTTCGCCCGGTTTTTCGCTGAGGAAGAAGTAGCCTTCGCCGGTGATCGACATCGACCAGCCGGCGTTGCCGGTGCGGCGTTTCAGGCGGTCGACCGCGGCACTGGCGCGGGTGGAGCGGGCACTGGCCATCTTAGATTGCCTCCGTACGTAACAGGAGCCAGTCGCGCGCGGCGCCCGTCACCAGAGGAGACAGGCGCGCGCGCACGGTGGCGTGGTAGTCGTTGAGCCAGTCGATCTCGCGCTGGTCGAACAGAGCCGGATCGATCACGCGCGTGTCGATCGGGCACAAGGTCAGTGTTTCGAATTGCAGGAATTCGCCGAATTCGGTGACGTCCGCAAGCACGTTGTAGACCAGGTTTTCGATGCGGATGCCGTGGCGGCCCGGCTTGTAGATGCCTGGCTCGATCGACGTGATCATGCCCGGCTCCATGGCCGTGTGCGGCTCTGGCATGGTGGTCGGCGAGATCGATTGCGGGCCCTCATGTACATTCAAAAAGTAGCCGACGCCGTGACCGGTGCCGTGGCCGTAATCGACACCACCAGCCCAGATCGGGGCGCGCGCGATGGCGTCCAGCAGCGGCGACCGGGTGCCGCGCGGGAACTGGGTGTGCGACAACGCGATCAAGCCCTTGAGCACCAGGGTGAAGTCGCGGCGTTGTTCCGCGGACGGCGTGCCGACCGGGATCACGCGGGTGATGTCGGTGGTGCCACCCAGGTACTGGCCGCCCGAGTCGATCAGCAGCAAGCCATCGCCTGCGATGGTCGCGCAAGTCCCCTCGGCGGCGCGGTAATGCATGATGGCGCCGTTGGCATTGAACCCGGCGATGGTGCCGAAGCTGGCGCTGACAAAGCCGGGCCGGCTGGCACGTGCGGCGGTGATGCGGCGGTCGATTTCCACTTCGTCCAGCGGCGCGCGGGCGGCGTCGTTCAAAGTCGCTTCCAGGTCCGCAAAAAACGCGCACAGGGCGGCGCCATCCTGCTCCATTGCAGCGCGCACGTGCGCCGCTTCCGCGGCGCTTTTGCGCGACTTGGCAAACGTGCTCGGGTTGATGGCTTCGACCACGCGCACGCCTTCGGCCACGGCGGCGCGCATGCCGGCGGTAACGCGGCGCGGATCGAGCAGCACGGTGCTGCCGGGTGCCAGCGCTTGCAGGCTGGCGGCGGCGTCAAGGTAGGGTGCCAGGTGCACGCCATCGGCCAGCAGGATCGCGCGCAGCGCGTCGGAAACCTTGTTTGCGCCAACGAACAGGGTGGCCCGCTCGGCATCGATCAGCGCATGCGCCAAAAACACGGGATTGAAATTGACGTCGGCGCCGCGCAGGTTGAACAGCCACGCAATATCGTCCAGCGTCGAGATGAAATGCGCGTCGGCGCCGGCTTTGGCCATCGCGGTGCGCGTGTCAAGCAGGCGCGCGTTGCGCGCCGCGGTGGCGTGCGGCGCAGCGTGTTCGAACACGGGCGCGGCGGGCAAGGCGGGACGCTCGAGCCAGACGGCGTCGAGCAGGTCGATCTCGGTCATCAGATTGATGCCGCGTGCTTTCAACGCATCGGCCAGCAGGCGCGCGGTGGCCAGTCCCAGCACGCGCGCGTCGACCGCCACCGTTTGGCCAGGCTGCAGATTCGCGGCGAGCCAGTCGATGTGCAGTACGCTGGCGGCGCCCGGGATTTTCATCAGGGCAATCTCGGTGCCGGCCAGTTCGGTTTCGGCCTGCGTCGTGTAGCGGCCGTCGGTCCAGACGCCGGCGAAATCAGGCGTCACGACCAGCGTGCCAACTGAGCCGGTGAAGCCGGACAGCCATTCGCGACCCTGCCAGTGGCCGGGCAGGTATTCGGACAGGTGCGGGTCGGCCGAGGGCACGATCACGGCGTCGACCTGCGCTTGCGCCATGGCGGCGCGCAAATCAGTCAGGCGCCGGGCGCGGCTGGCGTGGGAATCAAGTGGGGACATGAGAATTGCGTATGTGGAAACAGCGCTTATGATACGACTTTCATCGGAGACGTGACATGGATATCGAAGCAGCAAAACAGCTGTGCCGCAGCTTTCCCGGCTGCGTGGAAGACGTCAAATGGGACGAGAACCTGGTGTTCTGCGTCGGTGCCAAAATGTTCGCCGTCACACAGGTGGATGCCGCGGCCGACGCCATCAGTTTCAAGGTCGAGGACGAACGCTTCCTCGAATTGACCGACCGCCCCGGCATTGTCCCGGCACCTTATCTCGCGCGCGCAAAATGGGTGCAGGTGCAGCCGGCGGCTAAACTGAGCGATGCCGAAGCCACGGTGCTGCTGCGCCGTTCCTATGAACTCGTGTTTGCGAAGCTGACGCGCAAGCTGCAGCGCGAGATCACGGAGGCCAACGAGCCAACTGCTGCGGGTGCATAATCGGCGTATCCAACCTGGAGATGCGCCATGTCACCTTTGAAGACCGTCCTCGCCTTCGCGCTGCCGCTGCTCATGCTGGCGGTGCAGGCCGCGCCTGCCGCGTCGTGGGTACAACTGAACTCATTAGATGATTTACCCGCCGCGGTGCGCGCCAGCCTGGCGGCGGCGACGGGCTTGTCGGACCGCGGCGGGCCATTCAATGCCGGCTGCGTGGTGCAGAAGGATGTGCCGCAGAGCCGCTTCGTGCTCGGCGCGCGCCAGCCCGATGTGCTGGTGCTGGCAGTCGAACATGGCGGCTTCGCCCACTTTGTTGAAACGCTCGAGTACCGCCAGGCCGGCGGGCTATGGACGCTGGCGCGGCGCGGACACGGCAGCGTGAACGTGGACAGCGCGCAGGTCCTGGTGGCGCAGCACCAGGAATCGCAGAAGCGCGCTACGCCTTAGTTAAAGCGCCAGACGGGCGCGCGCCGCGTTGTATTCCGCTGTCAGGCGCGCCACCATCTCGGCGACCGTCGGCACGTCGTCCATCAAGCCGACGCCCTGGCCGGCGCCCCAGATATCGCGCCATGCTTTCGCACTGCCCGAACCGAAACTCATCTTGCTCTTGTCGGACTCCGGCAGGGCATCCGGATCGAGGCCGGCATTGACGATGGATTTTTTCAGGTAGTTGCCGTGCACGCCAGTGAACAGATTGGTGTAGACGACGTCGGCAGCGGTCGATTCGACGATTGCGTCGCGGTAAGCGTCGCTGATATTCGATTCGCGCGTGGCCAGCCAGCGCGAGCCGATGTAGGCGAAGTCGGCGCCCATCGCTTGCGCGGCCAGAATCGCGTCGCCGGTGGCGATTGAACCGGACAAGGCGACCGGACCGTTAAAAAATTTGCGCACTTCGCCGACCAGCGCGAACGGCGACAAGCCGCCCGCATGGCCGCCGGCGCCGGCGGCGACGAGAATCAAGCCATCCACGCCCGCTTCCAGCGCTTTATGGGCGTGGCGGATCGAAATCACGTCATGCAGCACGATGCCGCCGTAGCTGTGGATCGCGTCCATCATCTCCTTCGGCGGCGCGCGCAGCGACGAGATGATGATCGGGATCTGGTGCTTGACGCACATCTCGACGTCGTGCGCGAGGCGGTCGTTCGACTGGTGCACGATCTGGTTGACGGCGATCGGGCCGACTTTCGCGTCCGGGTTGGCGACGCGGTAGGCATCGAGCTCCGCCTTCAAATCACCCAGCCAGGTGTCGAGCAGTTCGGCCGGACGGGCGTTCAGTGCCGGGAAGGAGCCGACGATGCCGGCCTTGCATTGCGCCGCGACCAGCGCGGGACCGCTGGCAATGAACATCGGCGACGCGATGACGGGTAAGGACAGGTTTTGCAATGCAAGGGGCAGCGCCATGGTGGACTTTCGGACGGATTGATCGGGCGAGTCGATTATAGCGTGAAAAAAAGTACGACCGTGCTAGATTTTAGATTCTAATCGGCGTTGACCAGCCAGCCGTCGACGCTGTGCGCAGCACCGGCGCGCACCAGCGCCGCAAGCGCCCAGGGCGCCAGTTCCGCCGGGCCGGTGCGCAGCAGCCGTACGCAGGCATCGTTCACAACGGGGATGGCTTCCAGCAAAGCGGGGATGGCGGCGATGGGTATCGTTTGCCGTTCGAGCAGCAGGAATTTCAGCATCACCTTGACGGCATATTCGGCATTGCGCTGCGGGTCGGCCGCCAACCAGGCCAGGCGCGAGCGCGCGCGCGCCAGGGCGCCGACGGCGTCCATGAACGGCGCGCCGTGGCCGGGAATGACGCGGCGCGGGGCCAGCTGATCAATCAGGTCCAGCGTGGCGGGCTGCTCGTCGAACCCCGGCTCACCGGCCAGTTCCGGGAAAATCACCCCGAAGCCGTTTTCCCACAGCGCGTCGGCGGCGATCAGGGTGCGCTGGTGCGGGCAAAACAGCAACAAGGCGTGGTTGTCGTGGCCGGGAGCGGCCAGCACCTGCCAGGTGTCTCCGCCCAGCGTGAGCGCGTCGCCGGCATGCAGGACGGCGTCGAACGTAAAACGGTCGCAGCGCTGGCCGGTGGCCCGGTAGCTCAGCGCAGCCTGGTCCCAGGCGCGCACCTTGTCGGCCTCGGCGGCGGGGATCGCCGTGTGGCAGGCGTAGTGCGCTTGCAGGAGGGCGTTGCCGCCGCAGTGGTCGGAATGCAGGTGCGTATTGAACAGGCGCGCGAGTGGCTGCTCGCCCAGCGCGTGGCGCACCAGCGCCAGCGTTTGCGGGGCGTGGGACACATAGCCGCTATCGACCAGGGCCGAGCCGTCGGGGCCGTCGAACAGGATGTTGTTCGACGAGAGCCAACCGCGCTCGAACACGGTCATGGCCATCAGTCGAAGCCGAGCGTTTCTTCGCGGCGGCGGATTTCCTGCCAGACGGCGCGTTTGTAATCGTCGTCGGCGCTGCCCCAGGCGACGATTTCATCGATGGTGCGCAGGCAGCCGCGGCACAGGCCCGTGTCGGGCGCCATCTCGCACAGGCTGATGCAGGGCGACGGCACCGGCGTGGGCCGGGTTTCCTCATGCGGGCTCATGTGGCCGCCCTGGCGATTTTTTGCGCCAGCCTGTCGTTGAAGCGGGCGGCATCGATCACGTGGCGCTCATGCGTGCCGGTGCAGACCTTCTCCAACGCATCCCAGGCGTCGACCTGGAAGCGCACGCGCCGGCCATCAACTTCCAGTACTTCCACCTGAATGTGCAGCGCCATGCCGGGCGGCGTCGGCGCCAGATGTTGAAAATTGACCATGGTGCCAAGGCTCTGTTCGCGCGGCCAGTCGAGATAGTCGCGCATGCCATTCAGGCAAGCCAGTTCCATCATGCCGACCAGGTAGCCGGTGGCAAGCACGTCGGGCATGTCGTGACAAAACGAGGTGTCGTGGTAGAGCTGCGGCACGGTCGCGCGCGCCGGTACGGTATAGCGCCAATCGAAGCGCAAGCCTGCCTGGAAAGATGAGTTCATGGGCGCAAGGTTAGCCGATGCAATCGAATCGTGCTTGCCCCCAAACCAAAATGGGGTACAGTAAACCATCCACCTGGATGGTGTAAGGATGGTGTAAGCGAAACTGAGGAGACAATTGTGGGCAAAATGGAAACAACAGAACTGAAACCGAAGCTGGCCGATTCGGAAAAAATCACCATCAACCTGGGCATGATCGACCTGGGACAAATCGATTTATTGGTCAGCGAAGGTTTTTATGCCAACCGGACTGACCTGATCCGCACGGCGATCCGCAATCAGTTAAATACGCATGCCGACGTGGTGCGCCAGACCGTTGCCCGCAAGAGCCTGGTACTGGGCCTGCACCATTATTCGCGCAAAGACCTCGAAGCGGCGCAGGCCGCCGGCGTGCGCTTGCAAATCCAGGTATTGGGCATGGCAAGCATTGCCGCCGATGTCAGCGTCGAACTGGCGCTGGCGACCATTGAATCAATACTCGTGCTGGGTGCCTTGCATGCCAGCGCCGCCGTCAAGACCGCACTGGCGGGCAGGATTGTTTAGCCCGGTGTCATTGCGCTTGACCCAACAAGAAGCAAAGGAACCACCATGAAACTGCAACCTCGAATGTTCGCGCAAATGCGTGCCGCCACCCGGACGCTGATGGGCAAAGGTCCAATCGCCGCTACCACGGCCTTGCAGGAAGTACTCAAAAGCGTTGCCACAGCGGCCGCAAACACCCCTGCCGCCGCGCCAGCGATGCGCGACATCAATCCCCCACCGACGCATGCCGGACCTGCAGCACCGCCTGCCCCTGAACCACTGGAAGCAAAGACCTCAGCACCAATGTTTGATCACACCAAAATGTTCGACAACTTCGTGCCCGACATGCTGGCCAATCTCGACCGCATGAACGAAGCGGGCCGCAGTGCCTTCACGATGCCGAATTTCCAGATGCCCGGCGGCGCAGCCCAGACCGCGCCGGCCGACGCCTTGCCCGGGAAATTCAGCGACGGCACCTTCAGCAACGAAGCCGGCGCGCGCCACTACAAGCTGTACGTACCAAGCGGCTACACCGGTGAAGCAGTACCGCTGGTGGTCATGCTGCACGGCTGCACGCAGGACCCGGACGATTTTGCGCGCGGCACGCAGATGAATGTGCTGGCCGAAGAGATGCAGTGCCTGGTGCTGTATCCAGCCCAGTCGCAGCAGGCCAATTCCTCGCGCTGCTGGAACTGGTTCAGCGCCAGCGACCAGACACGCGACCGGGGCGAGCCATCGATCATCGCCGGCATGACCCGCGAAATCATGGAGCAATATCAGATCGATCCTGCCCAGGTGTATGTGGCAGGGCTGTCGGCTGGCGGCGCCATGGCCACGATTATGGGCACGCTGTATCCCGAGCTGTATGCGGCGGTGGGCGTTCACTCCGGGCTGCCGTATGGATCGGCGCACGATTTACCGTCCGCGCTGGCGGCAATGAAAGGCAACATCGGCCGCAGCAACGAAAAAAGCCGCACGATCCCGATCATCGTCTTCCACGGCGACAAGGACACGACAGTTCATCCCGCCAACGGTGACGCCTTGATAGCCCGCGGCGTGCCGCATGGCGCCAACGACATCGTGGTCGAGCCGGGCCGCGTGCCGGAAGGCCACGCCTACACCCGCACCATGCACCAGCGCGCGGACGGTTCGCCGCATGCCGAACAGTGGCTGATCCACGGCGCCGGCCACGCCTGGTCCGGCGGCAACGCCCGCGGCAGCTACACCGACGGCAAGGGCCCTGACGCCAGCCGCGAAATGATGCGCTTCTTCCGCACCCAAAGCGACCGCCCCGACCCGGCCATCTGATGCTCGCAAGCTCTTACCCAACAATGAGGGTCAGACACTGACCCTCATTGTTGGGTTCTGGATTTTTGGCAAGCTCGGTGGGCGGGGTCGCGCGCGACAGTTGGGCGATGCGGGATTCGAGGCAGGGGCGGCACCAGCAGCCGCCCGCTTCCTCGGGTAGCGGGACGGCCGCGGGAAGCGTCGTACACCAGCAGGCACCGGGTGTGTTGTCGGCCATTGCGCAGGAGAACACGGCGCCGCAGAGGGTGCATGTACTCACGGGAATTCGGGCTGTGCGCGTGGGTGCGCCAGCGGTGGGAAGGCACGCGGAATGGTCATATCGGCTAACCATAACGTAACAAACCGTAAAATTCAACAACACCGCCATATAATGCGCACAGGCTACGCCAAGTTGCCTGTAAAATCTCGCAAAATTCTTTTCCGGATAATTCATGACTTCTCCTGTGAACCGCGCAACCGACCAGATCGACGACCTGGCTAACGTGTCGCCGCAGATCAAAGCGCAAATCCTGGCCGAGGCGCTGCCGTACATTCGTAACTTCCACGGCAAAACCATCGTCATCAAATACGGTGGCAACGCCATGACCGACGAACGCCTCAAGCATGGCTTCGCACGCGACGTGATCCTGCTGAAACTGGTCGGCATGAACCCGGTCGTGGTGCACGGCGGCGGTCCACAAATCGACAACGCCCTGAAAAAAATCGGCAAGCAAGGTTCCTTCGTACAAGGCATGCGTATCACCGACGAAGAAACCATGGAAGTGGTCGAGTGGGTGCTGGGCGGTGAAGTGCAACAGGACATCGTCATGCTGATCAACCACTACGGCGGCCAGGCAGTCGGCCTGACCGGCAAGGATGGCGGCTTGATCCGGGCCCGCAAGATGGCCATGCCGGACAAAGAAAAACCAGGCGAATTCGTCGATATCGGTTTTGTGGGCGAAATCGAAGCGATCAATCCTGCAGTCGTGAAAGCGCTGCAGGACGACGCCTTCATTCCGATCATCTCGCCGATCGGTTTTGGCCAGGATGGCCAGGCCTACAACATCAACGCAGATGTGGTCGCCGGTAAAATCGCGGAAATCCTGAAAGCCGAAAAGCTGATCATGATGACCAACATCGCCGGCGTGCAGGATAAATCGGGCAACCTGGTGACCGACCTGTCGGCCCGCGAAATCGACGAGATGTTCGCCGACGGCACGATCTCCGGCGGCATGCTGCCAAAGATCTCGTCCGCGCTGGACGCGGCCAAGTCGGGCGTGAACACCGTGCACATCATCGACGGGCGCATCGAGCACTCATTGCTGCTCGAAGTCTTGACCGAACAAGCATTTGGCACTATGATCCGCTCGCACTAAAGTTTTAACGCAGTAAACGTATCAGGGTTATCGAAAACCGTCGCGAGCGGCAGCACAGGCGGTCGAGAAGCACAGCTGTACAATCGTACAGCGAGCATCGCAGACCGCCTGTGCAACGCGCAGCAGGTTTGCGATAACCCCACCACATGCCCTTTTAGCTCAGTGGTAGAGCACTCCCTTGGTAAGGGAGAGGCCACGTGTTCAATCCACGTAAAGGGCACCATTTCTGCAGCACCCTCCCCGTTCAGTACACCCGCTCGACCCGGTATCCCTTCGCCTGCAATAACGCCGGCACGCCCCGTTTGCCCAGCAGGTGCAGCATGCCAATCGCCCCGACCGTCTTCTCTTCGCGCTGCAGCAGCGCCGCCAGCTTGTCGGCCAGCGCGCCGTTGCGTCCGTCCAGCAGCGTCTCGCGCATGAACTTGCCGGACACGCTGGTGTCTTCCTCGACCTGCTTGACCAGCGCATCGAGCGCGACGCGGTCGGCATGGGCCCAGGCCTCGACCAGGCCGCGCGCTTCTGCCAGCTCTTCACCGGAGGCCAGGTTATCCAGGCTCTCATCGAGAAAATGCCACTGCTCGGCGCTGGTGAGTTTGTTGAACTGGCCCAGCTGCCCGTCGACCGTCTCGAGCGCCACGACGCGCGTTTTGCCGCGCCGGGCCAGCTGCGCCAGCCAGGCATCGGCGGAGAACTCCGGGCGGTAGCCCAGCTTCTGGTATTGCGACAGCGAGATCAGCGCCGCCACCATGGCCGGATTGAGCACATTCGCCGCCTCTGCTTCGACGCCGGCCGCCTTCAAGGCCACGTCCAGCTGTGCGCGCCGCGCCGGCGCCATGCGCTCGTAACCGGCGCCGCCCGGCACGATCATCCCCTGGCGCACCATCGCCTGCGCCATCTGTTCGGGCGGCTGGGCCGGATCGATTTCCAGCGCCAGCGTCGAGGCGCCCTTGACCGCATCGACGATGCGCGCTTCGAGCGGATAAAATTCAGGCAGGCCGACGTGCATGGTGCCGAACAGGTACTGCGTGTGACCCTGGCCAGTGACCTTGAACAGCGCGCCGCGCTCGACGGCCCAGGAGGGAACAGCGATCAGCCACAGCAGGCAGGTCATCCAGACGATTTTTTGGCGCATCACGGTTCCATTTGCAGGTAGTGAGGGCATGATACCGGTGCCGTGCCAAAGCACCTATAATCTGCCGTTCCCTACTTTGGTGCTACCGTGTCCAAGTCCTCCCCTCCCCTCTGGCTGTTCGATCTCGACAACACCTTGCACGACGCGTCGCACGCGATTTTTCCCGCCATTAGCGCGAACATGAACGTCTACATCGCGCGCGTGCTGGGCCAGGACGGCGTGCCGGCCACCATCGAGGCCGTCAACGCGGCGCGGCTCGATTACTGGAAACGCTACGGCGCCACCCTGCTCGGCATGATGCGCCACCACGCGGTGCTACCGGCCCACTTCCTGCACGAGACGCACAGCCTGGCGGACCTGCGCGGCATGATGCGCGCCGAGCGTGGCCTGGGCCGCCTGCTGCGCAGCCTCCCGGGACGCAAAATTTTGCTCACCAATGCCCCGACGCGCTATTCGACCGATGTGCTGCAGCACCTGCGCCTGGCGCGCCGGTTCGACCACCACATCGCCATCGAAGACATGCACGTGCACCGCCAGCTGCGTCCCAAGCCGTCGACGCTGATGCTGCGCCGCCTGTTGCGCAAACATCGCGCCGCGCCATCGCGCTGCATCCTGGTCGAAGACACGCTGGACAACCTGCGCGGCGCCAGACGCCTGGGCCTGCGCACCGTCTGGGTGACCCAGTATCTGCGCGAGCCATCCTTAAAACGCCCCGGCTACGTCGATGTCAAAGTAAAATCGGTGCGCCAGCTCGGGGCGCGCCTGCGTGCCCTCGGCGCCGAACGCTAACCTGTTACTCAACCTACCCAGTCCACTCCATGGCAAGCACCAAGCCGGGCCAGCGCAAGCTGCAAATCCTCGAAGCATTAGCTGCCATGCTGGAGCAGCCACGTGGCGAAAAAATCACCACCGCCGCCCTGGCCAAGCGGCTCGATGTGTCCGAAGCGGCGCTGTATCGCCACTTCGCCAGCAAGGCGCAGATGTTCGAGGGCCTCATCGATTTTATTGAGGCCAGCGTGTTCGGCCTGATCAACCAGATCGCCGAACGCGAGGAGAATGGCGTAAAACAGGCCCACGCCACCTTGCAGATGCTGCTCGCCTTTGCCGCCGCCAACCCCGGCATGACGCGCGTGCTGATCGGCGATGCGCTGGTCGGCGAAGACGAACGCCTGCAAGCGCGCATGAACACGTTTTATGAGCGCATCGAGCTGGCGTTGAAACAATCGCTGCGGCTGGCCGTGACCCAGGGCGATGGCATCGAGCTTGAAGTGGCCGAACGCGCCAACCTGATGGCCAGTTATATTACCGGCCGCTGGCACCGCTACGCCAAGAGCGGCTTCAAACAACACCCGGTCGAAGGCAGCGCCCTGCAACTGGCGCTGCTGCTGGCGTGATGGACACGGTATTCGCCCTGCTGGAGGAATCTGGCTCGGCCCGCTCGCGCCTGTACACCGGCCACGCCGGCACGCTGCGCTGCGACGATGCCAATGGCTGGCCAGCGCTGCTGGCCAACATGCAGACGGCGCTGCAGCGCGGCCTGTACGCGGTGCCGGTGCTGACCTACGAACTCGGGGCACAGTTACTCGGCATTCCGGCACAAGCACCGCAAGCGCCACTGGCCCAGGTGCTGTTGTTCTCCAGCTGTGACCGGCTCGATACCGATGCCGTACAAACCTGGCTGAGTGCGCGCACCACCGATACCTCGCCAGCGGGCATCGCCGCCCTGCGCGCCAGCGTCGATGAAGCCGAATTCACGGCGGCCATCGACCGCATCCGCAGCCTGATCGCTGCCGGCGATACGTACCAGGTAAACTATACATACCGTATACGTTTTGACGCCTTCGGCTCGGTCTTCGCATTGTATTCCCGCCTGCGTGCGCGCCAGCCGGTGCCGTATGGCGCGCTGATCGGCCTGCCCGACGGCGGCGCGGTCCTGTCCTTTTCGCCCGAGCTGTTCGTGCGCCTCGATGGCGCCACGCTGACGGCGCGGCCGATGAAGGGCACGGCGCCTGCCAGCGACGACGCGACTGAAGATGCGCGCCGTGCCGCAGCACTCGCGACCGATCCCAAAAACCGCGCCGAAAACCTGATGATCGTCGACCTGCTGCGCAATGACCTGGGACGCATCGCGCAAACCGGCAGCGTCACGGTCCCGAAGCTGTTCGACGTGCAGCGCTTCGGCGCCGTGCTGCAGATGACGACGACGGTGCAGGCGCAATTGCGCCCCGACGTCACGCTGACGGCACTGTTCGGCGCCCTGTACCCGTGCGGCTCGATCACCGGCGCGCCCAAGCAGCGTACGATGGAAATCATCAGCGCGCTCGAATCGGCGCCGCGCGGCATTTATACGGGCGCCATCGGCTGGTTCGATCCAGCCCGACCCGACCAGGCAATCGGCGACTTTTGTTTGTCCGTGCCAATTCGCACGCTGGCGCTGCGGCCGCTCGAACATGGCGTGCGCCGCGGTGAACTCGGCGTGGGCGCCGGCATCGTCTACGACAGCGCAGCGGCGTCCGAATTTGAAGAGTGCAAACTGAAGGCGCGCTTTTTAACCAGCCTGCCCAACACCTTCGAGATTTTTGAAACCCTGCGCGCCGACAGCGAGGATGGCTACCGCCACCTTGCCCTGCACCTGGCGCGCCTGACCGCATCCAGCGATTATTTCGGCTTCCCCTGCGATATCGACCAGGCGCGCGCCTTGCTCGAACAAACACGCCTGGGCCTCGCCCCGGGCCAGCGCCACCGCGTGCGTCTGGCGCTTGGTGCGCACGGCGCCTGGACGGTGCAGTCGGCGCCCATCAAGCCCCTGCACGAACCGGTGCGCGTGGTGCTCGCGCGTGAAACCACCGATTCCAGCGACCTGTTCTTGCGACATAAAACCAGTGTGCGCAGCGTGTACGACACCGCCTGGCGCGACGCCGAGGCGCAGGGCGCGTTCGACGCGCTGTTCTTCAACGAGCGCGGCGAGTTGACGGAGGGTGGGCGCAGCAATGTGTTCGTGCGCGTGGAGGAGAACTGGTACACGCCGCCGCTGGCGTGCGGCGTGTTGCCCGGCGTGATGCGCGCCGTGCTGCTGGACGCCCCCGCGTGGCGCGCGCGCGAAAAAGTCATCACGCTGGAGATGTTTGATGAGGTCGAGGACATCGTCGTCTGCAATGCGCTGCGCGGACCGCTGCGCGCGTTCCTCTAATTATTCGCCCCACCCGCGCACCGTACTGCCACCGAACACGGCGTGCTGGCGCATCCCCGGCTTGAACAGGCTATACAAGGCCTGCTGCTCAGGCGCGCTGGCGTCGTCCAGAGCGGCACGCTGGGCGGGCGACAGCACGATATCAAGCGCTGCCACATTTTCATGCAACTGTTCGACCCGGCTCACACCCAGCAGCATCGACGCCACGCCCGGACGCCCGTTCAGCCACGCGTAGGCGATGCTGGCCGGGCTGTGTCCCGCTTCGCGCGCCACCGCCTTGAGTGCATCGACCAGTTGCCAGTTGCGCTCCGTGAACAGCGTATCGCCGAACGGATTGGCGCCGTCGAGGCGCTTGTCGCCGGCGGGCCGCTGCTCGCCCGCTGCGGCAGCCTCGCGCGGCAAGCCGCCGGCACGTGGTCCCGCCGCTTCCACCGTGGCGCGATCGTATTTGCCAGTCAACAGGCCAAACGCGAGCGGGCTCCATGGCACGATGCCCATCCCGAATTCGGCCGCCAGCGGCACATATTCGTCCTCGATGCCGCGGTTGGCCAGCGCATAAAAATACTGCAGCGCGATGGGGCCGGGCAGAGCGCGCACCTGCGCCAGCGTGGCCAGCCTGGCGATATACCAGGCCGGCGCATTCGACATGCCCCAGTAGCGCATCTTGCCGGCGCGGACCAGCGCAGACATGGTCTCGAGCAGCTCCTCGGCCGGCGTCACGCCATCCCAGACGTGGATCCAGTACAGGTCGATGTAATCGGTGCGCAGGCGTCGCAGCGAGCCTTCCAGCGCGGCGTGCACGTGCTTGGCGCCATTCCCGCCCGCATGCGGCCCGGTCCCGGCCGCAAAGCCCGACTTGGTGGCCAGCACAAGCTGCTCGCGCAGTTTGCCCTCGGCCACAAAGGCACCAATCATTTCCTCGCTGCGGCCGCTGGAATAGACATCGGCGGTGTCGATAAAATTGCCGCCCGCCTCGACGTATGCGTTGAACACCGCGCGCGAACCGGCGTCGTCGGAACCCCAGCGCGCCATGCCAAAGGTCATGGTGCCCAGGCCAAATGGGCTGACGGCGAGGCCGGAACGGCCCAGAGTGCGGTAGTTGTACAGGGACATGGCTTTACTTTCCGAGTGATTGATAGGAAAATCATAGCCCGATCCATCAAGCTGCACAAGACATTTCCTAGTGAACGCTCCAAATATACAGGTCATCGCGCCACGCAAGAAGGGCCGTCCGCTCTCGTTCGACCGCGACGCGGCCCTGCACAAAGCCATGCTGCTGTTCTGGGAACACGGCTACGAAGCGACATCGCTGAACGACCTGACGTCGGCGCTGGGCGTCACCCCGTCGAGCATTTATTCCGCGTTCGGCGACAAGAAGGGACTGTTCTTCGATGCGGTGGGTTTATACCTGTCCGGGCCCGTCACGCTGGAGAGCATGCTGGCGCAGGCGCCCAGCGCACGCGCGGCGGTGCAGACCATACTCGAGGGCGCCGCGATCGGCTTTACGGGCGAGACCACGCCATCGGGCTGCCTGCTGGCCAGCGCCGCCCTGAGCTGCTCGGAGAGTGCGGCCGACGTCCGCCAAACGCTGGGCGCAATTCGCCAGGGAATGGAAGCGCAGCTGCGCGACCGGATCGTGTTGGGGATAGAACGTGAGGAACTGCCGGCGCAGGCCGACGCCGACGCCCTCGCGGGGATGACGATGGCCGTCGTCCAGGGCATGTCCACGGCGGCGCGCGATGGCGCGCCGCGCGAAAAGCTGCTGCGCATCGCGGCGGCCGCGCTGGCCGCCTGGCCGCACTAATTTACATTACATTGCCAGCGCTTTTTCGATCTTCGCCACCAGTACCTTGTCATCCGGCGTGACTTTGCTCGGGAAGTATTCCAGCACCTTGCCATTGCGGTCGATCAGGTACTTCGTGAAATTCCATTTCGGCTCTTCACCAGTGGCCTTGATCAGGCTTGCGTGCAGCGGATTGGCCTGTGGACCTTTGACTGAGCTCTTGGCGAACATCGGGAACTTGACGCCGTAGGTGTTGAAGCAGAAGTCGGCGATTTCTTTCGCGCTGCCCGGCTCCTGCTTGCCGAAGTCGTTCGACGGGAACCCGAGTACCACCAGGCCGCGCTTGCCATACTTGGCGTACAGCGCTTCCAGGCCCTGGTACTGGGTCGTGAAGCCGCAGTAGCTGGCCGTGTTCACCACCAACACAACCTTGCCGGCGTACTGGCACAGGTCCTGCGGTACATCGTCCTGCAGGCGCTTGAAACTCTGGTGCAGCACGGCGGGACAGGACGTCGGCATCGCGGCCGGCGCGGCGGGCGCGGCGGCCTGGCCTGCAGCGTAAGCGGGCAGCGACGCAGCGACGGCAAACAGGGACAGCAGCAGGGCAGGCAGTTTCATGATGGTCTCGATCCGGTAGGGTTGTTTTGCCGTCATTGTAGCCCAGGGTTTGGGCTTACGCGCCCAGCATCCGATGCTCGATTTTCAGGCAGCGGTTCATAATCACATCCAGGCCGGCATCGCGCGCCAGCCGGGCCGCTTCGTCGTTTTCGATCGCCAGCTGCATCCACAGGCAGCGCGCGCCGACGGCGATCGCATCGCCTGCGATGGGGACGATCGCGTCCGGTTTGCGGAAGCAGTCGACGATGTCGATGGTGACGCCGGCATCCAGCGACGCGGCCGCATCCTGCAGCGTGGCGAAGACGGGTTCGCCCAGGATCTGCTGGCCGGCGCAGGCTGGGTTGACCGGCAAAATCCGGTAACCGTGGTCCTGCAAATAGGCGGCCACCTCGTGGCTGGCGCGGTCCGGCTTGTCGGACAGGCCGACCACGGCGATGGTTTTAGCGTGCTGCACAATCTGCGCGATCGTTTTCATGGTGCTCCAACATGGAAAGAGATCGCGCCAGCGTAGCAGATGTTTACTGCATGCCGCGCTCGGTGAAGGTTTTCAGGTACGCCGCCGCCTTCGGATTGACCGCGTTCCACTTCGGTGTCTGCGGATTGTTGGCGATCTGCCAGAGCGCCAGCGCGACGGTGCGGTCGACCGCTGCCATGTTCTCGTAGTCGATCTTGTCCCAGCTGTCGGTGGCCTTGTGATAATCGGGGAAGGCGTACGCCACGCTGACGGTGTGCGCAGGGATGCCCTGGTCGGCCAGCGCCTGGTTGTCGCTGTAGGCAAAGTATTTGTCGCTGTTGACCGCGTGCTTGGTGACGGCGACGCCGGTGGCCTCCCCCGCCTGGCGCAGCGTGGCGCCGACATCGGAAAAGTCGAAGCCAGTGACGGCGAACGCCATTTTTTGCGGACCTTCGCTGTCGTCGGTCCGTCCGACCTGTTCCAGGTTGATGCCGGCGACGGTTTTTGCGATCGGCACCAGCGGATGCGCGCCGTAGTAGCGCGAGCCGACCAGGCCGTGCTCTTCGCCAAAGACCGTCATGAAGACGATCGAGCGCTTCGGCCGCACCCCATGGGCTGCGAACGCATTCGCCAGTTCGATGACCGACACGGTGCCGCTGCCGTCGTCATTGGCGCCGTTGTAAATCTGGTCGCCCGCGCCGTCCTTCTTGCCGAGATGGTCGTAATGGGCGGTGACGAGGATGTAGCTGTCCTTCAGAACCGGGTCGGAACCGCGCAGGATGCCCACCACATTGCGCACCTTGACTGGATCAGGCGCCACGGCTGGCGCGGTCTTGGAACGGCGCGGGTCGATCTGGGTCCAGTCGGCGGTCTGAAAGTAGCCGTCGTCGCCGAGCGGCTCGAGGCCGGCGCGGCGAAACTGGGCGGCGATGTACTCGGCGGCGATGTCGAGGCCACGCGACGGCGTGCCGCGTCCTTCCAGCGCATCGGACGCGAGGAAGGACAGGTTGCCGCGCATGGAGCTGGCGGAGATACGTTCGAGCAGCGGCGCGGTCGCCGGATCCAGCGCCGCAGCGGTCGAGAGCAAAGGGGCCGCAGCAAAAGCGGTGACGATCAAGCGGCGCAACAAGGACATGGATTCTCCGATAAAATGATTGAAAGACGGCGCGGTTACGGCAGCCTGGTGCCGCGCAGCTGGACGCCATCCTGATGCAGGACCAGCACCGGTGCGCCGGTCGCGGCATCATTCTCGGCATGCAGTTCCGCCGCCACGACTTTAGCAAAGAATACCGTCTCGCTGGCCGGGAAAATTTCGAGTTTCGGCTCGCGCGTCGGCGTCGCGAAATAACGGTCGCCTTCGCGCGTCAGTTCCAGCACCATGGTCGGGTGCATCTGGTAGCGCCCCACCAGCTTGTCGAAGGTGGCCGGCGCCAGCTTGACAACGGCGCGCTCGGGCGGCAAGCCACCCACGCGCGGACTGACTTGCGGCTCGCCGTCGCTCAGCAAGGTCATCGACACGACGGCGCCCTCGCTGTTGCGGGAATATTCAAACCAGTCAAGCTGGCCAGGTATGGAAAAACCCGTCGGGGAAAACGCGGACAACAGGACCGGCGGCCGCCCGGTGCGCTGCATGCTCAGCGTGGCGCCCTCGCGGCGCACGATGCGCTGGGTCTTGTCGTCTATTTTGTAGGTCCCGACATAGGCATCGAGCGCTTTGGCGTCGAGCGTGACCGGGGCATGTTCCGCATAGGGCTTGCCCACCGCCAGCGCCACCAGCTTTTTGGCGACGGTGTCCGGCTTGGCTATGCCGCTGTCGGTATTGTGCAGCACGACGACGTACACGTGCGCCGACGGTACCCGGATTGCCGAGGTGCTAAAGCCGTTGATGCCGCCGTCGTGTCCGATGGTGGGCACGCCGCGTACGGTGCCGTTGCCCCAGCCGTAGGCATAGCCGGACACCTTGCCGTCCGTGAGCGTCGTCTTGGCAAAGGCGCGCTGCCAGGTGGCCGGCTTGAGCAGTTTGCCCGACGCGACGGCAACATCCCAGCGCGCCAGATCGTCCACCGTCGAGACCAGTGCGCCGGCCGCATACGGCTGCGTCATGCTCAGCGGTGCGCTCGGCTCGAAGCCCTTGTCGGCCTTGGTATGGCCGGCCGCGAACGTCGCCTTGCCATGCTGCTTGCCTTCATAGGCCGTGTCGTTCATGCCAAGCGGCTTGAAGATGCGCTGTTCGAGGAAGTCGGCATACGACTGACCCGAGACTTTTTCAATGATCGCACCGAGCAGAAAATAACCCGAATTACTGTAGCGGTAAGCCGACCCGGGATCAAAATCGAGCGGGAGGTTCTTGAAGCGGTCGATCATCGCCGCGACGCTGACATCTTCCGTCATGCGCGCCTCAAAATCGGGCTGCGACGTATAGCTGGCGATGCCCGAGGTATGGTTCAGCAGATTTTCTACCGTGATGCGTTTTCCCCTGGCCGGATAGTCGGGCAGGAAGCGTGTGATGTCGTCATCGAGCTTGATTTTTCCTTCATCGAC
Source organism: Massilia sp. S19_KUP03_FR1 (assembly GCF_036688685.1). Classification (NCBI taxonomy): domain Bacteria; kingdom Pseudomonadati; phylum Pseudomonadota; class Betaproteobacteria; order Burkholderiales; family Oxalobacteraceae; genus Massilia; species Massilia sp. S19_KUP03_FR1. The sequence goes on along the minus strand of NZ_JAQQPS010000005.1, from coordinate 138,918 downwards.
CAGCAGCAGGATGGCAGTCGACGTGAACTGCTTGGTGATCGACCCGAGGCGCAGCTGCATGTCCGGCGTCATGGGCGTCCCCTTGGCAGCGTCAGCCAGGCCGTAGGCTTTGCGGAAGATAGTCTTGCCGTCTTTGGCCACCAGCACCACCGCGCCCGGCTCGTTCGGCTTGTAGTACTGGCCGATGGCCGCATCGATCTGCGCGCTGCTCAAGGCCGGTACGGTGACTGGTGCCGACGCTGTCTGTGCGCTGGCGGAGAAGGCATGGATGGCGACGGCAAGAACAAGACAGATCTTCAACATGTGCGGCATGGCGATGCACTCCTCGGTGTGGGTCGAGTGTTGACTATATTGCAGGGTTGGCACATTGACTCGCGTTCTGCGACGAACAGGCAAAACGGGCACACAGGCGGTCGATTCAGTCTGCTGGACATCGAACCGCTGCGCAAACGAAAAAAAAGGCAGCCGAAGCTGCCTTTCCTGTCGATTACCGCTGAACTTAACGTGTCTTGCGCAAACGGGCAATGGCTGCCAGTTGGGCAATCGCCGTTGCCAGCTCGGCTTGCGCCTGGGCGTAGTCGATTTTCGAATCGTTGTTGAGCATCAGCTCTTCGGCCGCTTTTTTGGCCGCAGTTGCTTTTGCTTCGTCCAGGTCGGCGCCGCGGATTGCGGTGTCGGCCAGGACCGTCACGGTGTTCGGCTGCACTTCCAGGATACCGCCAGCGACGAAGACAAACTCTTCTTCGGCTTTGCCGACAACCTTGATGCGTACCGCACCCGCCTTGATGCGCGTGATCAGCGGGGTATGGCGAGGATAAATCCCCAGCTCACCCGCTTCACCTGGCAACGCGACGAATTCGGCTTCGCCTGAAAAAATCAGGTGTTCTGCCGATACCACGTCTACGTGAATAGTATGTGCCATGCGTGTCCCGTCTTAAGTGAAAGCTTCTTAGGCCAGTTTCTTGGCTTTTTCGATGGCTTCGTCGATCGTGCCAACCATGTAGAACGCTTGTTCCGGCAGGTGATCCAGTTCGCCCGATGCGATCATTTTAAAACCCTTGATCGTGTCTTTCAGAGAAACGTATTTACCTGGTGCGCCGGTAAACACTTCAGCGACGTGGAACGGCTGCGACAGGAAACGCTGCATTTTACGTGCGCGCGCGACCAGCAGTTTGTCGTCCGGAGCCAATTCGTCCATGCCCAGAATCGCGATAATGTCGCGCAATTCTTTGTAGCGCTGCAAGGTACCCTGGACAGCGCGCGCGGTGTCGTAGTGTTCCTGGCCAACGATCAATGGATCGAGCTGGCGCGAGGTCGAATCGAGTGGATCGACCGCTGGGTAGATACCCTGCGATGCGATGTCACGCGACAGTGCGACGGTCGAGTCCAAGTGAGCAAACGTGGTTGCTGGCGATGGATCGGTGTAATCATCGGCAGGCACGTACACGGCCTGGATCGAGGTGATCGAACCGGTCTTGGTCGAGGTGATGCGCTCTTGCAGACGGCCCATCTCTTCGGCCAGCGTTGGCTGGTAACCCACAGCCGATGGCATACGGCCCAGCAGTGCGGACACTTCGGTACCGGCCAGCGTGAAGCGGTAGATGTTGTCGACGAAGAACAGAACGTCCTTGCCTTCATCACGGAACGCTTCAGCCATGGTCAGGCCGGTCAGCGCCACGCGCAGACGGTTACCAGGCGGCTCATTCATCTGACCGTAGACCATGGCAACCTTGGAGTTCTCAGGGTTTTCCAGGTCGACCACTTTGGCATCAGCCATCTCGTGGTAGAAGTCGTTACCTTCACGGGTACGCTCACCGACGCCGGCAAACACGGACACGCCCGAGTGTGCTTTTGCGATGTTGTTGATCAGTTCCATCATGTTGACGGTTTTACCAACACCAGCGCCGCCGAACAGGCCGACTTTACCGCCTTTTGCGAACGGGCAAACCAGGTCGATCACCTTGATGCCGGTTTCCAGCAGGTCTTGCGATGGCGACAATTCGTCGTACGCAGGGGCCGTGCGGTGGATCGAGGCCATGCGCTCGTGGCTGACCGGACCGCATTCGTCGATCGGGTTACCCAGCACGTCCATGATACGACCCAGGGTCGCGACGCCAACTGGCACCATGATCGGGCCGCCGGTGTTTTGAATCATCATGCCGCGACGCAGGCCTTCGGAGCTACCCAGCGCAATGGTACGCACCACGCCGTCGCCCAGCTGTTGTTGTACTTCCAGGGTCAGCTCGGAGCCTGCCATTTTCAGTGCGTCGAAAACCTTCGGCATTGCATTACGTGGAAATTCCACGTCAACCACTGCGCCGATACACTGAACGATTTTGCCATCAGCCATGTTCGTTCCTTCAGATATGTTTAAATTCTTGATCAATCGCGAGGGCGGCGCCCTCTGCAACAAAATTAGACAGCAGCTGCGCCAGCCACGATCTCGGACAGTTCCTTGGTGATCGCTGCCTGGCGGGCCTTGTTATAGACCAGCTTCAGCTCACCGATGACGTTCCCTGCGTTGTCGCTGGCCGACTTCATCGCCACCATGCGCGCCGATTGCTCGGACGCCAGGTTTTCTGCGACAGCCTGGTACACCAGCGCTTCCACGTAACGCACCAGCAGCTCATCGATCACGGTCTGCGCATCCGGCTCGTAGATGTAATCCCAGCCGTGGCTACCACGGTCGGCTTCGAGCTTGTTGGCAGGCAGCGGCAGCAACTGCTCGACCATCGGTTCCTGCTTCATCGTGTTGATGAACTTGGTGTAGCACAGGTAAACCGCGTCCAGCTTGCCGTCCTGGAATTCATCCAACATGACCTTGACGGGTCCGATCAGTTTGTCCAGGTGCGGCGTATCGCCGATTTGCGTCACGCTCGATACCACCTTGACGCCGACCCGGTTCAGGAAACCCAGGCCCTTGTTGCCAATGGCGACTGCTTGAATCTTGTTGCCAGCTGCTTCCAGCTCGCGCGACTGTTGCGTCACCAGGCGCAGGATGTTGGTGTTCATACCGCCGCACAGACCTTTATCGGTCGTGACGACGATGAAACCAATCCGCTTCGCTGCCGTGCCCTTGGCTTTCGCCATGAACGGGTGCGTGTACTCTGGATTCGCTGTAGCCAGATTGGAGGTGATATTCCGAATCTTGTCACTGTAGGGACGAGCGGCCCGCATCCGGTCCTGCGCCTTGCGCATTTTGGACGCGGCGACCATTTCCATCGCCTTCGTGATCTTCTTCGTATTTTCTACGCTCTTGATCTTGCCACGTATCTCTTTGCCTGATGCCATGAGTCCTTACTCCTTGTTGACTTCAATATTTCAATTCGTACTAGTTTGGGGCGGACAGCGCTGACCCAAGGCCCGCGCCGTCCGCCTGACTATTTAGACGAACGATTTCTTGAAGTCTGCGACAGCTGCGGACATGGCGGCTTCGCCGTCTTTGTCCAGTTGCTTGGTCGATTCGATCTTGGCCAGCAGGTCCGCTTGCTTGGTCTTCAGGTACGCGTGCAGGCCGGCTTCGAATGGCAGCACTTGTTTCACTGGCAGGTCATCGAAGAAGCCCTTGTTCACAGCGAACAGCGACGCCGCCATCAGCGAGATCGACAGTGGCGCGTATTGCGGCTGCTTGAGCAGTTCCGTCACACGGGCGCCGCGGTCGAGCTGTTTGCGGGTCGACTCATCCAGGTCGGAAGCGAACTGCGCGAACGCAGCCAGTTCACGGTACTGGGCCAAGTCATTACGAATGCCGCCGGACAGGTTTTTGATGACCTTGGTCTGGGCTGCACCACCAACGCGCGACACCGAGATACCGGCGTTAATCGCTGGACGCACACCGGCGTTGAACAGCGACGTTTCCAGGAAGATCTGGCCGTCGGTAATCGAAATCACGTTGGTTGGCACGAAGGCCGACACGTCACCCGCTTGGGTTTCGATGATCGGCAGTGCCGTCAGCGAACCGGTTTTGCCGGTCACGGCGCCGTTGGTGAATTTCGACACGTAGTCGGCGTTCACGCGGGCTGCGCGCTCGAGCAGGCGGCTGTGGAGGTAGAACACGTCGCCAGGGTACGCTTCGCGACCTGGTGGACGGCGCAGCAGCAGCGAAATCTGGCGATAAGCGACAGCTTGCTTGGACAGGTCATCGTAGACGATCAGTGCATCTTCGCCGCGGTCACGGAAGTATTCGCCCATGGCGCAACCGGAGTACGGGGAGATGTACTGCATTGCAGCGGACTCGGAAGCCGATGCGGCCACGACGATGGTGTATTCCATCGCGCCGTGGGTTTCCAGCGCGCGCACGATGTTCTTGATGGTCGATGCTTTCTGACCGATCGCGACATACACGCAGGTCACGTTCTGACCCTTCTGGTTGATGATGGCGTCGATCGCGACAGCCGATTTACCCGTCTGGCGGTCACCAATGATCAGCTCGCGCTGGCCACGGCCAATTGGCACCATCGCGTCGATAGCCTTGATACCGGTCTGCATAGGCTGCGACACGGATTCACGGGCGATCACGCCTGGGGCAATCTTTTCGATCGCGGCGGTCAGCGTGGTGTTGATTGGACCCTTCCCGTCGATCGGCAGGCCCAGTGCGTTGACCACACGGCCACGCAGTTCAGGACCGATCGGCACTTCCAGGATGCGGCCGGTGGTTTTGACGATGTCGCCTTCCGAGATGTGCTCGTAAGCACCCAGAATGACGGAACCGACCGAGTCACGCTCGAGGTTCATTGCCAGGCCAAACGTGTTGCCTGGGAATTCCAGCATCTCGCCCTGCATCACGTCCGACAGACCGTGAATACGGCAGATACCGTCGGCTACGGAGATAACCGTGCCTTGATTGCGCACTTCAGCGGAACCTTCAATGCCCTGGATGCGGCTTTTGATCAGTTCGCTGATTTCTGATGAATTAAGTTGCATGCTAACTCCTAATAGTTTCTTGATGCGTAGGGCAAGGGCGTTGGACCCTGGCGACTGTGCGAATGTTCTTTACGACGCCAGCGCAACATGCATCTGTTGCAGGCGGGCGCGTACCGAGGTATCGAGCACTTCGTCGCCAACGACCACGCGCACACCACCGATCAGGGATGGATCCACGGTGACCGATGGGTTCAGCTTGCGGCCAAATTTCTTTTCCAGCGAGGCGAGCAGCTCGGCGACTTGCGCCTGCGACATCTCGAAAGCACTCTGGATGTCAGCATCCGCGGCGCCTTCCTGGGCGTTTTTCAGCACCATGAACTGGGCGCCAATTTCTGGCAGCAAGGTCATGCGGCGATTTTCGATCAGCATCGCGATGAAGTTTTTCGCTTCAGCGCTCAAAGGTGTCTTGACCAGCGCCGCAATCGTGTCCGCCAGCTGGGCTTGCGTCACGCTCGGGTTGCTGGCAAACGCCTGGAGATCCGGGTGTTCGCCGAGCTGGGTCAGCTCGGAAACCACTTCGGACCAGACTGCCATGTCGCCGGACTGGGCAACGCGGAACAGCGCTTCGGCATACGGACGGGCGACGGTTGCGATTTCAGCCATGATTACAGCTCGGTCGACAGTTGGGCCAGCAGATCAGCGTGAGCCGATGCGTTGACTTCACGCTTGAGGATCTGCTCGGCGCCTTTGACAGCCAGACCGGCGACCTGGGCGCGCAGTTCTTCGCGTGCTTTGTTCACTTGCTGGTCAGCGTCGGCACGGGCTTGCGCCATGATGCGGGCAGCTTCAGCCGTTGCGTTGGCCTTGATTTCGTCAGCCACCATCGTCGCGCGCTTCTCAGCGTCGGCGATGCGTTTCTGGCCTTCGTCACGTGCAGTTGCCAGTTCGGCTTGCACGGTTTTTTGGGCAGCAGCCATGGCTTGCTTGCCCTGGTCGGCCGCGGCCAGACCTTCAGCAATTTTTTTTGCGCGCGCGTCGAGCGAACCGATAATCGGTGGCCACACATATTTTGCGATGGCCATCGCGAGGATCAGGAACACGATCGCTTGCACGAACATTGTCGAATTTAAATTCACAGCTTTTTCCTTCTCAGATAGACGTACGCCGGGCCGGCAGAATCGCGAGCCCGGCTTATGAGAAATCAGCGTTTAGAACGGTGGCGCGGCGAAAGCGAACATCATCGCGATACCAACACCGATCAGGAATGCAGCGTCGATCAGACCAGCCAGCAGGAACATTTTGGTTTGCAGGGTGTTCATCAGTTCAGGCTGACGCGCCGACGCTTCGATGAATTTACCGCCCATGATGCCGATACCGATACATGCACCAACCGCACCCAAACCAATAATCAAACCGCAAGCCAGCGCAATGAAAGCGACGTTAGTCATCAAAAACTCCTAAAAATTAAAAAAAGGTTAAAACATTAAAAGATAAAACGGCGATCAACTACCTGCAAAACTTAGTGACCTTCGTGAGCCTGGCCGATGTACACCAGCGTCAGCATCATGAAAATGAAGGCTTGCAGAGGGACGATCAAAAGGTGGAACAATGCCCATCCAGTTCCCAGCAATACCTGCAAACCGGCCAGCGCGACGCTTTGGGTGGTAAAACCAACCCAGGTAGCGCCCAGCAGAGCGATCAACAGGAACAGCAATTCGCCGGCAAACATATTGCCGAAAAGTCGCATGGACAACGAAACAGTGCGTGCAGCGTATTCAATGATGTTGATGAACAGATTCGGCAGCCACAGGGCAGGATGGTGACCAAACGGCGCGGTGAACAAACCCTTGATGAAGCCGCCGAAGCTGTGGATCTTGATGCCGTAGTAAATCATGAAGAAGAACACCACCAGACCCATGCCGAAGGTGCCGTTCAGGTCGGCCGTAGGCACGACGCGGAAGAACGGTTCATGGCCTTCAGCCGTGTGCAAGCCAGCCCAGCGGAAAGCGGTAGCGAACAGGTCGACTGGCAAAAAGTCCATCGAGTTCATCAGCACGACCCAGACCAGCACGGTCAGTGCCAGTGGCGCAATAAACGTACGGTTGCCGTGCACGATCGATTTGGATTGGTCTTCGACCAGCTCGACGAGCGACTCGAACGCGTTCTGGAAACGGCCCGGCACACCTGCGGTCGCGCCTTTGGCGGCGGCACGCAACAGCAAGAACGTCACCAGCGCCAACAGCACCGACCAGAAAATCGTGTCATAGTTAATTACGTGGAAGTCGACGATCGACGTCTGCGGACTCGAGCGCCAGTGCCCCAGGTGGTGAGTAATATAGCTGCTCGAGGTGACGACGTGCTCGCCAGCCTCAGGTGCCACATGTGCGACGGTTTCAGTTGCCATGGTCAGTGCCTAAACAATAAGATGATGTAACTTTTGAGTGCCACGATGAAGCCGCACAGCAGCGCGAGCCAGTTCAGATCGTGGTACAGCCAGGCCACGGCGCCAAGCAGCGCCACGGTCATTGCAATCTTTATAAATTCACCGATGAAGAACGTGCCCGGATTGGCCTGGCCGCGCCGCGCGCTGGCAAACAGGCGCAAGGCAAACAGACTGTTCGGGACGACACAACATAAACCGCCCAGCACCGCCGACAGCGCCGCAGGCAAGCCCCCCAACAGTGCGGCGATCACGCCGGCGACTGCTGTCGCGATCAATTGCAGGGAGACTATGCGCAACATTTTTTCTTCTTCGCGCCAGCCAGATTGGTACAGGTTTACGGTGTGGTAATTACATGAATCAGCGGGATTATAAGTGTTATCACTGACGCGAGTCAAACGCTTCGGCTGCGTGTATCGGCCTGATGCGGCATGAATGATACGTTACCAATGTTGGCTTGACAGAAAGTTTTATGCATATCTGGCGCGCGGGGGGTGGGCTGTGGTGGTGCCGCGCTTGCTTCTTCATAGTGCGTGGCAGGTGCCCGCCACGCACTTGGATAGTGCCGGCGGCCAAATTACGCGCGTAACCTGGCCAGTACCCCATCGAGAATGTCCAAATCGGCAAAGTCGATAATCATTTGGCCCCTGCCCTTCGCGCCCATTTTAAAAGCGACCGGCGTGGCCAACTTGTCAGACAACTCCTCTTCCAGTCGTACGATATCGCCGGCCTTTTCTTTTAGGCGCGAGCCTGGCGTCTGCTGGTCTTCTTCCTGCGAACGCGTGACCAGCTTTTCGGTATCGCGCACCGACAAGCGTTTCGCGACAACCTGGTTGGCCAGATTGATCTGGCTGGCGCTGTCGACGGCCAGCAGCGCGCGCGCGTGGCCCATGTCGATGTCGCCGGCCATCAGCATGGTTTGCACCGGCGCTGCCAGGTTAATCAGGCGCAACAGGTTCGACACCGCGCTGCGCGATCGGCCGACGGCGTTGGCCGCCTGCTCATGCGTAAAACTGAAGTCCGAGATCAAGCGCGCGATGCCCTGCGCCTCTTCCAGCGGATTCAAGTCTTCGCGCTGGATGTTTTCGATCAGGGCCATCGCGGCGGCCGACTGGTCGTCCACTTCGCGCACCAGCACCGGGATCACTTCCAGGCCGGCGATCTGCGCCGCGCGGAAACGGCGTTCGCCGGCGATGATCTCGTAGCGTTGGGTTTTTCCGTCGGTGTCGATCGGCCGCACCAGCACCGGCTGCATGATGCCCTGGGTTTTGATCGACGCGGCCAGTTCGTTCAGTGCGCCTTCGTCCATGCGCGTGCGTGGCTGGTATTTACCGGCCTGCAGCTGAGTTAATGCCAGCGAGGTCGGCAAGTCTGGCACGGCCGGCTCCATGTCGCTGCCGCCTAGGAGTGCATCGAGGCCGCGGCCCAGTCCCTTGAGTTTTTTGGTTGCCATGATTGTGCGTTCTCTTGATTACATTGTCTTGATACGTTCAACCATCTCGGCGCCAAAGGCGATGTAGGCCTGCGCACCTTTCGACGTCGGATCGAACACCACGCCCGGAATGCCGTACGACGGCGCTTCGGCCAGCCGCACGTTGCGCGGGATGATGGTCTTGAAAACCTTGTCGCCGAAGTGCTGCTCGAGCTGGCCGGACACCTGCTGCGACAGCGTCATGCGCGGATCGAACATCACGCGCAACAGGCCAATGATTTTCAGGTCCGTGTTCAGATTGGCATGCACCTTCTTGATCGTGTTGACCAGGTCCGACAAACCTTCGAGTGCGTAGTACTCGCACTGCATCGGAATAATCACGCCGTTCGCGGCACACAGGCCATTAAGCGTGAGCATCGACAGCGCGGGCGGGCAATCGATCAGAATGAAATCGTAATCTCCTGCGACCAGTTCCAATGCATCCTTGAGGCGGCGTTCGCGCTTGTCGAGTTCGACCATCTCCACTTCCGCACCGGCCAGTTCGCGGTTCGATGGCAGCACATCGAAGCGCCCTGCTTCCGAGCGCATGCGTGCACTGGCAACATCGGATTCACCAAGCAGCACTTCGTAGGTCGATCCCTTCAGTGCCGCCTTGTCGATACCCGCGCCCATCGTCGCATTGCCCTGCGGATCCAGGTCGACCAGCAGCACCCGCTGGTTCAGTTTGGCCAACCCTGCCGACAGGTTGACGCTGGTCGTGGTCTTGCCTACGCCACCCTTCTGGTTTGCTACGCAAAATATTTTCGCCATGTATGCTCTGTTTAAAAATTCAACGACAACGGATCATACCGTTTATTTCATAAATATCAACACTACTGTTTTAATCGAATAAACTATATGTATGGTTTATTTGATTTATACCATTTAGTTTGATTTGGCGATCAATACCAGGTGACGCTCGGCGTCGAGTTTCGGCACTTTTAATGGTCTCAATTCTGTGATGTACCATGGAGCTGGCACCCGCTGCTGCTCGTCGGTTGCCGCCACCCCTTTCAGGGCGATAAATTGCCCGCCCTCGGCCAGCAGATGCCCGGACCAGTTGACGAAATCGGACAGGTCGGCGAAAGCGCGCGAGGTGATCACGTCGAACGGTTCCTTCACTTCCAGCTGCTCGACCCGTTTCGTGTAGACCGTCACGTTGGTCAGCCCCAGTTCCGCTTTCACCTGCGTCAAAAACGCGGTTTTCTTGTGGACCGTGTCGATCATGGCCACTTTCCTGTCGGGCCGGCAGATTGCCAGCACCATGCCGGGCAAGCCGCCGCCGGCGCCGACGTCGAGCACGTTTTTGGCGTCTGCGAAGGCTGGCACAGCGGCCAGCGAATCGAGCAAATGGTGCGTGACCATCTGCATCGGGTCGCGCAGGGAGGTCAGGTTGTAGACGGCATTCCACTTGAACAGCAGCCCCAGGTAATCCATCAGCTTGGCGATCTTGTCGCCGCTCAGGTCGAGTTGCATCTCTTCGATGCCGTCGACCAGCACTTGCGCCAGTACGGCGCGGTCAAAATGCTTCATTGCGCCAGTTCCTCATTGAGTGTCGTAAAACCCTTGGCGCCCCGTTTTTTCAGGTGCACCAGCAGCAGCGAGATCGCGGCCGGCGTGACACCGGAAATGCGCGAGGCCTGGCCCAGCGTTTCGGGCCGCTGTTTATCCAGCTTCTGGCGCACTTCCACGGAGAGGGCCGCAATGTCCAGGTAGTTAAACGCGTCCGGCAATTTGAGATTTTCAAAATGGTCGTGGCGCTCGACTTCCTTGGCCTGGCGGTCGATATAACCCGCGTATTTCAGCTGGATTTCGACCTGCTCTTTGACCGCGGCATCCTCGACACCGGGGCCGGCCAATGCCGCGCCTTCGATTCCCTGCATGCTCATCAAGGTGTCATAGGCAACGCCCGGACGGCGCAGCAAATCGGCCAGCGAATACTCACGCTCGATCGGCTGACCGACCACGCGTTCCGACTCGGCGGCGGCCAGGATGCGTGGATTGACCCACGTCGAACGCAGGCGCTCCAACTCGCGCGCGACCGCTTCGCGCTTGGTCTCGAAGGCGGCCCACTGGGCCTCGCCAACGCAGCCGAGCTTGCGGCCAATTTCGGTCAGGCGCATGTCGGCATTGTCTTCGCGCAGGCTGAGGCGATACTCGGCGCGGCTGGTGAACATGCGGTACGGTTCCATCACACCTTGCGTGGTCAGGTCATCGACCATCACGCCGAGATATGCTTCGGCGCGGCCCGGCGTCCAGGCATCCTTGCCCTGGGTTTGCAGTGCCGCATTGATACCGGCCAGCATCCCTTGCGCGGCCGCTTCTTCATAGCCGGTGGTGCCGTTGATCTGGCCGGCGAAATACAGGCCGGCAATCGCGCGCGTTTCCAGCGACGCCTTTAAACCGCGCGGGTCGAAATAATCGTATTCGATGGCATAGCCGGGACGCAAAATAAAGGCGTTCTCCATGCCCTTCATCGAACGCACCAAGGCGATTTGCACGTCGAACGGCAGGCTGGTCGAGATGCCGTTTGGATAGTATTCATTGGTGGTGAGACCTTCCGGCTCGAGGAAAATCTGGTGCGAATCTTTCGACGCAAAACGGTGAATCTTGTCTTCGATCGACGGGCAGTAACGCGGACCCACACCTTCAATCACACCCGTGTACATCGGACTGCGATCGAGCCCGGCGCGGATGATGTCGTGCGTTTGCGAATTCGTGTGCGTGACCCAGCATGGCACCTGTCTCGGGTGCATGGCGGCATTGCCCATGACCGAAAACACCGGTACCGGATCGAGGTCGCCACCCTGCTCGGCCAGCTGCGAAAAGTCGATGCTGCGCCCATCGATGCGTGGCGGCGTGCCGGTTTTCAGGCGGCCCTGCGGCAATTTCAATTCTTTCAGGCGCGCAGACAAGGACAGTGCCGGTGGATCGCCGGCGCGGCCTGCCGAGTAATTCTGCAGGCCGACGTGGATTTTGCCGTCCAGGAAGGTGCCCGCTGTCAGCACGACGGCCTTGGCACGGAAGGTCACGCCCATCTGGGTGACGGCGCCGACGACGCGCTCGCCTTCCACCAGCAAGTCATCGACCGCTTGCTGGAACAGCCACAGGTTCGGCTGGTTTTCCAGGCGCGAACGGATCGCCTGCTTGTACAGGATGCGGTCGGCCTGGGCGCGGGTGGCGCGCACAGCCGGTCCCTTGGACGAGTTCAGGATGCGGAACTGGATGCCAGATTCGTCGGTGGCGATGGCCATGGCGCCGCCCATGGCGTCGACTTCCTTGACCAGATGGCCCTTGCCGATGCCGCCGATGGAGGGGTTGCAGGACATCTGTCCCAGCGTTTCAATATTGTGCGTCAGCAGTAAAGTCTTCTGACCCATGCGCGCGGAAGCCAGCGCCGCTTCGGTGCCGGCATGGCCGCCGCCGACGACAATGACGTCAAATTCAGTGGAAAATAGCATTTTGGGAAGTGTCAAGCGAGGAGTGTAAGCAGCGATTATAGAGTCTTTTCGTTCCCGTAACTTCTTCTCCGCAGTTTACGCCGCCGTTTTGTTCCACGTGGAACACAGTACATTGCCCTCATTTTCGACGTTCCACGTGAAACAATCTCGTGTAACCTGTCCCTTCACCTCACGGACAAGGCCTCTCCATGACGAACTTCACGTTTAGCACGGTGCCCCACATCATCTCGGAAATCGGGGGCAGCACCCGACTCGGCAGTATCTGTACGGATCACTTTCCACAAGTACGCAGCGCAATGCTGATCACCGACGCCGGATTTTTAGGGACCGGACTGGTCGCCCGGCCAGAGCACAGCCTTGTGGAAAATGGCATCACTGTGCACGTGTATTCGAAGGTCGTCGCCGATCCGCCGGAAGCGGTCGTACTGCAAGCTGTCGACTTCGCCAAGACCCACAACATTGACCTGGTCATCGGCCTCGGTGGTGGCAGCTCCATGGATGTCGCGAAATTGGTGGCGGTGCTGGCCGGCAACGCCCAAGCGATCACGCAGATCTATGGCATCGGCAACGTCAAAGGACAACGCCTGCCACTGGTGCAAGTCCCCACCACCGCAGGTACCGGCTCTGAGGTCACCAACATCGCGATCGTGACAACCGGTGCGAGCACCAAGTCCGGCGTCGTTGCGCCACAACTGTATGCCGACATCGCGATCCTCGACGCCACCTTGACACTCGGCTTGCCGCCCTTGGTGACAGCAGCAACCGGCATCGACGCCATGGTCCACGCCATCGAAGCCTTTACGAGCAAGCATAAGAAGAACCCCATGTCGGACATGCTGGCCCGCCAGGCCTTAACGCTCCTGCACAAGAATCTGCTGACGGCATGCACAGACGGGCAAAACCTCGCCGCTCGCCAGGCCATGCTGCTCGGCGCATGCTACGCCGGCCAGGCCTTCTCGAATGCGCCAGTCGCAGCCGTGCATGCCCTCGCCTATCCGATCGGCGGCGTGTTCCACGTCCCACATGGTTTATCCAACGCGCTGGTGTTGCCCCACGTCCTGCGCTTCAACGCGTCCCACGCCGCCACGCAGTACGCGGAGCTGGCGGGTATCGTGGCGCCGGATGCAAGCGGATCGGATGAAGCGAAAACAGCGGCGCTCATCTTGGCGATGGAACACATCGCCAAGATGACGGGGATCGCGACCACGCTGCGCCAGGTGGGTATCACGGAGAACGACCTGGACCGCCTGGCCGACGACGCCATGCTGCAGACACGGTTACTCGGCAACAACCCGCGTACGGTGACGCGCGTAGATGCGCACGCGATTTATCGTGCAGCCTTGTAATATCACCGCTCATGCCAGCTTGCGTTTTTTGCCGCCGGCCGCGATAAGAGCGCCAATCTCCCCGACGATGCCACGCCGGAACAGCAAGACGCAGGCGATAAAAATCAGGCCGGTGACCATGCCCACCGATTCGCCCAGCGTCGAAAACCATTCGATCCCGGTGGTATTCACGAGAAAGGTCCCGACATCGCCCAGCTTGTTTTCCAGCGCAATGATGATGAACGCGCCGATGATCGGGCCGACCAGCGTGCCCATGCCGCCAACCAGTGTCATCAGGATGACCAGGCCCGACATCGTCCAGTGCACATCGGTCAGCGTTTCAAAACCCAGCACCAGTGTCTTGGTCGCGCCCGCCAAACCGGCAAGCGCAGCGGACAACACGAACGCCAGCAATTTATAACGGTCGACGTCGTAACCAAGCGAAATGGCGCGCGGCTCATTTTCCTTGATGGCGCTGAGCACTTGCCCAAACGGCGAGTGAACAATGCGCACGATCAATGCAAAGCCGGCAATGGCGATGGCCAGCACGACAAAGTACATGGTCAGATCGTTGGCCAAATCGAGGGCGCCAAACAATTTGCCACGTGGAACACCTTGTAGACCGTCTTCGCCGTGCGTCGCCGGAGAACGCAAGGCGACGAAATACACCATCTGCGCCAGCGCCAGCGTGATCATCGAAAAATAAATACCCTGGCGCCGAATGGCCAGCATGCCCATGACCAGGCCGATCAGGGCGCCAGCAGCGGTGCCAAGCACCAGCGCCAGCTCGGGCGGCAAGCCCCATACCGTCAAGGCGTGACCGGCAACATAACCGGCGCTGCCAAAAAAAGCGGCATGTCCGAACGACAGCAAACCTGTGTAGCCAATCAGCAAATTGAAGGCACAGGCAAACAGCCCGAAGCACAGCAACTTCATCAGGAACACGGGATAGCCAATGAAAGGGGCTGCCAGGGCAACGGCCAGGGCGATAGCGATAGCGATTTTCTTGTTCATGGACGGGCCTATTTTTCTTTGCCAAACAAGCCGGCGGGACGCAACAGCAGCACGATGACCATCACGACGAACACCACCACCTCGGAACCTTCCGGGTAATACACGCGCGTCAAGCCTTCGATAATGCCCAGCCCCAGGCCGGTGAGGATCGAGCCCATGATCGAACCCATGCCGCCGATCACCACCACGGCGAACACGACGATGATCAGGTTCGACCCCATCAGTGGCGTCACATTGATCACGGGCGCCGCCAGCACCCCGGCAAAGCCCGCCAACGCGACCCCGAAGCCGTAGGTCAAGGTCACCATCAGCGGCACGTTGATGCCGAATGCTTCCACCATCTTCGGGTTCTCCGTGCCGGCGCGCAGGTAGGCGCCCAGTCGCGTCTTTTCGATGACGAACCAGGTTGACAGGCAGACGCCAAGCGAGGCCAGCACCACCCACGCGCGGTAATTCGGCAGCATCATGAAGCCGAGGTCGGTCACGCCCGACAGAGCAGCGGGCACTTCCATGGTCTGGCCTGAAACGCCGAAGAAGGAGCGGAACACGCCTTCGAGCAAGAGCGTGATGCCGAAAGTCAGCAACAAGCCATATAAATGGTCGAGTTTATAAAGCCAGCGCAGCATGGTTTTTTCGATGACGATGCCGACGATGCCGACCGCCAGCGGGGCGACCAGCAACATCACCCAGTAGTTCATGCCGAACGTCGTCACGCCGATGTAGGCGAAAAACGCGCCCATCATGTACAGCGCGCCGTGCGAAAAGTTGATGACATTGAGCAGGCCAAAGATCACCGCCAGTCCCAGCGACAACATCGCATAGAACGAACCGTTGACCAGCCCCAGCAGCAGCTGGGGCAGCATGACCTGGAGAGGTTTGCCGAAGATTTCCATGGGCGCCAGACAATAGAGGTCAATAAAAAAACGCCGGCGAATGCGCCGGCGCCGTATTTTCTACACCATCACTTCCAGCTGGCGCACTTGGTTTCAGCCTTGGTCAGATAAGCCTCGTTGCCGGGAATGGTGGCCACCAGCTTGTAGTAATCCCATGGATATTTCGATTCGGACGGCTTTTTTACCTGCATCAAGTACATATCGTGCACCATGCGGCCATCGGGACGAATCTCGCCATTCTTGGCGAACATGTCATTGATCTTGGTCTTTTTGAGGTGCGCCATGACCTTGTCGGCATCGTCACCGCCCACCGCCTTGACGGCATTCAGATAATTCGTCGCCGCCGAGTAATCCGCCGCCTGCAGCATCGACGGCTCTTTTTTCATCTTGGCGAAATACCGTTTCGACCAGGCGCGCGTTTCCGCATTCGCGTCCCAATACCAGCCGTCGGTCAGGAACAAGCCCTGCGTGGCATTCAGTCCGAGCGTGTGGATATCGTTGATGAATACGAGCAAGCCGGCCAGTTTCATGTTCTTGGTGATCCCGAATTCATTGGCTGCCTTGGTGGCATTGATGAAATCGGCGCCGGCATTAGCCAGGCCCAGCACCTGCGCTTTCGAGGTTTGCGCCTGCAACAGGAAGGACGAAAAGTCAGAGGCCGACAGCGGGTGCTTGACGCTGCCCACCACCGTGCCGCCATTGGCTTTCACGACATCGGTCGTGTCTTTTTCCAGCGACTGGCCGAATGCATAATCGGCAGTCAGGAAATACCAGGATTTACCGCCCTGCTTGACCATCGCCGTGCCAGTGCCGCGCGCCAGCGCGACGGTGTCGTAGGCGTAATGCACGGTGTACGGCGAGCACTGTTCATTGGTCAACTGCGCCGAGCCGGCGCCGATCGAAATAAATACTTTTTTCTTTTCCAGTGCGACCTTGGCCATGGCCAGGTTGGCGCCGGAATTGGTGCCCCCGATGAGCATGTCGACGCCCTGCTGGTCGAACCACTCGCGTGCTTTCGACGACGCAATATCCGCCTTGTTCTGGTGGTCGGCCACGATGAACTGGACTTTTTTGCCATTTACCTGGCCACCCAGGTCGGCAATCGCCATCTTGACGGCTTCGGCGCCGCCATTGCCGTCGACGTCGGAATACACGCCAGACAAATCGGTGAGCATGCCGATTTTGATGATGTCGCCCGATATCTGGGCGTGGGCTGGTGTGATCAAGGTGCAGCTGGCAGCGGCGGCGAGAGCGAGGGCGTGACGTTTCATATTGTCTCCAAATGGTGGTTGAATCTACAACTCTAGTTTTGGGGTGGGGCTGACTACACGCCCAGCAACTCGGTCAGGAGTGGCATCTTGGCGTTCAATTCGGCTGAAGCAATGGTTTCCACGATCTGGCCGTGTTCCACCACGTAAAACCGGTCCGCCAGGGGTGCGGCGAAGCGGAAATTCTGTTCCACCATGACGATGGTGTAACCCTTCGCTTTGAGGGTCGTGATCATGCGCGCGAGACTTTGCACGATGACCGGGGCGAGACCTTCGGAAATTTCATCGAGTAACAGCAAGCGTGCACCCGTGCGCAGGATGCGCGCAACCGCCAGCATTTGCTGTTCGCCGCCGGACAGGCGCGTGCCCTGGCTATTCCTGCGTTCCAGCAAGTTGGGAAACATGGCGTAGATCTCGTCGAGCGCCATGCCCACTTCCCCTTTCAGCACGGGTGGCAACATCAGGTTTTCTTCGGTCGACAGCGAGGAGAAAATCGCCCGCTCTTCCGGGCAATAACCAACGCCCAGATGCGCGATTTTATGGGTCGGCAAGTTAATCGATTCGACGCCATTGATCTTGATGGAACCGGTGCGGGTGCCGGTCAGGCCCATGATGGCGCGCAAGGTCGTGGTGCGGCCAGCGCCGTTTCGGCCCAGCAGCGTGATGACTTCGCCTTGGTCGACCGAAAAATGGACGTTGTGCAGGATGTGCGACTCGCCATACCACGCTTGCAGATTCGAAATCTCGAGTGCCGCCGCCATCAATGGGCTCCTTCCAGCATGGCTTCCACGGTGCCCATGTAGGCCTCCATCACCTGCGGATTTTTTGATACTTCCGCATAATTTCCTTCCGCCAGCATGGCGCCGCGCTGCAATACCGAGATCCGGTCGCAAATGCCGGAGACGACATTCATATTGTGTTCGACCATCAAAATCGTGCGTCCCACTGATACTTTTTTAATCAAGGCGGTGACGCGGTGCACGTCTTCGTGGCCCATGCCCTGGGTGGGTTCATCGAGCAGCATCAATTCCGGCTCCATGGCCAGCGTCGTCGCAATTTCCAGCGCGCGCTTGCGACCGTAAGGCAAATCGGCGGTGACGGTGTCGGCAAATGTTTCCAGGTCGACTTCCGCCAGCAATTGCATGGCACGTTCATCCAGGCGAGACAAGCTGCGTTCGCTTTGCCAGAAATGAAAACTCGACCCCAAGGCGCGTTGCAGGCCGATGCGCACATTTTGCAGGACGGTCAAATGGGGGAAAACAGCGGAAATCTGGAAGG
Source organism: Massilia sp. S19_KUP03_FR1 (assembly GCF_036688685.1). Taxonomy (NCBI): domain Bacteria; kingdom Pseudomonadati; phylum Pseudomonadota; class Betaproteobacteria; order Burkholderiales; family Oxalobacteraceae; genus Massilia; species Massilia sp. S19_KUP03_FR1. The sequence continues at coordinate 120,905 of NZ_JAQQPS010000005.1, read as the reverse complement.
AGCGGATGATGCCCATGCGGGCAATCTGGGCTGGCTGAGCCCGGGTTATATCGCGGCCATTGAACAGGATCTGGCCGCTGGTGGGCACCAGGAACTTGGTAAGTAAATTGAAGCAGGTGGTTTTGCCGGCGCCGTTCGGGCCAATCAGGGCGTGGATATGACCACGCTCGACTTGCAGGTTGACGGCACTGACAGCAGTGAAGCCCTTGAACTCTTTGGTCAAGTTCCTCGTTTCGAGTATGACGTCTGACATGGTGTCTCCATTGTCGTTTTTATGCTGTCGTGATAATTTTTAATTAATAATACAGAGTCGGCGTCAGAGCGACAACACAGTATAACTACCTAGAAAATCAGGCCGGCACGGCGATGGTTTGCGGGGTGTTGCGGTGCGCCGCAATGATCATCTGTGCGGCTTTTTCCGCAATCATGACGGTCGGCGAATTGGTATTTCCCGACGTAATATTTGGCATGATCGACGCATCCACCACGCGCAATCCCGCCACGCCGCGCACCTTCAATTGGCTGTCGACGACTGCCATCGGGTCGTGCAAGGCCCCCATTTTGCAGGTGCCCACCGGGTGGAAAATCGTCGTGCCGATCGTGCCTGCCGCCTGCGTCAATTCTTCCTCGGTCTGGTAACTTGCACCTGGCTTGAATTCTTCCGGCTGATATCTGGCCAGGGCTGGTGCCGCCACGATGGCGCGCGTGATTCGGATTGCATCGGCTGCTGTGTGGCGATCGAGGGCTGTACTCAGATAATTTGGCGTGATTTTTGGCGCCGCATAACTGTCGTTCGAGGCAATGCGCACGTGGCCGCGCGAGGTCGGACGCAGGTTGCACACACTGGCCGTAAATGCGGGAAAAGCGTGCAAGGGGTCGCCGAATTTTTCCAGCGACAGCGGCTGCACGTGATACTGCAAATTTGGCGTGCTTTGCCCCGGATCGGATTTGGCAAAGGCCCCCAATTGCGACGGCGCCATCGACATCGGCCCGCTTTGGCGCAACGCATATTCGAGGCCTATCATCATCTTGCCGTACCAGTTGGCCGCGCTGGTATTGAGCGTTTTGGCGCCCTTGATTTTATAGACCATGCGCAGCTGCAAATGGTCCTGCAAATTCTCGCCCACGCCGGGCGCGTCGACCAGTGGCGCAATGCCGTGTTCGGCCAGCAGTGCGGCCGGCCCGATGCCGGACAATTGCAAAATCTGGGGCGAACCGATGGCACCGGCGCACAGCAGCGTTTCCAGGTCCGCCATCGCGGTGTAGGCCTTGCCGCCGCCCGTGAATTGCACGCCGCGGCACACCACGCCCCGGTCGGTTTTTTCCAGGATCAGCTGTTCGACATGGCAGCCGGTCATGACCGTCAAATTCGGTCGCCGCGTGGCCGGTTTCAAGAATGCTTTCGCCGTATTCCAGCGGATGCCGCGTTTCTGGTTGACTTCAAAATACGCGCTGCCAGCGTTGTCGCCGCGATTGAAATCGTCGATTTTCGGAATACCAACTTCGCTGGCCGCGTCGCGAAAGGCATCGAGGATGGGCCAGGACAAGCGCTGCTTTTCGACGCGCCATTCACCGCCATGGCCATGGTGTGCAGCGTCGCCTTTGTGATGATGTTCGCTTTTGCGAAACAGTGGCAAGACCTGGTCCCAGCGCCACGCGACGTCGCCCGTCACATCGGCCCAGTTGTCGTAGTCGCCCGCCTGGCCGCGCATATAAATCATGCCGTTGATCGAGGAACAGCCGCCCAGTACTTTGCCACGCGGGTACATCAGCGCCCTGCCACCCAGGCCTGGTTCCGGTTCAGTCTTGTATAACCAGTCGGTGCGGGGATTGCCGATGCAGTGCAAATAGCCAACCGGGATATGGATCCACACATAATTGTCGCGCCCGCCTGCTTCGAGCAATAAAACGTTCATGTCCCGGTCGTTGGAGAGACGGTTGGCCAGTACACAGCCGGCACTGCCGGCCCCGATGATGATGTAATCGTATTGACCTGCAGATTCCAATGCGTGCTCCTCGGTGTTAATTGTCCTGCATCTCGCTAACTAAAGTGTATACCAGCGTGGCCGCCGGCATGGCGCGCGCGCGATCCACGCCGGTACCGGCCCACAGCGACATCCATTCCGGATCGTGATTGGTCCCGGCCGCGGCCCGGATCGAGCCGGTCAGGGCATTTTGGACGGGGTACGGCGGCACCTGGCTTTCGACGGCTGCCATCTCGCGGATAAACCGGTTCTCGATGCCGCGTGCGTAGCGGCCGGAAATGGCGCGCGTCAAGCGCGTGGGCTTGGGCTGATGGTCCAGCAAGCGCGCCCGATAGGCAGAGTGAATGCCCGCTTCATCCGTAACGAGGAAGGCGGTGCCCATTTGCACGGCCACGGCGCCCAGCGCCAGCGCAGCGCGAATGTCGGCACCATCCATGATGCCGCCGGCAGCGATGACGGGAATCGCCAGGGCGTGGGCGACGGCGGGCCACAGCGACTCGCCCGTCAATGTCGCATCTTCCTGGCGCCCGATAAACGTGCCGCGGTGACCGCCTGACTCGATGCCGGATGCCACCACGGCGTCGGCGCCCGCTTCCTGCCAGGCCATGCCCTCTTCCACCGTGGTCACTGTGCCGATGACCAGGATGCCCGCTTCATGCAGGCGCGCGACTTGTTCCTTGCTCAAAATCCCGAACGTAAAACTGGCGACGGCAGGTTTGATGTCGAGAAAAGCGTCGAACTGGGCGTTGAAATCCTGGCACCAGCTCGCTGGCCGCGGCAGGCTGTCCCAACCCAGCGCCGACCAGGCCGGGCGCAACAACTCGGCGGCCTGGTCGATGTCCGCATCCGAGGGCGCCGGCGTCTGTTGCACGAACAGATTCAGGCAAAACGGCCGGTCGGTGAGAGAGCGGATGCGCGCCGCCTGTTCAACGATGGTCTCCGGCGCTAACAAAGACACTGCCAGCGAGCCGAGCGCGCCGGCATTCGAGACGGCAGCGGCCAATTCCGGCGTGGAAGCACCACCAGCCATGGGTCCCTGAATGATCGGGTAAGTCAATAACGCTGCGAGATCGGGCATATCGTCCTCCTTGATGGTCATCCTGGCATGCCAACGCTGGGCCCCAGGGCTGTGGATAACGCTCTGCATATCCACAGGTGTCGATTGTGAACAAAGCGGGTCCAGCGCACAAGCCAAAATCTTATCCAACTTTTACAGTGGCAGGGTACAGGATCGTTAACCGCTTTATAAAACGCGTAAACCTCTGTTTATATGGTTAAAAAGTGACTTATCCACAGAAAATGCCCTGTGTTAACTACTACTACTATCCTTGTATATATCCTTTTGACTGTAAACCTGTTCACGCTGTTCACGCAAAAAAGCAAGGGCAAGGTCCTGCCTGCAAAATCAAAAAAAAGGAAGCGGTCAAAAGTAGGCGTCAGGCAACAGCCAAGTTCCTGCAAGACCGGTTTTGGCAGTAAAAACGGCGACCTGTGGATAACGTTCTGCATATCCACAGGTACCGATTGTGCACAAAGTCATCTTTGTACACAGCCGCAAAATTTGTCCAGAATTGGCAACATGCCAGTACAGAGTCGTTAACCGCTTTATAAAGCGGCCAAGACCATGATTTTGCTCAAAAAAAGAGGCTTATCCACAGAAAATGCCTTGCGTTAACTACTACTACTATCCTTGTATATATCCTTGTGGTTGTAAACCAATGACAGCGGTTTTCAAAAAAAATTTGCCCGCAAACGCCAACGGCAAGTGCCCGACGTAAATGCCTGTCGGCAGTCCAACTGTGGACAAGCACTTGGATATCCACAGCACGAGATGTGCAAAACAGGCTGTTTTACAAAACCGCTCTGACTTGTCCCATAATCCTCCTGCCGGAATACCGCCTTTTTGCAGTGACTTTTAACGTCGTCAAGTGCTTGATCTTGTGGATAAAATCGGGCTTATCCACAAAAAAATCGACGTTTACTACTACTATCAAAATATATATATACAAGTTAACTTAAAACAGTAAACAGAGAAGAACGGGGAAAAACATGCGGCTTGGGATCATCAGTGCTTTGCACGAAGAACAGCATGGACTCGTGGAAGCCATGCAAGGGGCCGCCACGGCGTTGCATGGCGGCAGGGTCTACACCCTTGGGAAACTATGGGGAATCGACGCTGTGTGCGTTCTGTCGCGTATAGGCAAGGTTGCTGGCGCAGTGACAGCAACCTTGCTTGTGGAGAAGTTCGGAGTTACCCACATCCTGTTCACGGGCGTGGCTGGCGCTGGCGACCGCAGCATCGCCGTGGGCGACATCGTGGTGGCCGATGCCCTGGTTCAGCACGACATGGACGCCAGTCCTTTGTTTCCGCGCTTTCAAGTGCCTCTCACTGGCCTAGCGCACTTTCCGAGCGACCACACGATGTCGATGCAGCTGCTGGCAGCGGCGCACGGTTTCCTGGAACACGATTTGGCAGATGTGATCGACGCAGAGCAACGGGCGACATTCGGATTGCAGCAGCCACGCGTGCACCGTGGCTTGATTGCCAGCGGAGATCAGTTCATGAATGAAATAAATGCGATCGACGCACTGAATGCGGCCTTGCCCGGCCTGGTCGCGGTGGAGATGGAAGGCGCCGCAGTGGCGCAGGTGTGTTACGAGTTGGGCATTCCATGCGCGGTGATACGCACAATTTCGGACAATGCCAATGAAGAAGCGGCGACCGATTTCCTGGCGTTTGTCAGTGCGGTCGCCTCAAAGTATGCGTTTTACATTGTACGGCGCTACTGCGAGGGGGGCATGGAGAGCCGCTGAGGCGCCCTGGAGCGCCTCAAACGGGTTTTACAGTGCGAGGGTCATCAGGCTGGCGTTACCGCCTGCAGCGGTCGTATTCACGCATAGCGCGCGTTCGGCCACCAGGCGCCACAAGGGAATGGCCGTGTGGGCATCGGTGTCGAGCATGCCGACGATTGCGCCCGGGCGTGCTGCCAGGTTGGTTTGCAACAAGGCAGCGGCGCCACGGTCGACCAGGGCCAGCTGGAACTGGCATTGCGCCATGTCGTCCGCCACCGGCTGGATCTGGTCACGCAGGCCGGCCGGGTAGTCGGCTGGCAACAGGCTTATCGACGAAGTCGGCAACAGCGCGATATTACCGGTGGCCAGTGTCGCTGCCAGTTGATTGAGCAAGGCATCGATGCTGGTGGCGGCACACAGAACGGCGCCGCGCGGTACAAACGCCAGCGTATTGCGCTCGCCCGTTGGGCCGGGCAATGCCATGCTGACACCGGTCAAGGTGCTGCACATATAGCCTTCGCCCAGCGCCACCAGTTGCGTGTGGCCGTGGGTGCGGGCCCAGACCAGCAGCTCGTCCAGGTTGGGCAAGGGCTTGCGTTGATGTGGCACCAGTGCCGGTGCTGCCTGTTGCAGGCGTTTGACGTACAAGGGACCACCGGCTTTCGGTCCGGTACCCGATTTGCCCTCGCCGCCGAACGGTTGCACGCCGACGACCGCGCCGACGATATTGCGGTTCACGTAGATATTGCCGACGTGGGCACGGGCCGTGATGAAATCGATGGTTTCATCGATGCGCGAGTGGATGCCCAGGGTCAAACCGTAGCCGCTGGCATTGATGGAATGGACCAGCGCACCCAAATCGGCGCGGGCATAGCGCACGATGTGCAGCACGGGGCCGAACACTTCGTGGGTCAATTCGTCGAGCGAGCCAATTTCCAGCACGGTCGGTGCGATGAAGGTGCCCTGCTGCATCAGCTCGGGCGACAGGGCCAGATCGAAATGTTGTTTGGCCAGCGGCTTCATGCGGTCGATATGCGCCTGCAAATTGCGCTGTGCTTCGGCATCGATGACAGGACCGATATCGATCGCCAGTCGGTCCGGGCTACCGACGCGCAACTCCTGCAGTGCACCCTTGAGCATCCGAATGGTTTTGTCCGCAATATCTTGTTGCAGGAACAGCACGCGGAGTGCCGAGCAGCGCTGGCCGGCCGAGTCGAATGCCGAACTGAGCACGTCTTGCACCACTTGCTCGGGCAAGGCGGACGAATCGACGATCAGCGCGTTCTGGCCACCGGTTTCGGCGATCAGGGCAATATCGACGCCTTCGCGCAGCGCGCGCGCCGCCAGGGTACGGTTGATCAATTGCGCCACTTCGGTCGAGCCCGTAAAGATCACCCCTTTTACGCGCACATCTGCAGTCAGCGCGGCGCCGACCACTTCGCCGCGCCCAGGCAACAATTGCAGAGCCGAACGGGGAATGCCCGCGGCATAAAACAGCTCGACCGCACGGTGCGCAATCAAGGGCGTCTGTTCGGCCGGTTTCGCCAACACCACATTGCCGGCAGCCAGCGCCGCGGCAACTTGTCCCGTAAAAATCGCCAGCGGAAAATTCCACGGGCTGATGCAGGCCACCGGACCAAGGGCTTTGATACCGCTGCTGCCCTGCACCTGCGCGGCGTAATAGCGCAGGAAATCGACGGCTTCGCGGATCTCGGCGATGGCATTCGGCAAGGATTTACCCGCTTCACGCACGGCCAGCGCCATCAGTTCGGCACGGTGTTCTTCATACAGATCGGCCACCCGGTCCAGCATGGCAGCGCGCACGGTGGCCGGGGTCGCTTCCCAACCGGCAAATCCTTGTTCGGCCGCCAGCAGGGCCGTCTGCACATCGGCGGCGACCGCTTCGCAAACCTGGCCGACGATATCCGCGTGCATGGCAGGATTGCGGATGGCGATGGTTTCGACTGCCATCAGAGGGCCTTCGATCAGCGGCGCGGCGCTGTAATGGCGCGGCACGCTGAGTGCGGCGCTGGTGGCGCGCAGCACATCTTCATTGCTCAGATCAATGCCGGCCGAATTTTTTCGCTCGGCACCAAACAAGTCCAGCGGCAGTGCAATGCCGGCGTGCGGCTGGCCGCCCAGGGCGCGCGCGGCGTCGAACGGATCGGCCACCAGTTGCGCGATCGGGACTGCTTCGTCGACGATCTGGTTGACGAACGACGAATTGGCGCCGTTTTCCAGCAAGCGTCGCACCAGATACGCCAGCAGCGTTTCGTGCGAGCCGACCGGCGCGTAAATGCGGCACGGCTTGTTCAGTTTATCGGCGCCGACCACCTGGTCATACAGCGTCTCGCCCATGCCGTGCAGGCACTGGAACTCGTAGTTGTCGATGCCGTCCTGCTTGGCCCAGCTGTAAATGACGGCCAGGGTGTGCGCATTGTGCGTGGCGAATTGTGGATAGATATTCCCGGCGGCGTTCAACAATTTGCGCGCGCACGTGAGATAGGACACGTCCGTATAAACCTTGCGGGTATAGACCGGGAAGCCGGGCATGCCGTCCACCTGGGCGCGCTTGATTTCGGCGTCCCAATAGGCGCCCTTGACCAGGCGCACCATGAATTTACGGTTGCTGCGCGCGGCCAGGTCGACCACGTAGTCGATGACGAACGGGCAGCGTTTCTGGTAGGCCTGCACCACCAGGCCGATCCCTTCGAATCCGTCCAGCGATGGATCGAAGGCCAACGCCTCCAATAAATCGAGGGAAATTTCCAGGCGGTCCGCTTCTTCCGCATCGATATTGATGCCGATGTTGTACTGTTTCGCCAGCAAGACCAGGCTGTGCACGCGCGGCAGCAGTTCGGCCATCACGCGCGCATGCTGGGCGCGGCTGTAGCGCGGGTGCAAGGCCGATAATTTGATGGAAATGCCCGGGCCGTCCTTGATGCCACGGCCATTCGATGCCTTGCCGATCGCATGGATGGCTTGTTCATAGGAGGCGTAGTAACTTTTGGCATCGGCTTCCGTGAGCGCCGCTTCGCCCAGCATGTCGTAAGAGTAACGGTAGCCGCGCGTTTCGTTTTCGCGGCTGTTTTTCAACGCTTCAGCGATGGTCTGGCCGGTGACGAACTGGTTGCCCAGCATGCGCATGGCCAGGTCGACGCCTTTGCGGATCAGCGGCTCGCCGCCCTTGCCGATCAAACGCGTCATGGCGGCGCCGAGGCCGTTTTCGCTGCTGGTCGACACCAGTTTCCCGGTAATCAAGAGACCCCAGGTGGCGGCGTTGACGAACAGGGACGGCGATTCGCCGATGTGTTTGCGCCAGTCGCCTTTGCTGATTTTGTCGGCGATCAGGCGGTCGGCCGTGGCACTGTCGGGAATCCGCAACAGCGCTTCGGCCAGGCACATCAGCGCCACGCCTTCGTCGGACGAGAGGGAAAATTCATGCATCAGCGCATCGACACCGGACGAACGGGTGCGTTTTTCGCGCACCGCCGCGACCAGGGTGTGGGCCAGCGCCTGCGCATCCGGCGTCGACGTGTTGCCTTGTGCCAGCAACCAGCCGACCGCCTCACTCTCACCGCGCCGGTAAGCTGCCGTGATCGCTGCGCGCAAGGGCGTGGGCGCGGCATTGACTTCGGCCTGAAGAGCGTCGAACGGGACAAAAACGGTGGCCGGATTGGCGTCTATGTGCATGGGGAACTCTAATCAAAAAATGTGGAAAAAAAGGGATCCGGACGGCTGGCGTGGCGGAAAAAGATGATTTGATTGTAGTAGGAAATCTTCTGGATTTATTCTGGTAATGCAGAAGGCTAGCCATACATAGTTTTTGATGAGACAATTTCACCAAATAATATTAATCGACCCCTAGGAGCGAATGGCATGCTGGACAAGATAAGCAAGAAGATACTTGCTGAGTTGCAAAGTGACGGGCGCATCAGCAATGTCGAACTGGCGGCACGGGTGAATCTGTCGCCGGCCGCCTGCCTGGAGCGTGTGCGCAAGTTGCACGAATCCGGCTATATCATGGGCTACACAGCGCAACTGAATCCCCAACTACTCGATGTGTCCTTGCTAGTATTCATCGAAGTGGTGCTGGACCGCACCACGCCGGAAGTGTTCGACGCCTTTAAACAAAGCGTGCAGACGATCCCGGAAGTGCTCGAATGCCACATGGTGGCGGGCGGTTTCGACTATCTGGTCAAGGCGCGCGTCAAGGATATGGCGGCGTATCGCGAATTTTTAGGCAAAACATTGCTGCAGAAAGGGGTGCGCGAGACGCACACCTATGCGGTGATGGAAGAAGTCAAAAATACGACCAAGCTGCCAATCAAGTGATTACCTTGGTACCGGCCCCGGGCTGTCGTACAGCGAGGTTGCCTCGGTCGCCTGCCGGGTAATCCCCGGCAAAGCCGCCGATGAGGTCTGCTCGAGATTGCCGCGCAACCAACGGTGGGCCGGGCTGCGGCCATCGCGCTCATGCCACAGCATGTCCAGGTGGACCGCCGGCAAGGTAATCGGCAATTCGCGCCACACCAGCAAATCGGCCATGCCGGTCGAGGCGATCAAGTGTTTTGGCAGCACGGTGATCAAATCTGAATTGGCCACCACGCGCCCTGCCGTGAAAAATTGATTCACGGTCAACAAGATGCGTCGTTCGCGGCCGATTTGCGCCAGCGCTTCATCGACCAGACCATGCGCACGACCCGAAAAACTGACCAATAAATGGTTCGCTTTGCAGTAATTGTCGAGGTTTAGCTTGACCTTGGCGAGCGGGTGCTCCTTGCGCATCACGCACACATACTGGCCCGAATACAGGCGCTCGTGGCGGATCGGGGAGCTGGTGTCGCTCGACAATTGCGCGGCCACGCCAGGGAAAAAGCCGACGGCCAGGTCGATATCCCCGCGCAACAGCATCGGGCGCGGCTCACGCGTGGTCAAGGGCACCATGCGGATATTCACGCCAGGTGCTTCACTTTCGATGGCGCGCATCAGGGACGGCAGCCAGTAAGCTGCCATCGCGTCGGCCATGGCCATACGGAATGTGGCCTGGGCTTTTGAAACGTCGAACGTTTCCGGCATGACCGCCGCTTCCAGGGCCGCCAGCGACTGGCGCACGGCCGGCCACAAGGCTTCGGCGCGCGGCGTCGGTTTCACACCATAGGCGGTGCGAATCAGGAGTTCGTCTCCCAGGCTTTCGCGCAGGCGTTTAATGGCATTCGAGACAGCTGGCTGGGTCATCGCCAGGTGACCGGCGGCGCGGGTGAGGTTTTGTTCGGTCATGACTGCGTCGAACACGCGCAGCAGGTTCAGGTCCAGCGTCAGGAAGCTCATGGATAAGAAGGCCAGTGGCGAGGAGTGATGGATGCGTCAAGTGTACCGCAATTCATTCACAACGATGATAAGGGCTATCAGAAAACGGAATTGGATGTATATGTTGCGTTGCACTATAGTTTGCCCTGCTAACATTTACCTTTGGAAACACCGTGTCGCTTACCGCCAACCTGTATCACGTTGCCAACACTTATATTGCCGCCGCGCCCCTCGCGGACGTGGCGCGCAGCGTGTTCAATGTGGCAGCGCTCGGTGGCTTGATCGTGTTTTTCCGTCCCCTGCTGACTGGCATCGGCCGTGCACTGGTGTTGACGGTGCGCCCGCGCAAGACGCGCGCGCAACGGCTTGCGCGGCGTCAGCAGCAGGACACGGCGGCGCTGTAACGCCGCCGCCGTATTTCCTTATTTGGTTCCCAGCAAGGCCGGCTTGAGCGAGCGGTCGGCCGGGTGCTCACCCAGCCAGATACGCAGCAGGGCGTTATAAAACGCCACATCCGGCACCGTCTCTCCCACTTTTTTACCGTTCAGTTCGCATTGGGTACCCACGCCCGGGATCCAGTCGATCTGCATCACGTCGCCTTTTTTCAGGCCCGGTACCGAGGCGAACATCTGACCGAATTTGGCGACCTGCGGTGCCAGAGTGTTGCGCTCGGCCACACTGGTGTTTTCCTTCAAACCTTCCATGAAGGCATCGCCGAAACTGTCCGAGCTGAGGTCGCGTGCCATGATCAACTTCATGCGGCGCGGACCCTCCAGCGTGACGATGTCCGCCATCGTGGTTTTTTTATCGGTCAGGTACAGACCCGCTGCATACACTTTGATGATGACCTTGGTGCGCATGCCCGCGCCGTTGAGCTTGAGCTCTTTGCCCGCCACGCTGCTGGTATCGTCGAATTTGTAGCCGTTGACGTCGACAGCGGCGGCTGCCGGCAACGCAATGGCAGCCGTCAATAAAGTGGTAGTCAAGAGGCTGCGCAAGCCGATTTTTTTGTGTGCGATCATGGTGTCTCCTAGATGGGAAGCACGATTATCCTGCTATTTCTGGTCGCACATAAAAGAATTTCAAAAAGGCATGGTTGGGCTAATCCTTCTCGGGCGCTTCCGCCTCGTTTTCGATCACTGCCAGCACGGCCTGGGCATCGGTCGGCTGCGCCATGTCGCTTGCTTCCTGGTCGGTCGCGGACGGCATGCCGGGCATGTCGCGCCGCAGCGCGTCGAGCATGGCGATAATCTTGCTGGTCTTTTCTTCGGTTAGCAGATTGACCTGCAAATCGAGGCGCGCATGGTGCTGGGCCAGCTTCTGCATACGGTTCTGGCGGATCAGCACGGTGGTGGAAATGATGAAGGCGTTGACGGCGATGATGCCCTGCAGCCAGAAGAACGGTGGTTCGTCCACCTCTTCATAACCCAGTTCGAGCGCCACCAGGTTGGCGACGATCCAGCCGATCATGAAGATGACGCTGGCCGCGACATAGCCCGGGCTGCCGAGGATCACGCTCATCTTCTCGATGATCGTCTGCGGCACAGACATATGCTCTTCATGGCGCTGGTAGAACGCGGTAATCGTGTCGATGTTTTCGCTGACGGACGGCGGCAGGTCGTCTTGCGGCGTTTTCTGGTTGGCGGGTGTTGTTGACATGCAGTCAAGCATAGCATGCTGATTACATCGATTCGCCCGCTGGCGCAGGCGTGCGCGCCTAGACTTTTGCGGCGGTCAGGATGGTGTATTTGGCCAGCAATTGTTCCGGCGTTTCGCGCCAGGCCGGATCGAACGGGATACAGGCGACCGGGCACACTTGCTGGCACTGCGGTTCATCGAAGTGGCCGACGCACTCGGTGCATTTATTCGGATCGATCTGGTAGTACTCGAGCCCCATCGAAATGGCTTCATTGGGGCATTCGGGTTCGCAGACATCACAATTGATGCAGTCGTCGGTGATCAGTAAAGCCATGGCGTTGTTTTATTCAGGCGGAAGGCGGCACCAGCGTGGCGATCTTGCTTTGCAGCCAGCGATCCACCGATGGAAACACGAATTTCGAGACGTCGCCACCAAGCATGGCGATTTCGCGCACGATGGTGCCCGAAATAAACTGGTACTGATCCGATGGCGTCAGGAACAGCGTTTCGACATCTGGCAACAGATAGCGGTTCATGCCCGCCATTTGAAATTCGTATTCGAAGTCGGAGACGGCGCGCAGGCCGCGCACGATCACGCGCGCATCGTGCTTGCGCACAAAATCCTTCAGCAGGCCGGAAAAGCTCTCGACGCGGACATTCGGATAGTGCCCCAGCACTTCGTTGGCGATTTCGAGGCGCTCTTCCAGCGAGAAAAAAGGTTTCTTGTTCTTGCTGTCGGCCACGCCGACGACCAGTGTCTCGAACAGGCCGGATGCGCGGCGCACCAGATCCTCGTGACCACGCGTAAGCGGATCAAACGTTCCTGGATATACGGCTACGACCATTACGACTCCTCGTGTTGATGCACCTAAATAGAACGCGCATTATGCCTGAATTCGTATCCGCTCCCCAGTGTGGGGAGGACACGCCCGATTCTTGTGCGAATTTTTCCAAATGTTGCGTGTCAGGCAGCCGGTGCGCGCAACTTAAGTAAATAATAAGACACGGTGCCGGCTTTGTCTGCCCGAATTGCTTCCCAAGGGAGCAGCCAGTCCGGCGTCTCCTGCGCATCATCCGGTGCAAACGGCAATGGCGCACCCGCTTCAGCGTACACCAGGCCGTCGACATTGAGCAGTTTTACGCACAGCGGCAAGGACTGGCTGAGCAGATTGTTCTGGTACGGTGGATCGAGAAAAATCAGATCGACCTTCTGGCCGCGCAGCACCATGTTCTGGGCGGTGGCCAGGGCATCGGCACGTAGCACGGTGACATTCACGGCGTTCAATTTTTCGCGCACCACGTCGAGCTGGCGCGCCACCGGGGTGTGGCTGTCGACCATCGTCACCAGGCGCGCGCCGCGGCTGGCCGCTTCGAAGCCGAGCGCGCCGCTGCCGGCGAACAGGTCGAGGCAATCGACCTGGTCCCAGTCGCGCTCGATCTGGTGGTTGATCCAGTTGAACACGGTTTCACGAACGCGGTCCGGGGTCGGGCGCAGGCCCAAGGCATCCAGCACAGGCAGCTGGGTGCGCTTCCAGGCGCCGCCGATGATGCGCACGCGTTGCGGCGGCGGCGGGCGGTGGACGGGGACTTTAGGTGGTTTGGCGGGCTTGGCTTTCATGGGCGGCATCATAACATGGTGGATTTGCCCTATTTCGCCGCCCTTCCCGTTCACTGCAATGGCTTACTTGACTTCGGCGGCGAGTTTGTTGAAATCGTCGATCCAGCCTTGCATGCGTTTCTGGGCATGGGCTTTCTGTTCCGGCGTGGCGATTTTAATGGCCGTCAGAATGTATTTCGAGGTGGCGTCGACATAGGTGTCGAAGAAGGCCTTGCGCTCGGGGGACTCGAAACGGTCCAGCACGTCGCGCATCAATACCGTGACTTCCTTCTGGGTCGCTTCCTTGCTCAATTTTTCCGCTTGCACCTTGCGCAGCATGGCGACGATTTTCTGTTGGCGGCGAATGCGTTCGGCCAGGAAAATTTCGCTGTCCATCGGACGGGCGTCCGAGGCCTTGCGCATGACCGCCTTCTGGTCGCGGCTGAAACTGCCGAACCACAGGTCGAGCTGCTCCAGCGATTTATCGAAGCGCACGCTCTGGCGCTTTTCCAGGTCGCCTCTCAGGAACTTTTTGCGGAAGTCTTCATTGCTCTTGTTGAACTTTTTTTCCATCTGGGCGATCTGGTCCGGTTTCACCGAGCGCGCCAGATCCGTCAGATCCGGCACCGCGCGCATGGCCAGCTGTTCCGTGTAGGTTTTGATGTCCTTGTAGTTGCCCAATAAATCGGCTTGTGTCATGTCCCCGGCCAGCTGGTGCTGGGCCTTGCTCATCAGGGCGCTGTATTGCTTCAGTTGGGTATTGCGGTGCCATTGAAACAGCTTGTCGATGTCTTTTTTGACCCAGGCGGACTGGTCGCCATCGAGGTCGACGTAGGCGTTCAACCACCAGTAGAGCAAGGTGTCGCCATGATCATAAGTAAATTTCACGCTGCTGCAACCGGAAATGACCGTCATCATGGCGATCAGACAGAGCATCGAGAGGCGCTGGATAAAGGTGTGGGGCGTGTTAGAATTTTTCATCTTTAATTCTTTCTATACGGCTTATGAATGTTGTGATCCTCGCCGCAGGCATGGGAAAACGGATGCAATCGGCGCTGCCGAAAGTCCTGCACCCGCTGGCTGGCAAACCGTTGTTGCAGCACGTGATAGACGCTGCGCGCAGCCTTGTACCTTCCAAATTATGCGTTATTTATGGACACGGCGGCGCAGCGGTGCCAGCCATGGTGGCTGGCCTGGCGGCAGAAGGACAGGCGCCGATCGCCACCGCCCTGCAAGAGCCGCAGCTGGGCACGGGCCATGCCGTTATGCAGGCGCTGCCGCAACTGGACGACGCACAGCCGACATTGATCCTGTACGGCGACGTGCCGCTGACGACCGTCGCGTCGCTGCGCGCCCTGGTCGACGCTGCCGGTAGCGACAAGCTGGGCATTCTGACGGTCGAGCAAAGCAATCCCTTCGGGCTGGGCCGCATCGTGCGCGAAGGCGGCAAAATTGTGCGCATCGTCGAAGAGAAAGATGCCAGCGCCGCCGAAAAAGCCATTCATGAAATTAACAGCGGCATCCTGGTGGTGCCGACCGTCCACCTGAAAAAGTGGCTCGCTTCGCTGTCGAACAACAATGCCCAAGGCGAATATTATCTGACCGATATCGTCGCCAAGGCCGTGGCCGACGGCGTGCAAGTCGTCTCGGCGCACCCGTCGGCCGAATGGGAAGTGGCCGGCGTGAACAGCAAGGTGCAACTGGCGGAACTGGAGCGTCGCCACCAGCTGAACATTGCCCAGCGCTTGCTGGAGCAAGGTGTGACCTTGATGGATCCTGCGCGCATCGATGTGCGTGGAGAACTTATTTGCGGGCGCGATGTCACGATTGACGTCGGCTGCGTCTTTGAAGGCCGCGTGGAACTGGCCGATGGCGTTACGCTGGGGCCGCACAGCGTCCTGATCAACGCGCGCATCGGCGCCGGCGCCCTGATCAAACCGTTTTGCCATATTGAAGACGCGGTCGTGGGTGCCGCCTCGCAGATCGGTCCGTACGCGCGCCTGCGCCCGGGCACGACCTTGGCCGAAGATGTCCACATCGGCAATTTCGTTGAAATCAAGAACAGCCAGGTGGCCGCGCACAGCAAGGCGAATCACCTGGCCTATGTCGGCGACGCCACCATCGGTTCACGCGTCAATATTGGCGCCGGCACCATTACCTGCAATTACGATGGCGCCAACAAGTTCCGCACCGTCATCGAGGACGATGCCTTTATTGGCAGCGACAGCCAGCTGATCGCCCCGGTCACGGTGGGCAAGGGCGCGACGCTTGGCGCCGGCACCACGTTGTCGAAAGATGCGCCGGCCGGCAAGCTGACCATTTCGCGTGCGAAGCAGATCACCATTGAAAACTGGACGCGGCCGGTGAAGGTCAAAAAGTAATCACACTGCGATACGGGTCTCGAATTTGCTTCGGAACGTCGAAAAATACGCCTTCACGTTGCGCACATTGGCGTGCGACGTGAAGAGCCGGTGTGCCAGTGCGTTGTACGCTGGCATGTCGGCGATCTGCACCACCAGCACGAAATCCGGCCCCGGCGCCACCCGGTAGCACTGCATCACCGCCGCCTCCCCGGCGACCAGCAACTCGAACGCATCCATCCGCTCGACCGCCTGCACATCCAGCGAAATTTCGACGATGGCAGTCAGGCGCGCGCCAATTTTCTCTGGCGCAACGATCACGACTTGGCGCGCGATGACCCCTGTTTCCGTGAGGTGCTTGACCCGACGCAGGCAAGTCGGCGCCGACACATGGACCAGTACCGCCAGTTCGGTGTTGTTATGCGACGCATCAACCTGCAAGGTGTTGAGAATGCGACGATCTAAATCGTCCAAATCATGTTCTGGAGCACTCATCTTTGAAATATATCGTTGTTTTGTTCTGATAATTGAAATTATATTTCATGCCTAATGGTCCATGAAATTATCTATCAAAAACCATCACAATGAGAAAGCTTATTTCAATATGTTTGCTCTAGGATACGTCTATTGCAATTTAACTTGAGCGAGGTTTTCCATGTGCGGTATCGTCGGAGCAGTAGCGCAACGCAACATTACCCCCATCCTGATCGAGGGCCTGAAGCGTCTTGAATACCGCGGTTACGATTCCTGCGGCATCGCACTGCACGTGAACGGCAAGCTGGCCCGTTCGCGCAGCACCTCGCGCGTGACCGACCTCGAAGAGCAAATGAGAATTGCCCATATGGAAGGGTTTACTGGCATCGCGCACACGCGCTGGGCCACCCACGGCGCCCCGGTGTCGCACAACGCCCACCCGCATTTTTCTCCTTCTGAAGAGAATGCCCGCATCGCGCTGGTCCACAACGGCATTATTGAAAACCACGACGAACTGCGCGCCGAACTGACCGCACTTGGTTACGTGTTCCAGAGCCAGACCGACACCGAAGTCATCGCCCACCTGGTCGACCATATGTACACCGGCGACCTGTTCGACACCGTCCAGCTGGCCGTCAAGCGCCTGCACGGCGCCTACGCCATTGCCGTGTTCAGCCGTGAAGAGCCGCATCGTGTCGTGGCCGCCCGCCAGGGTTCGCCATTGATCGTCGGCGTGGGCAACGGCGAGAATTTTGTGGCGTCGGACGCCATGGCGCTGGCCGGTACCACCGACCAGATCATCTACCTGGAAGAAGGCGACGTCGTCGACCTGCAACTGGCAAGATACTGGATCGTCGACAGCAACGGCCGCCCGGTTACGCGTGAAGTGAAAACCGTGCATGCCCACACCGGTGCCGCCGAACTGGGCCCGTACCGCCACTACATGCAGAAAGAAATTTTCGAGCAGCCGCGCGTCATCGGCGACACGCTCGAGGGCGTGGCCGGCATCACGCCGGAACTATTCGGCGACAGCGCCTATAAAGTGTTCAAAAAAATCGACCGCGTGCTGATCCTGGCCTGCGGTACCAGCTATTACGCCGGCCTCACCGCCAAATACTGGATCGAGTCGGTGGCAAAAGTGCCGGTGTCGGTCGAAATCGCCAGCGAATACCGTTACCGCGACAGCGTCCCGCACCCGGACACCCTGGTCGTGACGATTTCCCAGAGCGGCGAAACGGCCGACACGCTGGCCGCCTTGAAACACGCGCGCAGCCTGGGCATGCAGCACACGCTGACAATCTGCAACGTCTCCACCAGCGCCATGGTGCGCGAATGCGAACTGGCCTACATCACCCGCGCCGGCGTTGAAGTCGGCGTGGCCTCCACCAAGGCGTTCACCACCCAGCTGTGCGCGCTGTTCCTGCTGACCCTGACGCTGGCGCAAGTGAACGGGCGCCTGTCGGACGCCGACGAAGCGACGTATTTGAAGCAGATGCGCCACTTGCCGGTTGCGTTGTCCGCCGTGCTGGCGCTGGAGCCGCAGATCATCGCCTGGGCCGAAGATTTCGCGCGCAAGGAAAACGCCCTGTTCCTGGGCCGCGGCCTGCACTACCCGATCGCCCTGGAAGGCGCTCTGAAACTGAAAGAGATTTCGTACATCCACGCCGAAGCGTATCCGGCCGGCGAACTGAAACACGGCCCGCTGGCGCTGGTCACCGAAGAAATGCCAGTGGTCACCATTGCCCCGAACGATGCGCTGCTGGAAAAACTGAAGTCGAACATGCAGGAAGTACGCGCCCGCGGCGGCCAGCTGTACGTGTTTGCCGACGTCGACTCGCGCATCACTTCCGGCGACGGGGTGCACGTGATCCGCTTGCCGGAACATTACGGTTTGCTGTCACCGATTTTGCACGTGGCGGCGCTGCAATTGCTGGCGTATCACACGGCGCTGGCGCGCGGCACCGACGTTGACAAGCCACGCAACCTGGCCAAGTCGGTCACGGTCGAGTAAGCCCGTTTTTGCAAAACTGATTGGGGTAGCACCGGCCTTCAGACCATGACTTGAGGGGGAAGCTGCGGATGAAGAAGCAGGTGCGCCGCTGGTGGCCCCAAGTAGCGATTTCTCCAGGACAGAAGCCTCGATCACTGCTGTTCGGTAAAACGCGATTCTGACCGATGGCAGCCTCGTCGGTGCGCCCGAGGTGAGCGCTTCGCTGTTGTGCTCTGCCAACATGATCGGCACAATCGATTCAAGTGCGACGCTGGTATTACGTACAGTGCGGACCTCGAGCATGGCAGCCTTCTTTAAATGCATGTACGGGAAAATGTCGATTTTCGGGAACATCTCTCCTACCTTCGAGATACCGATGTTAAATATTTGCGGTCGATCCAAGGCGCCGGCCGGCACCGTCAATTAGATATCCGTGATCGTGCCGATCGGGATTGAAACGTCTGCGACGACATTCGCTCTGCCCTTGGCGGTATTGGCGATGTTCACGTAGCCTGACGTGCGAGCTCGATAGCATTTTTTGGATGCACACAAAAGCAGATCGCCCACCCGGACAGAAGGTTCGATCTGCGCCACTTTGCTGGCAACCGTTATGCGCATCCTCACGTCTTGCGCGCCACTCGTCCCGGCCTTGGTGAAGTTGGTGAGTTCGTGTACAAATCCTGGCACCTCAGCGGCCCATACGCCGGAAGCGAGGCAAAATAACAGGACGGACACGTCAAACAGGTTCAACATTTCTCCCCTCAATTTTCCATATCGTCACATCACGCCAGCGCCGCCAGCCGTAATAGCACCACGGTGCCCTGCCCATCCTCCCTGGTATCGAGCACCACGCTGGCGCCATGCTGGTCGGCGATTTCCTTGACGATCGCCAGGCCCAGCCCGTGCCCGCCCGGCGCAGCACCGGCGGGTCGGTAATACGGTATAAATAGTTTATTTCGTTCCTGTTCGGGAATCGGGATCCCGTCGTTGGCCACGCTCAGCACCACGTCGCCGTCCTGGCGCGCCAGCTCCACCTGGATGTCACCGCCCACCGCACCATGCACCGAAGCGTTGTCGATCAGGTTTTGCACCAGCCGCCGCAACTGTGACGGCTCGCCCCACACGTAGCAAGCCTGTTCAGCATCCAGGCCGATGCTCTGCCCGCGCTGCGCCAGCAGCGGCTCGCTGGTACCGATCACGTCGCAGCAGATGTCGTTGAGCGACAGGCGCTCCATATGATAGTCGTCACTGCGCGCGCTGATGCGGCCCAGCGCCAGCAATTGCTCGGCCAATTTGCTGGTGCGGCGGGCGCCGTCCAGCGCCGACGTCAAAGCGCTGGTGCGTTCTGCCTCGGTCTGCGAGCGCAGCGCGTTTTCCAGATGCAGCTGGAGCGCGGCGATCGGGGTCCGAATTTCGTGGGCGGCAGCGTTGATGAAGCGCTGCTCGCGCTCGAAGGCGGCCTTGATCCGGCCCAGCAGGTGGTTCAATTCGCGAATGATGGGCACCAGCTCGAACGGCGTGGCGGGCAGCGCGATGGGCGCCAGCGAATCGGGCTTGCGCGCGGCGATGCGCTTGGCCAGTTCCTCGATCGGGCGCAGGCCGCGCAGCAGGATGACATTGACGGCGCCCAGCAGCAGCAAGCTGCCGACGATCAGCGGCACCAGGATCGACATGCCAATATATCGGGCCAGCTCATCGCGCACCTCGTCCTTCTCGGCGGTGAGCACCCAGATCGAACCTGATCTCAAAGCAAACACCTGCCACAACGTGGCGCCGACCCGGTGCTGGCTGAAGCCCGGTTGCAGCGGCGCCAGCGCCACCACCGGGGCCGAGGCCGAGTGGGCCAGCAGAACCCCATCGTTGCGCCAGACCTGGAACGCCACCTTCGTTTCATAGCGGTGGCCAAAGGTTTCGGCCTCGTCGCCACTGGCCGTTTCCAGTTCGCGCGGCAGGGTGACCACGAGCGGATGCGTCAGCGTGGCGCTGGCCAGCGCTTGCGCCATCAGCGCCTCGAGCACGCGCGCGGAGGTGGCCAGGCGCGCGCTGAACAGCTCTGCCGATTCGTGGCGTGCCACCATGTTCGAGGCCACGCCGATGCCCGTAAAGATCAGCACCATGCACACCAGCGTGGCGGCCACCAGGCGTCGGCGGCCCGAATAGGTCGTCTCGCTCATGCGGCGATGTCGCCGAGGCGGTAGCCCACGCCGCGGATGGTCTTGACCACGTCGGCGCCCAGTTTCTTGCGCAGGTGGTGCACATGGACGTCGATGGTATTGCTCTCGGCGCCCTCGCCCCAGCCGTACAGCGACTCCTCGAGCTGGGCGCGGTTGAACACGCGCCGGGGGCTTTCGGCCAGCAGTTTGAGCAGCATGAATTCGAGCCGCTTGAGTTCCACCGGCACGTCGCCGATGGCGGCGTTCTGGCTGTCCAGGTCGAGTACCAGCGTGCCGAGCGCGATCCGGTTTACGGCGCGGCCGTTGCGGCGGCGAGAAATCACGCGCAGGCGCGCCAGCAGCTCGTCGAGCTCGAACGGTTTGACCAGGTAGTCGTCGGCGCCTAGATCGAGGCCCTGGACGCGGTCGCGCATGGCGTCGCGCGCCGATAAAATCAGGATCGGCAAGGCGTTGCCGCTGGCGCGCACCGCCTGCAGCACGGCGGTGCCGTCCAGCAGGGGCAGGCCCAGGTCGAGCACGGCCAGGTCGAATGCGTTGTCGCGCAGCGCCGCGATCGCCGCCGGGCCATCGGCCACATGTTCGACCGTGTAATGGGCGCGCCGCAGCGCGACCTGCAGGCCGCTGGCCAGCAATCCATCGTCTTCGATCAGCAATAACCTCACGTGGCGTACCTCCCCACGCAGCTTATCACTTCTTCCCGGCGCCGATTTTTTCGAGCAGCTGGGCGATTTCGCCGCGCCGGCCATCGTCGGCCACCTTGCGGCCCGCGCGGGGCGCCGCCTGCGCCGCGCGTCGCAGGTAGCGCTCGGCGTTGACGGCGTCGCCCTTGCGCAGCAGGTAGTCGCCGTAGAAGAAGTTTGCGTCGATGCCGTCCGGGTTGAGCGCCAGCCCCTTTTTGAGGTTTTCCTGGGCTTTGGCGTCGTCGCCAAAGCCGATCGGCCAGCCCGGCACCTGGTAGTACAAGGAACCGAGGCTGGTATAGCCCGCGCCCGACAGGGCTTCCGGATCGGTCGCGATGGCGCGCTCGAGACTGGTCTTGGCGTTCTTGACATACTTCAGTGCCCCCAT
Organism: Massilia sp. S19_KUP03_FR1; assembly: GCF_036688685.1. Lineage (NCBI taxonomy): Bacteria > Pseudomonadati > Pseudomonadota > Betaproteobacteria > Burkholderiales > Oxalobacteraceae > Massilia > Massilia sp. S19_KUP03_FR1. The sequence goes on along the minus strand of NZ_JAQQPS010000005.1, from coordinate 99,516 downwards.
GCCGCCCTTGGCGCCGGCATAAGTCGATTCGATGATCGCGTACCAGATCAGCACTTCTGCGCTGGCCTGGTTGCGCTGCGCGACCTGCTCGGCGTCGCCGCGCAGCCGTTCGAACTGGGCTTCCTGGCTGGTGACGGGGACCTGGTATTTGATCTGCGCCCAGCTTTGCTGCAGACGCGCCACGTCGTCGGTGGGTGCGGCCATTGCCGCGCCACAGGCCAGTGCCAGCGTTGCCGCCAGGCGGCGAATGAATGGTGTCATGTTTGTCTCCTTGATGAATGGGATGGAATCAGTGCGGCAGGTGCTTGCGGATCTGCACCAGCTGCTTGCGCAGGGCATTCTCGGGCAGGCCCGGCAACAGCTTGTTAAGCAGTACGAAAAAGCGCTCTTTGGTGCCGACGGTGTGTTGCGCCGCCGTGCCTGCCAGGAAGCGCATGAACGCCTCGGCCACGGCTTCGGGGGTATCCTCGGTCGTGCCCAGTTCGCGGTTCAGCGCGTCGACCGCGGCGCTGTTGATGGCGGTGCGCGTGGCGCGCGGCGAAAAATGGCGCACGGCGATGGTCGTGTCGGCCAATTCGCGCCGCAGCGACTGCGAAAAGCCGGCCAGGCCCGCCTTCGCGGCGCCGTAGGCTGCAAAGCCGGGAAAACCCAGCGAACCGAACACGGAGCCGATGTTGATCACCTGCGCGGCCGGGGCCAGTCCCAGCTGCGGCAGCAAGGCGCGCGTGAGCAGCATCGGCGCCACCAGGTTGGTGTCGATCAGCTGGCGGATCGCCATCGGATCCTGCGTCTCGAACGCGTGAAATGCACTCACGCCGGCATTGTTGACGAGCAGGTTGACGCCGCTGTCGCGCGCCGCCGCGGTAACGGCCAGCACGGTGCGCGGATCACACAGGTCGCCGCAGATCGTCTGGACCGGCGTGCCGGCCAGCTCACGCGCCAGCCCGACCAGCCGCTCCCGGTCGCGTCCCACAATGATCAACAGGTCGGACTGGGCCACCAGGCGGCGCGCAATGGCGGTGCCGATGCCGCCGGCGGCGCCGGTCAGGACGGCACGGTAGCGGGCCGTCACGACGCCGCCCGGAATAACTGCTCGCCTTGCGGCAGGCTGCGAAACACGTTGCCGTACAGGCCATACATGGTGCGCGCGACGTGGATCACGGACTGCTGGTCGCGCACGTCGTCGAGGCGGTTCACCAGGCGCTCGAAAAACGCCACGTGTTCCAGGTCGAGACTGCCATGCGAACTGAGGTAGCTAAATGCCGCGGGCGGCAGCGCCAGTGCGCTGCGCATGGTGTCGGCCGCATGGGTCGCCAGCGCGGTGCTGGTGCCTTCGAGCACATGCACCATGCCGAAAAAACCGACCGGGTTGGCGCGGTCGACCTGGTGGTAGGCATACGCCACCATCAGTTCGGTGCTGGCGTGCGCCTGCCCGTCGCGCACCAGCGCGGGGTCGCCGCCGCACGCCGCGATATCGGACAGGATCCATTCCTGGTGCCCGACTTCTTCGCCGATGTATTCGGCCACCGCCTCGCGCAGCCATTCATGGCGGCTGTCCAGCCGGCTGCCGCATCCCATCAGCAGGGGCACGGTGTGCTTGACGTGGTGATAGGCCTGGGTGAGGAAGGCGATGTACTGTGCCGTGACGACCTGGCCCTGTAGCGCGTCCTGGATGATGGGAATGGCAAACAAGTCCTGGCGCTCGGCTTCGGTGGCGTGTTGCAGCTGCTTGAAAAAAGTCATGGGAGGGATTCCTGTGGGTCGAAAAGGGCCGCGATGTGGGACGCGAAGTGGGTCTGGATCAGTGCGCGCCGCGGCCGGCCATTGGCGGTGGCCAGGCCATTGGCCGGGGTGAACGGCGCCACCGCCACCCAGCGCGCTATGCGGGCGTAGTCGGGCAAGGTCGCATTCGCGCGCGCCACCGCCGCGGCCAGCGTGGCTTCGTCGAGGCCGGCGCGGGCCGGGACGATCAGGGCGGCCAGATGCGCCTGCGCTTCGCCGACCACCATGGCCTGGGCTATCACGCCGGTGCCGGTGAGCGCCGATTCCGGCCATTCGGGCGACACATTGCGGCCGAAGCCGGTGATCAGCACGTCTTTCTTGCGCCCGTCGACGTACAGGAAACCGTCGGGATCGAGGTGGCCCAGGTCGCCGGTGGCCAGCACGCTGTCGTCCGACGGCTCCTGGCCCAGGTAGCGCACCACGGTGGCGCCGACCAGGATCTCGCCGTCCGGCGCGATGCGCACGGCGCGATTGGCTAGCGGGCGCCCGACGCTGCCGGCGCGCTCGGCGCCGGGCAGGTTCAGCGCCACCACCGAGGCGCATTCGGACAGGCCGTAGCCTTCGTACACCGGCAGGCCGCGCTCCCGTGCCGCCGCCAGCAGCGCGGGCGCCGTCTTGCCCCCGCCGACGGCGACAAAGCGCAGGCTGCGCAGACGCGCATCGTTCGGTGCGGCCGCGGCCACCAGCGCCTGCAGCATTTGCGGCACCAGGATGATGCTGTGGGGCGCGTAGCGGGCGATGGCGTCCATGCATACCTGCGGGTCGAAACCACTGGCGCCGGACAGGCCGGTTTCGCTCAGCGGCGGGCAAAACGTGGTCGCGCCCGACAGCAGCGCCGTATAAGGACCGGCGATGTTTTCCAGCAGGACGGCGAATGGCAACAGGCACAAATGGCGTTCCAGGCGTAGCGGCCCGAGAGCGCCGTGCAGCGCGCGCGCCAGGTCCCATTGTTGCGCCGTGCTCAGGCAGACGCCTTTTGGGGTGGCCGTCGTGCCGGAAGTGAAGGTGATCTTCTGGACGTCCTCGAGTGGCGCCGGCGCCGCTGCCTGTGCGCCGGCATACAGGCCGAGCAGGCCACCGCAGGCGATCGACGTGCGAAAGCCGAATAGCGCAGCCAGGCCCGGATCGGCGCAAAAGAGGGCCTGGGCGCCGCTCGCGTGCAGCACGTGGCGCCATTGTTCCGGCGTGAAGAAGAGCGGCAGCGGCACCAGCGCCACGCCCAGCGCCTGGGTGGCCAGGTCGACCACCAGCCACTCCGGATCGTTGTCGGCCAGGATGGCGACGGCGGCCCGGGGCGCCTGGCGCGCCTGCAGGGCGGCGACCACGCAAGCGACCCGCTGCGCCAGGGCGGCGCGGTCGAGCGTGCGCTGCCCGTTACTGAGCAGTACGGGATTGTCGGGCAAAGAGTCGAGCAAGTTTTTCATGTCCATATCGGATATCGCCAAACATGACGTGTGGCTGGGTGTCGTAATAAGAACCCCACTGGCGCCCGGCGCCAGGCAGGCGCGCGGGGTCGGCGGGGGCAAGGGCTTGCGGCCGTAGACTCAGCCGTCCAAACGAATTGAGCAGGCTGGCCGTGGCCGTGAATGCGACCTGCTGCAGGCCCATGCCGTGCAGCAGGTGCGTGGTAAGGACGATCAGTTCGCGCGCGGCGCCGGGGTGCCGGGCCGCCAGGTTGCCCACTTCGACGATCTGCGTACGCGTGACCGGCTGCGCCAGATGCTGGCCGATCGCCACTTCGAGCGGCGTGTCCAGGTAATGTTCGAGAAACAGCGGGCCGGCCTGCGCCAGCGAATAGCCGAGCGCGGCCGACCAGGCGCCGTCGTCGCCGCGGCAGCCGATCAGGACGTCGCAGAAATGGCTGATCTTCGCGCCATAGGTCGCCAGGAAGGCGTGTGCGATGAAATCCTCGATGCCGGCCCGGCCCGGATCACCCGCACGGAAGTGTTCAAGTTGCCCGGCGCAGGCGCGCGCGGGGCGTGCGGTCGATTCGGGAAGGGCGAGCTGCTGGGACATATTCTCTGCAGTGGTGAAGGCAATGAACCGAGCCTATCCAGCCAGCATTAACAGCAGATTAAACGCCTTGGAGATACGATTGCCGCAGCGACGGTTTTACGCCGTCGCGGCGCCACAGCCGGATTCACAGCCGGTCCACCTCGAACACCACGCTGTCATAGTGACCCGCCCCGTCGACCACCGAAATGGTATGCGGTCCGGCTGCCGTGAGTGAAAACGCCTGGCTCGCGGTGCGGCTGCCGTTTGCGGTCTGCTGCCCGTCGAGCAGCCAGTAATGCGTGCCGCTGCCGCCCACCGCGTCCAGCGTCACCACGATCTGTCCCTGTCCCGGTGCCGCTTTCAGGCGGCTGCCGTTTTTCAGACCCATCAGTTTGATGCTGCCCACGCTGCCGCCTTGCTGGCAGTCGGGCGACCAGGATGTCAGGCCGCGCTGCTGGCGCTGGGCGGCCGGCAGCCAGGCTTCCAGCAGCGACGGCCAGCGCGCCACCTCGCGTGCCTGCGCTGCCGGATTGCACGCGGGCGTGGTGCGCAAGCCGCTGACCGGATCGAACCACGCCGTCTCCAGCAGGCTGCGCGCGCGCAGGCGGTCCGGCAAGGTGGGGGGAATCGTGCCATTCAGGATCCACGCGCTGCGGCTGGCGTGGCAGTGCGCCGGCGCCGTGATGTTGGCAGCGCTGCCCAGCGGCCAGCAGATGGTCGCGCTGGTCACCTCCGCCGGCCGGCCGCGCGGCGCCGCCGCAGCGCGCGGCATGGCCAGCGCAATTTGCTGCAGCAGCGGCGCGGCGATGTTGGCGCCAAAGAAGCCGGGGTTGGGCGTGCCATCGGGCCGGCCGATCCACACGCCCATGGTGTACGGCCCGGCCACGCCCAGCGCCCACGCATCGCGAAAACCGTAGCTGGTGCCGGTCTTCCAGGCCAGGCGCACACCGCTGGTGTCGCTCTCGACGAACGGCTGATCCGGATGGCCGCCGCCTTCAAGGATGCTGCGGATGATGAACGCGGCACCGGCGCTCATCATGCGTGCTTCCCGTACCGGCGCATCGGGCGTGATGCGCGGCGTGCCGGCCATGCCGCCGGCGGCCAGCGAGCGGTACGCACCCACCAGTTCTTCCAGACTCGTGCCCGCGCCACCCAGGATGATGGAGAGATTGGGGCTGGCGTCTTTCGGCAAACGCAGGCGCAGGCCGGCGCTGGACAGGCGCGCTGCAAAACGGGCCGGCCCGATGCGTTCGAGCAGGTCGACGGCCGGCACGTTCAAGGAGCGTTGCAGCGCTTCCGAAACGCTCACCGGTCCCGAAAAACTGGCCTGGAAATTCCCGGGATCGTAGCCGCCGAACGACTGTGGCGTATCGGCCAGCAGGCTTTCGGAGTGGACGATGCCGTCGTCGAGCGCCATCGCATACAGAAACGGTTTCAATGTCGACCCAGGCGAACGGATCCCGCGCACCATGTCCACATGGCTGAAGCGGCGCGCATCCTGGAAGTCGGCGGAGCCGGCATACGCCAGGATCTCCATGCTTTTGCTGTCCATGACCAGCGCCGCCATCGACACGAAGCGCGGCAATTGCGCCACGCGGTCGCTCAGCATGCGTTCGAGCGTCACCTGCATGTCGCGATCCAGCGTCGAGCGCACGACGGTGGCGCCGTTTCCACGCGCCTGGTGCAGGCGCTCGGCCGCCAGCGGCGCCAGCCAGGCCAGGCGCGGCGGGTTGGCGCCCACCTGTTCGATCAGCGCGTCGTCGACCTCGGCCTGGCGCCAGTGGCCCAATTGCGCCATGCGGCGCAGGACTTTATCGCGCGCGTTTTGCGCCAGTGCCGGATGGCGGTCCGGGCGCAGCCGCGAAGGCGCCTGCGGCAGCACCACCAGCAACGCCGCTTCCGCCGCCGACAGCTGCCCGGCGCTTTTGCCCAGATAGCTGCGGCTGGCCATTTCCACGCCTTCGACAATGCCGCCCATCGGCGCGTGGTTCAAATACAGCGTCAAAATCTCGCGTTTCGACAGGCGCGCTTCGAGCTGCAGCGCGCGCGCCACCTGGCGCAGCTTGCCGCGCAGGCTGCGCGGGACCGGCTCGATCGCGCGCGCCACCTGCATGGTCAGCGTCGAGCCGCCCGACACGATGCGCCCGTTCACGCTCCACTGCCAGGCTGCGCGCAACATGGCGATCGGGTTGATCCCTGGGTGCCAGTAAAACCAGCGGTCTTCGTAGGTCAGTAACGCGTCCAGGTAGCGCGCCGACACCTTCCCGGTGGTGGTGGGGAAGCGCCACACGCCGTCCGAGTCCGGCCAGGCGCGCAGCGGCGAGCCGTCGCGCGCCACCACCATCAGGCCGGGACCATCACGCGGGATCGGCGGCGGGAACAGCTGGTCCAGCAGCAGCACGCCCGACAGCACCAGTGCCAGTGACGCGCGCCAGGGGTGACGCCGCACCCAGCCTGCTACTTTGCTATTTACTGGCACTACGCGGATCCACCACCGTCACGGGTGCCGGCGCCACCCCATACGCGCGCAGCTCGGGGCGGTACATGTCTTCGGCAAACGTGGCTGGTACCTGGAATTTACCCGGCGTGACCACGCGCAGCATGTAGAACAGTACCAACGGCTGCTTGTCCAGGCTGGCGGCGACGACGAAACGGTCGTCGCGGTATTCCTTGTGCTTGATGCGCGCGTCGTTCATCGCCTCTTCCAGGTTCACGCCCTCGACCTTGAACTCCTTCGCTTCCGGCCCTTTCGACAGGTTGAGGTTTTCCACTTCCAGTCCGGCCGGAATATGGTCGACCACCATGCCGTTTTCGATCGGCTCCTTCGATGTCGCTTTCACGCGCACCAGGATCATGTCGCCCACTTTCAACGGGCCGGCTTTCCACGGCGTGCCGTCCTTGTTGAACCACTGGCGTTCGAGCGCGATTTTTTCCAGGTTGGCCACCGGCGCCTTGAGCGGGAAGCCGCTGGCCTCAATCTCAATCCATAGCGGCTGCGTCCCGGTGTTGTCGACCTTGATGCCTTGCGCGGCCAGCGCCGGATCGAGCACGCGCACCTCGTTGTTTTTCGACTCCATCAACTTCGCATCCTTGCCGACGTTCAGGACCGCCTTCCACGGCTCGCTGGCACTGCCGCCGGCGGCACGCGCGGCCAGGAACAGGGCGATGCGTTCCTGGGTCGAATAGTAATAACGCGGCTTGGAGAGCCGATCGGCCAGGTCCAGCAGCATGGTTTCGCGGCGCGGATGCTCGATCTTGTGGCGCACCAGCAGCGCATACGCCATGGCCTGGTCGCGCACGCCGCTGCCGTAGTCGCCCAGATATTCCCACTCCCAGTCGCTGCGCAAGCCATACGGCTTTTTCATCGCTTCGTCGATCGCCTCAGCGCTGCGCTTGGCGTCGCCCATCAGCGCCAGCGCAACGCCCAGCTGCACCAACGGCAGCGGCGAGCGTGCGCGGTTGCGGTATTTGTCGTGCAGCAGGCGCAGCGACGCCAGCGACGCCTTTTGTTCGCGCGCCAGCATGTAGCCGATGTGGGACAGCTCGGCGAAATGCTGGTGGCCTTTGCGCGCCGCGTCGTAGCTGGCGAAGAAATCGCGCCAGTCGACCAGGCCGGCCGCATTTGCCGTCGGCAGCGCGGGCAGCGCCGGGAACTGGTTCGGCGCGTCGTTGAGGCGCTCGACCATCCAGGTCTGCGCCCGCTTGGTCATCTCTTCCGGCACGTTGAAACCGGCCTCGCGCGCGTCGAGCAGGAAGCTGGTGACGTAGGGCGTGAGCCAGTTTTCGTAGGCGCCATCGTCGCCGCGCCACAATCTGAAACCGCCGGCTGAACCCTGCATGCCGGCGATGCGGCTGATTGCGCCTTCGATGAAGCGGGCGCGCTGCTCGCGCGTGCGCGGCTCCAGGCCCACGGCCCGTGCGCCTGCCTCGTCGATGAACACGTGCGGGTAGGCCGCACTGGTGGTTTGCTCGAGGCAGCCGTACGGATAGTCGAGCAACCCTTTGACGATGCTGCGCACATTCAGTGGTGGCTTGTTCGACAGCGTGACGTTCAGCGTCGCCGAACCAAGGTGGAAGCGCTCGACCATTTTCGCGTCGAGCGTGGCGCTGGCGCCCGGTTCGATGCGGATGCGGCGCGCATCGCGCTCGCGCGGCACCGGCGGCTGGACCTGGAGCGCAAATTCGCGGTGGATCACCACCGGTTTCGCGCCGCCCGTGCGCACGTCGAGCGTGATACGGGATAAACCGTATGGTTCAGTCGCTTCGACATTGAAACGCAGAATGCTGCGCTGACGCGGCGCCAGTTTTAGTGTGCGCGCGCCGTCCGGCAGTTTCAACAGCTTGTCGGTGCCCAGCTTGATCGACACTTCCTGTTCCGTCTTCATCATATTCGTCACGTCCAGCGCCACGGCGGCGCTGTCGCCCGGCCCGATAAAGCGCGGCATCGCAATTTCCGCCACGATGGGCGCCGAAACCAGCATTTCGCGGTCGGCCTTGCCGTAGGCGTCGTCGCTGGCGGCCACCACCATCAGGCGCAGGTTGCCATTGAAATCGGGAATGTCGAGGGCGATGTTGGCTTCGCCCTTGGCGTCGAGCTGCACGGGGCCGGAGAACAGGTCGACCAGTTTCACCTTTTTCGGCATGCTTTTTGTGTCGCGCTTGCCGGCGTCGCCGCCCCATTTCAGCGTACCCACGGTGCCGTCCATCCGTTCGATCAGCTTGCCGTAGATATCAGTCAGTTCCGGCCCGAAGCGGTGTTTGCCGAAGAAGAAATCGAAAGGATCGGGCGTGGCGAAACTGGTGATGTTCAGGATACCCACGTCGACCGCGGACAAGGTCACCATCACTTTTTTGCCGCCCGCGTTGTCGACCTTGATCTTCGCGACCGTGCGTTTTTCCGGCTCCACCTGCGCCGGCGCCGTCACGCTGACTTTTAGTTGACGCGTTTGCCTTGCCATCGGCAGCCAGGCCATGCCCACCGCGCGCGCAGGCGTGACGCGGTCGCCCTGGCTGCCGGGGCGGAACACCACCGTCGAGATATACATGTCGGAACGGTTCCAGGTCTTGTCGATCGGGATGGTCACGCTGGTGCCGCCGGTCGACACGCTCACGCGCTTGCTCCATAACACCTTGTCCGCTTCGACCAGGACCAGCGCTTCGCCGTCGTGCGGCGGATTGATTTTCAGGGTCACCTCGCCGCCGGCCGTGGCGGGCGCGCCTTCAAGCTGCAGGCGCACGCGGTCGGGCCGGTTGCCCACGCTTTCCGCATCCTGCGCATTCCAGCCCGCATAAAAACGGTAGCGCGTGATGATCTTGGTGTCCGGGTCGGTGATCTCGAGGCGGTAGGTACCGTAGGCGACCGGCAGCGTCAATTTCGTGCGTGCCTTCAGTTCGACCGCGCCCGACTGCACAATTTCCGCATCTTCCGAGTAGCCCGAATGCCAGCCGCGCTCGGCGTCGTAGCGCCAGTAGTATTCGCGGTCCTCGCGCACCAGCGAGAATTGGGCCTGCTTGAGGGGCGCGAAGACACCGGCCGGCGTCACGCGTATGAGTTCAAATTCGGCCATGCTGCCTTCGCGCGCCACGTCGCGCTCGAAGGCGGGCCGCACCGCGATCATGGCCGCCGCCGGCCACCAGATCCGCTCGATCGAGCGCACCACCGGGCGGCCACCCGATTCGAGCAGGCTCAGGGCCGCGCGCACGCGCATGGGCGACGTCGCCATGGTGTCGAACGGGACATCGATGCTGGCCTTGCCGGCCTCGTCGAGCGCGGTCTCTGGCAGCTCGGCGCGCTTTTTGGCAGTGCTGTCGTCGGCGTAGTCGCCGAAGATAAAGCCCGGCCACGCTTTCGGTAACGGATTGCGGGCGCGCTCCTGTGACGCACTGCCGAGCAGGCGGTTGCCGGCTGCCGGCGCACCGTACAGGTAGTCGCCCTGGACGGCGATGGAGAAGGCGTCGTCTTTGGCCAGCGGCTTGTCGTCGGTGGTGAGCGTGAGCTTCATCCGTTCGGGGAGGAATTCCTCGACCTGGAAGCTGACGATGGCGTCGGCTCGTTTGGCACTTGGGTCGGCGCGCAATTCCATGCTCCAGCGGCCGGTGTCCGCGTCGAGCGGCAGGCTGATGGTTTGCTGCAGGTAGCCAGGCCGCTTCGCATCCGGTTGCCAGACGCTGGAACTGACCACGTCGCCGCTCGGCTTTTTCAGTTCGGCCTTGACCGGCATGGGCGGCAAGGGCTGGCCGTCAGGACCGCGCACAAGCACCGACAAGGTGAACTTTTCGCCAGGGCGGTACAGGTCTCGCCCGGACCAGGCGAACAGTTTCACGTCGCGCGGCAGGTGGCCGCCGATGTCGAATTCGGCCAGGTCCAGGCCCGGCTCCTGCAGCGCGATGATCGACGTCTCTTTGCCGCGCCAGGCCAGCAGCAAGCGCGCGGCGTCGGGCAGGCCGGTCAGCGCGGCGTGTCCGTCGCTGTCGGTCTTACCCTTCATGAGCACCTTGCCGGCCGCGCCGACCACGTCGATGTCGATGCCGCCGAGCGCCTTGCCGCTGCCCAGGCTGGTGGTGAAAACGTCGGTAAATTTGGCCTGGCGGCGCGCGTGCAGGCCGATGTCGCTGACATAGAAATACGTCACCTGGTATTGCTCGTCGAAATGGCCGGGGCGGCGCATGACGGCCACGTAGATGCCCGGCTCTTTCAGTTCGGCGATCTTTTCCACCGGCAGGAAGCTGGTTTTGCGGCTGTCGGCGACGGCGCTGGTGAGGAAGCGGTTGGCGTAGACGCTGGTGCTCATGTTCTTCAGGGCGTTCAGCTGGTACGGATAGGTCTGCCCTTTGAGCTTGTTGCGGCTGCCATCATAGTAGTCCTCGCCCTCGTCGTTGTCATCGCTATCGGTGTTGCGGCGCTTGCCGGTGACGAAATCGACGAAGGCCGGCAGCTTCTCGGGTGCGACGCGCAGGAACTCCACGTCCACTTCCGGAATATTAATGGTGACAACCGGGAGGCCGCCATTCAGTCCGGCCGGCAGCACGGTGCCCTTGCTGGCAAAAAAATACGACGGCGTCATCGCATCGCTTTTCACCTCGCAGGTATGCGCCTGCGGCAGCGTGCGCCCGCCCGACGCCGCCGCCAGCGCGGCGCCCACATTGATGCTGTACGCATGCCCGGGTTTCACGAACGGAAACAGCAGCTGGCGCGGATTGCTACCCACGATCCAGCCGCCGGCCACGGGTTTCTCGGCCGGCGCCGCCTTGACCGGGTCCTTGTCATCCGGGATGCCCTGGTCGCGCACGACGATCAGTTTGTCGAGCGCCTGGCTGGCATCGACGCTGTCGGTGAACATCAGCGCCAGGGCCGGCCGGTCGTCGTGCAGTTTGCTGGTGCAACTGCTGATGGCAAACACGCTGCTGGCGGCGGGCAGGATGGCCGCGCCGGTGGGGGCGCGTTCATCGCGCGTCTTCTTCATCTTCCAGGTTGCAGCACCGGCGACGGCGAGGGTGACGATGGTCAGGGCAATGACAGCTTTTTTGGCAAAGGGGGACATGGCGGTTCCGTTGGGGGACAGATTGCTTCAATGTAACCGAGCCGGTATGTTTTAAATTGGAAATATTGCAGAAGTTATTAGGGTGTGGTGGCAATCTGACGCCTTCTCCACCCATTTCACATGGGCGCAACATTTCGCGCTGCGCTGCTGCACTTCGCGCCCGCTCCAAGACGCTTCGTCCGAAACCTCGATGGACGCACGCGGCGTGCAGCAAGATAGGACATCGCACCTTCGCGATGCACTTCAGGGAGGAACCACCATGCAGTCCTTTTTTCGATGTGGAATCGTTGCCGTGCTGGCCAGTGCCAGCCTCGCGCAGGCCGCCGATCTGACCGTCGAGGTCGCCGGCCTGAAGAGCGCCAAAGGCAAGGTACTGGTCGCCGTGTTTCAGCGCAGCGAGGACTTTCTGACCCTGCCCATGCGCACGGCGACGGTGGATGCGCAACCCGGCAAGGTGCAACTGACCCTTGCCAGCATGCTGCCCGGCGACTATGCGCTGAGCCTGTTCCAGGATGAGAACGGCAACGGCAAGCTGGACCGCAACCCGGTCGGCATGCCGATCGAGCCGTACGGCTTCAGCAACGATGCGGCCGGCAGCTTCGGGCCGCCGACCTTCCAGCAGTCGCTCACGCACCTGGCTGCGGCAGGCAATACGGTCACGGTGAACCTGCGATGAGCGCGCATTCCTCACAACGGCGCGCGGTGCTGCGCGACCTGGCGGCGGCTGGCGCACTGCTGGCATTACCGGGCTGGGCGCGCGCCGACGCGACCCGTGACGCCTGGCTGGCGCAACTGCCGTCTCACCCCCGTTTGGCGGCACTGCGCACCTGCGCCGATGACAGCCTGAGCGGCACGGCCAGCATGTCCGGTCGCTGGCCTGCGGAACTGCGCGGCACGTTTTATCGCAACGGCCCGGCCCGCTTCGACCGCGGCGCCGAGCGCTATCAGCACTGGTTCGATGGCGACGGCATGGTGCATGCGTGGCGCATCGAGGCGGGCCGGGTACGCCACGCGGCGGGTTTTGTGCGCACCAACAAATATGTGGAAGAGTCGGCCGCCGGCCAGTTTTTGTATCCGGCATTCGGCACCGACATCCGCCGCCGCCCGGTGGGCAACAACGACACGGTCAATACCGCCAACACCAATGCCGTGGTCCATGCGGGCAAGCTGTACGCGTTGTGGGAAGCCGGCTCGGCAACCGAGCTCGACCCTGCCAGCCTGGCCACCCGGGGGATCAAGGCCTGGCGCGACGATCTCGCGGCCGTGCCGTTTTCCGCGCATCCGAAGAGTACGCCAGACGGCCGCATGTGGAATTTCGGCGTGATTCCCGGGGCGAACAAGCTGGTATTGTGGCGCATCGAAGCCGACGGCAGCCTGGGCAAATTCGGCATGCTCGACGTGCCCCAGCTGCCGATGGTGCACGATTTCGTCGTCACGGCGCGCTTCCTGGTGTTCCTGGTGCCGCCCTTCGACATGCACCCTGCGCCGCACGCGCCCTATCTGGAAACCCATGTCTGGAACGGCAGCCGGCCGATGCGCGCGCTGGTGATCGACCGGGCCGATTTCACGCTGCGCCGCATCGTGGAGATGCCTGCAGGAATGGTGTTTCACCTGGGTAATGGCTGGGATGACGGCGACACGGTGCGCTTCGACGCTTGCATCGCGCCGGACGACAGTCCCCTGCGCGCGCTCGGTGGCGCCATGCGCGGCGCGCTGTCGTACGAGACCAGCACCGACACGACACTGGTCACACTCGATTTGATCAAGGACGCCGCCCGCACCGACGTGCTGCTGCGCGGGACCGAGTTTCCGCGCGTTGCCGCCGCCGATGTCGCGCGCCGCTACCGTCAATTGTTTGTCACCACCCGCACCAGCACCACGGAATTCGGCATGACTGGTGTCGCCAGCATCGACGTGGAGAACGGACAGGTCGACCGCTTCGACTATGGCCCGGACTGGATGGTGGAGGAGCACATCCCGGTGCGTAAAGCATCCGGGCGCGGCCAGTGGCTGGTGGGTGTCGCCTGTGACCTGCGCACGCAACAGACCGTGCTGGCCGCCTTCGACGGCGCGCACCTGGCGCACGGGCTGGTCGCGCAGGCACGCCTGCCGTATGCGGCGCCGCTTTGCTTTCACGGCAACTTCCTGGCGGCGTGACGGTATCGTACAAGTCAGTCCGAATAGTGGAAGCGGCAGGCCACCACGTCAACTCCACCGGTATCGACGGCGCGAGCGATGCCATCAGGCGGCTGGCGTTTTTCGGCGAGCCGAGCAGGTACAGCGTTTCTTCGATGCTGTTGAAATCCGCCAGCGACAGCATGACGACGGCTTCGCCGCTTTGCCGCGTGATCACTATGGGGCTGTGATCGGTGCAGACATCGTCCATCACCGTTTTCAAACTGGCGCGTGCCTCGCTAAAAGTCAAAATGTTCATGGCAGCCTTGGTTAATTGATTGAAGCAAAGGCCGGCAAAATACATTTGCACAAATATATAATTCCATGATTGTGATACCATTTAGAAAGATCGCATCCTGATCTGCCTGCGAACTGCCTCATCCTGAGCGTTCGCTTGCCGTTTCCCGCGGCATCGCAAGGCCTCCTCGCCTCAGGCTCCTCCCACCGGAGCTGCACTCGGCACGCACCCTGCGTGTTCTTCTGACCCCTGTTGGGGTCGCCAACTCCGCGTTCACGAACGCGACGATTTTTTTGCAGGTGTAATGTGACATCCCAAAACTTGAGCACGCCCCTGGCGTCACCACGTCTTTCCCCTTCCGCGCCCTCTGCGCTGGACCATCTCTGCGCCCGCCTCGGCATTCCGCGCCCCCTGTTCTGGGGCTTCGTCGGCCTCCTGATTTTCATGATCGGCGACGGCGTCGAACTCGGTTATCTGGCGCCCTATCTCGGCCAGAACAACATCGCCGCAAGTGATATTGCCGTGCTGTTTACGGTGTACGGCGTGACGGTGGCGATCGGCTCCTGGTGCGCTGGCGCGCTGTCAAATATCTGGGGGCCGCGCCGCGTGATGTGGCTCGGCGCCGCCATCTGGGTGGTATTCGAAATCCTGTTCCTGAGCCTGGGCGTGGGCCAGTTGAGTTATCCGATGATGATCGTCGGCTATGCGCTGCGCGGCTTCGGTTACCCCTTGTTTGCTTACGGTTTCCTGGTCTGGATCGTGGCCGCCACGCCGGCGCGCAAACTGGGTGTCGCGATGGGCTGGTTCTGGGTCGCGTATGCGGCCGGCCTGCCGACGCTCGGCGCGCTGGTTGCCAGTGTGACGGTACCGCTGATCGGCGCGCTGGCCACCTTCTGGTTGTCGCTAGTGCTGGTCATCGTGGGTGCCCTGCTGGCGCTGCTGTGCGTGCACGATGCGGCCGGTTCGACGCGCCTGGCGCCGGTTGGCGAAAAGCCGCTGACCTCGCTCATCGGCAGCATTGCCATTTTGTGGACCGAACCGAAAACCTCCCTGGGCGCCGTGGTGCGCACGATTAACACGGCGTCGATGTTCGGCTTTTTTGTGATCCTGCCCGGTTTTTTCATGGACGTCGTCGGTTTTACACTGGAGCAGTGGCTGCGCCTGGTGACCGTCATCTTTGTCAGCAATATCGCCGGCAACCTGATCTCGAGCCGCCTGGCCAACCGCCTGGGCCTGCGCAATACCGTCATCTGGATGGGCGCCGTCGGCAGCGCCATCTCGACGCCGCTGTTCTTCTACGTACCGCAGCTGTTCCCTGGCGATTTTGCGGTGGCCTGCGCGATGGGTGCGCTGTACGGCATGACGCTGGGCGGCTTCGTGCCCCTGTCGGCGCTGATGCCGTTGCTGGTGCCGAAGAACCGCGCCGCCGCCGTGTCGGTACTGAGCCTGGGCGCCGGCGCGTCGACCTGGGTGGGTCCGGCCATCGTTGCCATCTTTAGCGCTAGCCTGGGCCTGGCTGGCATCATCTGGATCTTCGCCGGCCTGTATGCACTCAGTGCGGCGCTGATGATTCCGCTGCGCGATCCGCCAGAACTGAAGGGCAAGGCGATGCCAGCGCCAGCGCATGGAGCCAGCGTCGCGCGCGCATGAACAGCATCAAGAAATTTTATTGCAGGATTCACTATTAATTCATATTAATAAACCAAATAAATCATATATTTAATACATATAATATATATTATTAATACTATTTTATTAAAATTTCGGGACCCTCGCCGGCGCGGCGCGAGTTGCGGGCGCCGCTGCCAGCACCACTGCGCCCGGGGCCTGCTGCGTTTCTGACAGCTTTGTCATCTGGCCGTCATCCTGGCGTACCAAGCCGCTCGCTAGAGTGGAAGTGCTTCTTCCAGATGGCAGAAGCCAACGCTTCACTTCCGAGGAATCCACCATGCAAACCACCTTCGCCCCGCTTCTACTGGCCGGCCTGCTCGCCAGCGACGGCGCGTTCGCGCTCACTGCCGCCGACCAGTACGGCAGCCCCGCCGGCGCGCAGTTCACGCAGCGCACAATCGTCATCGACAGCCAAACGCGCTACCTGAATGTCATTCACGGCGAGACCGTCACCATTCGCAGCGGCAACGGCAGCATCAATTGGTACTTCGACGGCATCGGTGTCACGTTCGACCTGGCGAAGATTATGCCGGCCGCCGCCACTGGGCAAATGGTGCGGGTTTATGTTGAACCGGGACCGCTCAACTAGACCGCTGCCACGGCCGGATTCGTTACCGCAACGGTGGCCGGAGACGCCCTTGCCACGACAGTCCTGCACAGTAAATAGTGTAAGGTGGCATTGAAATCGTCCGTGGAGAGCATGATGCGCATTCTGGTTGTCGAAGACGAGTCCAAGGCGGCCGACTACCTCCAGCAAGGGCTGGCCGAATCGGGCTATGTCGTCGACGTGGCCAGGAATGGCACCGACGGCCTGCACCTGGCGCTGGAACGGTCGTACGACGCCATCGTGCTCGACGTCATGATGCCGGGCCTGGATGGCTGGCAGGTGCTGCAACAGCTGCGCGCGCACGACGATGTGCCGGTGCTGTTCCTCACCGCGCGTGGCGAGCTGGAAGACCGGCTCAAGGGCCTGGATCTGGGCGCCGACGATTACCTGGTCAAACCATTCTCATTTGCCGAACTGCTGGCGCGCCTGCGCACGCTGCTGCGGCGCGGGCCGGTGCGCGCGGACCAGAACCTGGCGCTGGGCGACCTGCGCATCGACGTCCTGAAACGGCGCGTGACACGCGCAACCACCCGCATCACGCTGACCAACAAGGAATTCACGCTGCTGCAGTATTTCGTCACGCACCAGGGCGAAGTGCTGTCGCGGTCCCTGATCGCGTCGATGGTGTGGGACATGAATTTCGACAGCGACACGAATGTCGTCGACGTGGCCGTGCGCCGCCTGCGCCAGAAGATCGACGACCCCTTTCCGGGCGCGCGCCTGATCCACACGGTGCGCGGGGTCGGCTACCGCTGCGAGGTAGAAGATTGAAGCCGTCGTCGCTGACCACGCGCCTGGCGTGCCTGTTCGCGCTGCTGTGCATGACGGTGCTGGGCGTGGCCGGCATGATGCTGTACCGCGGCCTGGAAACCCAGTTGACGCTGCGCGACGATGCCGCACTGGTGACGCGGGTCAAACAGATCCGCGCGCTGCTGCAGGACCAGAACACGCTGCAGCTGCTGCACGACAGGCCGCGCCTGTTTGAAAACATGATGGCCAACCGGGAAGTGCTGCTGGTGCTGCGCTTCCCCGGCGAGCAGCCGCTCATCGACATCAACCCGGGCGGCATTGCGGTGCCGGACCTGGTGCCGGTGGCATCCGACGTAGCCGTCAGCCTGACGGCGGTCCAGCGCTCGATCGATGCGCACGGCACGCCCTTTTCCGCGCTGGCGGCGAACCTGCGCACGGGCCAGGCGGGGCGTGAGTTGCGCATCACGGCCGGGCGCCTGATGGGCGAGCGCACCCGCATTCTCGACAATTACCGCCAGCAGGTCGTCTGGATGGCGCTGGGCGGCAGCGTGCTGGCCGCGGCAGTGGCGTTTATCCTGGTGCGGCGCGGCATGCGGCCACTGGGGGCGCTGGCCGCGCACGCCGCCAGCATCGGCATCGACAACCTCGGCGCCCGCCTCGATGCCGCGCGCGCACCACGCGAACTGGCGCCGCTGGTCGCAGCGTTGAACGCCATGCTGGAACGGCTGGCCGGCGGCTTTTCCAGGCTCAGCCAGGTCACCGAGGATATGGCGCACGACCTGCGCACGCCCATTGGCACCCTGCTCGGCCAGACCGAAGTCGCGCTCGGCCAGGCACGCAGCGCCGATTATTATCACGCGCTCCTGGTATCGAACCAGGAAGAGCTGCAGCGGCTCTCGCGCATGACCGCCAACATGCTGTTTCTGGCCCGCGCCGACCACGCTGACACGATGATCGAACCGGCCCGGCTCGATATCGCTGCCGAATTTGCCCGCGTGGCCGACTATTTTGAGGGGTTGGCCGAGGAGCGCGGTCTGCGCATCGAGATTGCATGCGCCGGCCAGGTATGGGCCGATCCGATGCTGCTGCGCCGCGCAATGGCCAACCTGCTGGCCAATGCCGTGCACTACGCCGACGCGCCATCGACCATCGTGTTGTCGAGCCGGGCGGACGCTGACGGTGTGACCCTGGCCGTGGAAAATGCCGGCCCGCCCATCGCGCCACACCAGCTGGCGCGCCTGTTCGACCGCTTTTATCGGGCCGATGCAGCCCGGCGCGATTCGTCGCAGTCGAGCGGGCTGGGGCTGGCCATCGTGCGCACCATCATGGCGCTGCACGACGGCAGCGCGCAGGCCGCATCTTCAGACGGTATCAACCGTTTTAGCTTGCATTTTCGGATGTAACGACAACCGCGCTGCGCTTCGACGTGCGCGTTCGGTCACATGTCGTCGAAGCGACGCGCGAAACGCAGTCCGACCCGCGTTCCCGGCGCGCAGCCGGCAATGTCCAGCGTTGCACCCAGCTGTTCCGCGCGCTGGCGCATGCTGACCAGTCCCAGCCCGCTGCGGGTGAGCGGCGCGGCGGGGATGCCGCAGCCGTCGTCGACCACATCGATCCAGATTGCCTCGGCGTCGACGTGCGCGCGAAAACGCACTGCGCTGGCGTGCGCATGCTTGACGATATTCGTGAACGTTTCCTGTAGCAGGCGCAGCAGGTGCAGGCGGGCCGCGTCGCCCGGCAGGAAATCGGCCGGCAGCGCGCTGGCTTGCCAGTCGAGCGTGATACCCTGCGCCGCCAGCACCGGGGCAATGCTGCCGCGCAGCGATTCGAGCAGGGTCGAAACGGGGTCGTCGTCGGACCGGCCGGCATGGCTCAGCGGGTCGCGCACTTCCTGCGCCTTCGATGCAGCAACGCTGGCGGCGATCTGTGCGGCCTGCTGCGCCACCGTCATGCGTAGCACCTTGGCGGCATTCATTTCCCTGCGGGTCAGCGCGACCAGCCGCTCGACCAGCAAGGCGCCGAATGCCAGCGACAGCAGCGGCATGGTCATGATCGAGAGCGAGGCATTGCTGAATGGGACGATGCCCATCCAGCGCAGCAAGTCCAGCACGCTCGATACC
The DNA here is from genome assembly GCF_036688685.1 of Massilia sp. S19_KUP03_FR1. Taxonomy (NCBI): domain Bacteria; kingdom Pseudomonadati; phylum Pseudomonadota; class Betaproteobacteria; order Burkholderiales; family Oxalobacteraceae; genus Massilia; species Massilia sp. S19_KUP03_FR1. The sequence goes on along the minus strand of NZ_JAQQPS010000005.1, from coordinate 80,637 downwards.
AAGATGACGCCGATGGCCACCACCAGCAGCGCCGCCGAGAGCGAGGGCCGGCGCAAGGCATGGCGTACCAGCAGCATGAGAAAGTACGGCATACTCAGCAGCAGGAACACGGCGACGCTGGTCAGCCAGCGCGACCAGTATTGCGCCGGCAGCAGCAGCAGGACGGCGATTGCCGTGCCATATGCCAACAGCATGAGTCGCTCCAGGCGCGGGCGCGCGCTCTTGCTGAAACGCAGGCAGAACATGAGCATCGGGACGGCGAAGGCGGTGCGGGTGGCGAAAAAGAGCAGTGTCCAGGTTTGTTCCGGCAAGCTGGCGCCGACGCCGCGCGCAACGGCCAGCTGGGTCACCCACAGCAGCGCCATCGCGGCAAAGCAGGCGGCGCTGACGTCGCGCAGCAGCAGCGCCACGGCCAGCCCCGCCAGGCCCATCACCGCAATCAGGAAGCCCGAGCCCAGAATGCGCTGTTCGCGCGTTTCGCTCAGCGCGGCGCAGGCACGCCGGACCAGCGGACCGTCGCCGAACCAGATTTCGGACAGGCCGGGCGCGAGCGCCGGCATGGCGCGCAGGCGCAGGTCGAGCCGGTGCGTGCCAAGCGCCAGTTCGGGTGGCAAGCCGATGTATTGCGGCCGGCTCCAGTCATGCATACCGTGTACGCCGGCGGCGCTGGCCACCAGTTGCTTGCCATCGAGCCAGACCGATGCACTGGACGACCAGCGTGGCACGCAGACACCCGCCGCCGGCGTGCCGGGCACCACCGCAGGCAATGACAGTGACATGCTGTACCAGCTGATGCTGGCGCGGGCCTGGTCTTTGGGCAGATGGTGCGGCAGCACCACGCTCACGCCGCGTGCCTCCATCACGGCGGCGGGCAGGGGGCTGAGCGAGGGTGCATCGGCCGACTCGGTGCCCAGGTCGAGCCAGCGCGCGCTGCGCAGCACCACATAATTTCCCGGTACGCCCTCGGCATAGTCACGCGGGCTGGTGTTGCTGTTGACTTCGAACAGCGCGGCACAGGCGAACACCGTCAGCGCCACCAGGCCGAGCATCAAGCTGAAATTGCGCGGCCAGCGGGGCCAGTTGTCTCGCACACCCATTCCGGCCCTGTCGATAGGAGTTGATATTTCAGTATTGCAATTTCTGACTATGCCACAGAAAGTCACACGCATGCAGTCGCTCGGAGACGATTTCGTATCCCCTGTGACGGAAAACCGTTACTGGAATTGCAATAAAAGACAATTGTTGCCGAATTCCACGTAGATACTGACAGTGAAATCGCTGTTGCTACGTAAATTTCGCAAAAAATCACGCAGCGCGCGACAGAAGTGTTGCAATTGTCGCGACCGCGCGACGACAGCTGCCATGCAAGCCGGTTCGGATGAGACGGAGAGTTGGTCGTAGCCGGACCGGCGGGCGCCGGTCATTCTGGTGCTCTAACCGGGACTGTCGCCGTTAATCCCCTGTGGCGAGGTTGTCATGCACGCGCGCCAGCAAGGCCAGCAATTGCGCCCGTTCGGTCTCGTCGATACCCGTCAACGCCGCCGCTGCCAGGCGCGCACCGTCCTGGCGCAATTCCGCATGAACCGCGCTGCCGGCCTCGCTCAGGCGCAAGTGCGTGCTCCTGCGATCTTCGGGCGCCGTCACCGCATCCAGCAAACCTTTGTCGCGCAGGCCACCGATCAGGCGCGCCAGCTGTGCCTTGTCGCGGCCGGAATGGGCCGCCAGGTCACGCTGGGTGGCGCCGGGATGCCGTCCAAAATAGCCCAGCACCTTGTTTTCCATATGCGTCAGCGGCAGCGCCCCGGCCTGGCCGACGCGCATCTGGCGCGCGCGGAACAAATGCATGATGGCGTGGATCGCCTCGAACACGTCAGCGCCCGATTCGCCAGGATTTTGGTTGACTTTATCAACTTGTTTTTTCATAATAGGTGACATTATCAACTAATAAGGTGCAACATGGAACAGCCACAACGCAAACTCGTGCAACGCGTGCGTCACGAACTACGTCTGCGCGAGCTGGTGGTCGACAGCGTTACGCCGGTTGGCGATCACTTCGTCAGCATTACCTTTGGCGGTGCGGAGCTGGCGGACTTCGTCTCGCTCGGCTTCGACGACCACGTCAAGTTCATACTCGACGACGCTGCCGGCGAACCGCTGCGGCGCGACTATACGCCGCGCCGTTACGATGCGCAATCGCGCCAGCTGACGATCGAATTCGCTCTCCACGGCGAAGGCGCCGCTTCCGACTGGGCGCGCCAGGCTGCGCCAGGACAGTGCGCGACCATCGGCGGCCCCAAGGGATCGATGATCGTGCCGCCAGACTTCGACTGGCATTTGCTGGTGGCCGACGCCACCGGCCTGCCGGCCATCCGGCGCCGCCTGGAAGAACTGCCGGCCGGCACGCGCGCCATTGTCGTCGTCCAGGTTGGCGCCAGCGACCGCATCCTGCCGGCCACGCAGGCCCGGCTTGAGGTGCATTGGGCCGACCACGCCGACGCGCTGGTGGCGTCGGTTCGAGCGCTCACTGTGCCTGCCGGCGAGGGCTATGCCTGGGGTGGTGGTGAAGCGGCCATGATGCGCCGGGTGCGCGATGTGCTGGTCGCCGAGAAGGGATTGCCGAAAGAAGCGATGCGCATTTCGGCCTACTGGAAGCAGGGCGCGGCCGATTTTCATGAAGATCTGGGATGAGCGGGGATCAGCGCTGAGCGGCTGCGCTGGCAGCGTTCGGCAATCTGCGGCATGATTGCCCATCGCTGTTTTCAACGGACACTATTTTGATGCCTCTCGCCCGCCGCTTTTTTGCCCTGGCCGCCGTCTCGACCTTCTTCGCCTGCTGTTCCGCCCATGCCGCCATCCCGGTCTACGGTTTCATGGTCAAGCACACCTATCCGCACGACCCGCAAGCTTTTACGCAAGGCCTGTTTTTCAAGGATGGCTATCTGTTCGAGAGCACCGGGTTGAACGGCAAATCCTGGTTGCGCAAGGTCGAGCTCAACACCGGCAAGGTGCTGCAGCAGAAAGACCTGCCGAAAGATATTTTTGGCGAAGGTGCCACGCTGGTCGGTGACGAGATCGTCAGCCTGACCTGGACCGCCAGGTATGGTTTCGTGTTCGACGCCAAAACGTTCACGCTCAAGCGCAAGTTCAGCTACGACAGCGAGGGTTGGGGACTGGCCAGCGATGCCCAGTCGGTCTACATGAGCGACGGCTCGCCCACGATCCATATCCTCGATCCCAAAACACTGAAGGAACAGCGCCGCATCCAGGTCACGGCCGACGGCAAGCCGGTAGCCGAGCTGAACGAACTCGAAATGGTGGAGGGGGAGTTGTTCGCCAACGTCTGGGGCACCGACGTCATCGCGCGCATCGACCCGGCCAGCGGTAAGGTGGTCGGCTGGATCAACCTGGCCGGTCTGCTGCCGCTGGAAAAACGCGGCACCACGTCGCCGGATGCGGTACTCAACGGCATTGCTTATGACGCCAAAACCAAGCGTTTATTCGTCACGGGTAAGCTGTGGCCGAAGATGTTCGAAATCGAGCTGGTGCAGTTACAAAATAGATAATGTTGCGTATCAGGCAGCGGTAGAATAGGTTTCTTGTCTACGCATAGCGGAGCCGATCTTGAACCTGTTTTCCCCCATCGCCGTCGTTGCATCGATGCTGCTGGCCACCAGCGCCTACGCCCAGGAAGACCAGCGCGTTACCGACGCCAAGGCCGCAGCCAGCGCGTGGCTGGCCCAGCTCGACGCCGGCCAGTACCCCGCTACCTGGACCAGCAGCGCCGGCGCATTCCGTGCTGTCGTATCACAGGAAAACTGGCTGCAAGCGATGCAACAAGTACACGCGCCGCTCGGTTCCGTCACCAGCCGCACGCTCAAAAGCGCGCAGTTTACGCGCACCATGCCGAATGTGCCGGAGGGCGAATATGTGGTGATCCAGTACGACACCACGTTTGCCAACCGGGCCGGCAGCGTGGAAACCGTCACGCCGATGCGCGACAAGGATGGCAGCTGGAAGGTGTCAGGCTACTTCGTGCGCTGACGATCTTGCGGTAATTAAGCCAGCGCTTTCGTCAGCAGTTCCGCGACCAGTGCGTTCATGTCACCATCGCGCTCCTTCGCTTGCGCATGCAATTGCGCTACCAGGTCGCCGTTCAGTTTGACTGCGAATGGCACCAGGCCCAGCGCCTGGTCGCGCTTGCGTTGTTCCTTGCGGTCCACGGGGGCGCTTGCGCTGGCGCCGAACGTGGCGTTCTCGTTCTTCAGGCCACCCATCAATTTTTTGGCTTCGCCCTTGGCCAGTCCGGTCTTTTTCATCAAATTTCTTTCGTTAGTATGGTGACCGGCATTCTACCGGCGATGCCATTTCGGCGTTGTATTCATTCCGGCGTAAAAAAACCCATCAGGCCGATCAAGGCCAGATGGGTTCGCGTCAGCGCGCTTTGATTTAAAAAGCGTAGGTGGCGCGGGCGTACACGTAGCGGCCGGCGCGGCCGAACGGTGCGTAGTTCGAGAAGGACGAATTACCGGTCGTGTTCAGCGCCGGCGTCAACGTTTCCGGGTACTGGTCGAACAGGTTTTCCGCGCCCATTGCCAGCGACAGTTGTTTGGTCAGCGCATAGCGGCCTTCCAGGTCGACCGTGGTGCGTGGATGCATCACGAAGTCCAGCGCTGCCGTGGTACCGGGCGACAGGACCTCGCCGTAGCGGGTGGCACGCAAGGTGGCGCCGATCGGGCCTTGCGTCCAGGTGGCGCTGGCATTGAGCTTGTTCTTCGGCTGGCCTTTTTCGAGGGTCAGCACGTTGAGGCGGTCGAACAGCACCGGCGCCGGGCTCAAGGCCGCCAGCTGGGTCGTGGTCGGAACCTTGGTTACTTCGGTCTTGGTGACGTTGGCGGCCACCGTGAAGTCGAACTTGCCGACATTGCCGGCGTTGTACGGCACGTTGAACACCACGTCGACGCCCTTGGTTTTCGTTTCCACGCCATTGATGAAGAAGCGGCCGCCACCGACGCCAATAAAACCTTGCGAGGTGATGAAGTTGCGCACGGCGGTCGAAGTCAGGTTCTCTGACAGCACGATGCGGTCTTTTACCTTGATCTGGTAAGCGTCGACCGTCAGGCTGGCCGAATTCATGCGCAGCACGCCGCCGAGCGAGAGGTTGACCGATTTTTCGGCTTTCAGCGGTTGCGCGCCCAAAGCGACCGCGACCGGATCGGTCGGTTTGAAGGTGGTGATTTCATACGGCACGCCATCGATGAAGTTGGTGGACGTGGACGTGAAGTTCTGCTGCTGCGGCGACGGCGCGCGGAAGCCGTTCTGCACCGAACCGCGCAGGGCGAACTGCTTGTTGAAATCATAGCGGCCGGCGAACTTGCCGGCCAGGCTGTTGCCGAAGTCGGTGTAGTGCTCGCCGCGCACGGCGATCGAGGCCAGCAATTCAGGCGTCAGATTCGCTTCGAAGTCGGTGAACGCGGCGAACGACGAACGGCTCGTGTCGACCGCATTGGCGGGGCGGAAGCCCGGGAACACCTGGGCACCCGGCGCGGCCGGGGTGCCGTTGACGACCACGCCGCCGTAGCGGTACGAATCGGGCTCGCCGGCAAACAGCGTATAGGCTTCGTTGCGCAGTTCGGTGCCGACGGCGACGTTCAGCGGCGAGGCCAGGCCGGCCACGTCCACCTTGCGTACACCGGTCAGGTTCAGTACGGTCTGGGCATACGAGAAGCCGCCGGCGTCGAACGAGGTGGCGCTGGTCGGGCCGATCGAACGGTTCAGCGTGTTTTCGATCTGGAACTGCATCTTGTTCTTGCCGTAGCCGAGCGACGCATCCATGTCCCAGGCGCCCAGCGTCCAGGTCACGCCGCCGGTGGCGCTGTAGTCGTCGACGCTGGGCGCAATGATCGGCAGGAAGCCGTCCGGGTAAATCGACGTGATGTTCCGGACATCCTGCGCGATGCGATAAAAACCGCCCGAGCGCGCTTCGCGTTTCTGGTAGCTGGACCAGCCATAGATTTTGACGCCGTTGCCAAGGTCGTTGCCGGCATTGAGGAACAGCGTGGTCTGCTGCATTTCCGGCTCGCCGTACCAGGCCGAGAAGCGGTTGACGGTCAGCTCGCGTGGATCGTAGGCGGTGCCGACCCTGGCATATTGCTGGCGCATGTCGTAGCCGCTGCGTTCGGTGTGGGCCTGGTCCTTGTATTCGGCGGCAATGGTGACAAACCCGGTGTCGCCCCAGGCCAGACCTTTCCAGACGCTGACGTTGGCGCTCTGGCCGTCGGTGCGCTTGCGCGAAGCTGGCGCGGTCCAGGTGCCGCCGGCCGGTGCGGCCGCGTTGAGCAGGTTGTATTCGGTGATACGGGCGCCGTAGTTGACGGTCGCTTCGCCGCCGCTGCGGTCGGTGCGCAGGCGCAGGTTGACCACGCCGGAGATGGCGTCCGAGCCGTACTGGGCGGCAGCGCCGTCACGCAGCACTTCGATGTTTTTCACGATCGAGGTCGGAATCGTGTTCAGGTCGACGGCGGACGAACCGCGGCCGATGGTGGTGTTCAGGTTGACCAGCGACGAACTGTGGCGGCGCTTCGAGTTCACCAGCACCAGGGTCTGGTCCGGCGCCATGCCGCGCAGCGTGGCCGGCCGTACAGTATCGGTACCGTCGGCCAGGCCCGGGCGCGGGAAGTTCAGCGATGGCAGCGCCACCGACAGGGCCTGGTTGATTTCGGTGGTGCCGGAATTTTTCAGCGTGTCGGCCGAAATCACGTCCACTGGCGAGGCGGTGTCCAGAACGGTGCGGTTCGATACCCGGGTACCGGTGACGACGACGGTCGATGCCGCAGTCGGCTCGGTCTCGACCGTGGTGGTTTGCGCGTAGGCGCCGCTGGCGAACAGGGAAGCGATGGACAGTGCGAGAACGTGTTTGCGGGGGATGAAACGTGACGACATGCGATGCTCTCCAGTGGAATCAATGGGTGACCTATCGGCGCTGGGGCTGCCATAGCGATGGGGTGCAATTGATACTGGGACGCGTAGAAATGAATGTCAACGCAGAGCAGCGGGACAGCCGTGTAATTACGACAATTTTGATGAAATGTGTCGTGTAGATGACACGAAAACAAGCAATCAGGCACGCCCTGCGGCAAATTTTCGACGGTGGCGCGTGATGCGCGCTAAACCGTCGACAAGCATTTTATGTTGCCGAAGTGCCCTACGAAGCCTTTTAATGCGCCATTTTCTTGGTTGGCAAAATTTTCTTCACCAAAGTGACACCCAGCAGCACGATGGCGCCGCTGATCACGCCGATTACAGCATCGATCAATGTCGGCGTGATCACCGCAAGTACCGGACCGATGGAACCGATTGTGCCAGCCGCCAGTGCGGCGTTTTCACTAAAATGGTGCAGCGCCGGAATGCCGTGCCCGATGATGCTGCCACCCACCATGAACATGGCGGCGGTGCCGACCACGGACAGGGTTTTCATCAGCAGCGGTGCGCCGGTGAGCAGCATGCGTCCGATGGCCTGCGTGACGGCGCCGCTGCGCTGGCTCAGGTACAGGCCGGCGTCGTCGAGTTTCACGATGCCGGCCACCAGGCCATACACGCCCACCGTCATGATGAGGGCAATCCCGGCCACGACCGTCACTTGCTGGACGAAGGGCGCATCGGCCACAGTGCCCAGCGCAATCACGATGATTTCGGCCGACAGAATGAAATCGGTGGTGATCGCGCCTTTGATCTTGTCCTTTTCCTGGGCCACGATGTCGACCGCCGGGTCGCTGACGGCCTTGGTCAGTGCGGCGCGCTGTTCGGCCACCTGTTCCGGCTTGTGCAGGTATTTGTGGGCCAGCTTTTCGAAGCCCTCGAAACACAGATAGGCGCCGCCCAGCATCAGCAGCGGCGTCACGGCCCACGGCGCAAAGGCGCCGATGGCCAGCGCGGCCGGCACCAGGATCGCCTTGTTCTTCAGTGAGCCCTTGGCCACTGCCCACACCACCGGCAACTCGCGGTCGGCGTTGACGCCCGAAACCTGTTGCGCGTTCAGTGCCAGGTCGTCGCCCAGCACACCGGCGGTTTTTTTGGCCGCCACTTTTCCCATCACCGCGACATCGTCGAGGATGCTGGCGATGTCGTCGAGTAGTGTCAGCAAGCTTCCTGCAGCCATGGGTCATGCTCCTATGTATTCAAAGTAACATCATCTTAACCTGCGCCGGGCTTACGTCAGCGCACCCGTCAAACCACGAATTCGCCGTTCATGCCGCCATTTATGCCGTTTGTCGCGTGCCGGTCGCCGTGCGCGGATGTGGGCCGTATATTTCAGTCACCTAACTCCGGAGCCCGCCATGCAAGCCAATCCCGCCCCCGCCCGCCGCGCCGTCAAGCGCAAAACCCGCATCACCATCTACCTCGACGACGCTATCCTGGAACAGTTCCGCGCCCTGTCGCGCCAGAGCGGCATGGGTTACCAGACGCTGATCAACGCCGTGCTGCGCCAGCAGGTGCCGCTGCCGCTGCACGCCGAGTAAGCGCGCTTCCTTCCGGGTGATGCGTGGATGCAGAATGATCTATGCTAATCTTTCCACTCATCTATCTTGGAGGAAATATGAAAAAAGGCGAACTGATTGCCGAATTTGCGAAACGCACCGAGATGTCGGGTGTCGCCGCGAACAAGGCGGTGAACACCATCATCGAGATCATTACCGAGCGCCTGAAAAAGGGCGACACGGTCGGCATTACCGGCTTCGGCACGTTTTCGATCACCAAGCGCGCCGCGCGCAAGGGCCGCAACCCGTCCACCGGCGAAGTGATCAAAATCGGCGCCTCTAAAACGCCACGCTTCTCGGCCGGCGCGACCTTGAAGGCCGCCGTCAATCCAAAGAAGAAAAAGTAAGTTCGCAAGCCCGGTGCAGCCTGCCGGTATGATGGCAGCTGTCCTGGGTCGCCGTACAACGGCCGCACCAGCCCTTCCCTTTTCTGCCGCTCCTGCATGCTCCTTACCACCTGGCTGTCGTTCGTCCTGTCCGCGATCATCATCGCAATCTCTCCCGGTTCCGGCGCTGTGCTGTCGATGTCGCACGGCCTGGCGTATGGGTTCAAAAAAGCCAGCGCGACCGTGCTGGGCCTGCAACTGGGCCTGGTGCTGGTGCTCATTGTCGCCGGCGCGGGTGTCGGCTCGCTGGTGCTGGCGTCGGAACTGCTGTTCATGATCGTCAAGACGGTCGGCGCGCTGTACCTGATTTACCTGGGCGTGGCGCAGTGGCGCGCGCCCGTGCACACGGCCGATGTGGCACGTACCGACCTGCCGCCGCACCCGACCTTCCGCCAGCGCGTGCTGACCGGGTTTTTGACGAATGCGTCGAACCCGAAAGGCATCCTGTTCATGGCGGTGGTGCTGCCCAGTTTCATTTCGAAGCAGTTGCCGGTGCTGCCGCAGCTGGCCATTCTCGGCGTGACGATGGTGGCGATCGATCTGACCGTGATGCACGGCTACGCCTTCCTGGCCTCGTCGATGCAGCGCTACTTTCGCGATCCGCGCGCGGTCAAAAAGCAGAACCGCTTTTTTGGCGCCCTGCTTGCGCTGATGGGCCTGGCGCTATTTTTCGTCAAGCGCAGCAGCGCCTGAGGGTGAGTGTGAGTATTTGTAATGCCGATTGTCCGTGCTGCGCTTCTGCGCTGTAATCGGATCAAACCATTTCCGCCGGAGACAACCATGAAAAAGCGCTTGATCCATACCGCGACGGCACTCGCCCTCGCCACCTTGTCCACGCTGGCGCTGGCCCAGGCGCCCGCACGCGTGGGCCGCATCGCGCTTTCTCAGGGTAATGTCACCATCGCCGGCGATGTCGGGGCCGCGTCTGAAGCGGCGCTGCTGAACTACCCAGTCACCTCGAACAACACCATCACCACGGCCCAGGGCGCGCGCACCGAGCTGCGCATCGGCTCGACGTCGATCCGCCTGGACGCCGATTCGTCGCTGGAAGTCGATCAGCTCGACGACGAGCGACTGGTCCTGCGCCTGAACTACGGCAGCGCCAGCGTGCGCATCGTCGACGCCAGTTTGCTGGCCGGTTTTGAAATCTCCACGCCGCAGGCGCTGCTGCGCATGCGCGAGCCGGGTCGCATGCGCATTGACGCCGAGCGCCGGCGCGACACCACCAGCGTCACCGTGTTCGACGGCGTGGGCCTGGTCGACGCCGCCGGCGGCACCTTGCCCCTGCGCGCGGGCAAGCGCGCCGACGTCATGGGCGACGACATCGATACCGGCACCGCCTCGCGCGACAGTTTCGACGACTGGGCGCTCGGGCGCGACCAGTACCAGGACCGCTCCACGTCGGCGCGCTATGTCACCTCCGACATGACCGGCTATGAAGACCTCGACCGCTACGGCGCCTGGAGCCAGGACACGGAGTATGGCGCGGTGTGGACGCCGCAAGTGAGCAGCAGCTGGGTGCCCTACGGCGATGGTCGCTGGACCTGGCTCGACCCGTGGGGCTGGACCTGGGTCGACAACGCACCGTGGGGTTACGCGCCGTTTCACTACGGCCGCTGGGTGCAGGTCAACCGGCGCTGGTCGTGGGCGCCGGGCCGCCATGACGGCCGCCCGGTGTGGGCGCCGGCGCTGGTCGGCTGGGTCGGCGGGAATGTCGCTTACGGGGGCCGCCCGCAACTGTCGCAGGGCTGGTATCCGCTGTCGCCGCGCGAGCGTTACGTGCCTGGTTACCGCGCCTCGCAAGACCATATCAGCCGCCTGAACTTCGGGCCGCGCGGTCCTGACAGCCGGCGCGACGAAGACCAGCGCCGGCGCGGTCTGACGGTGCTGCCGCAGGGCCAGTTCGGCCAGCGCGGCCAGGTGGTGGTGCCGCGCCAGGGCGGCGTGCGCGGCGCGGTGCTGGAGGCGGGCGCGCTGGCGGCAATGCAGCCGCCGCGGCCAGCGCAGGCCATCAACCGTCTCGAGGGTCGGGGTGAATACAGGGGCGACAACCGGCGCCGTGACGAGGGTGGCCTGGGCGGCGCGGTGCGTGGCGCGGCCATCGAGGTGCGCGGCACGCCGCCGGCGCAGAACAACCAGTTCAATCCGCAGCCGCGCGAGCCGGTGACGATCGCCACGCCGCCGCCACAACTGCCGGGCACGAATACGCCGCGCGCGCCGGTGATGCCGAACCTGCCGCCGCCGCGCCAGCCGGTGACGATCCTGACGCCGACACCAGTCATGCCGATCCAGAACCAGAATCTGCCGCAGCGCTTCGAGAACCGCGACCATGACCGCCGCAACGACGATCGGAATGGCCGCAATGACGACCGTGGTGGCCGTCCGCAGTTCCAGCAGCCGCAGCCGCAACAGCCGCAGCAGCAGCGGCCGCCGCAGGCGCAACCGGTCCAGCAGCCAGTGCAGCAAGCGGCCCCGCAGCCGGCGCCGGTGGCCCAGGCCCCGCGCAATGACGGTGGTGGCATGGCCGGCATGCTGCGCGGCGCGGCGCGGGACGCACGCCAGCAGGCGCAACCGCCGCAACAAGCGCAGCCGCAACCGCAGCGTGCGGCGCCACCAGCGGCCGTCGCGCCGCCGCCAGCGCGGGCCGAGCGCGGCGGTGAAGGCCGCGGTGACGGCCGCACCCAGCAGGAACGGTAAGGCAAGAAGCCGGCGTCGCAAGCGCCGGCTTTTTTTTAGCCGGCCGCGCCGTTCTCCCAGTCTTGGCTACAATACGTTCTTTTCCAGGAGCTGCCATGGACCCGAAAGATTCCCTCATCGAATACCCGAGCGACTTCCCTATCAAGGTGATGGGCGCCAACCACATCGATTTCGAGGCCACCATCGTCGATGTGGTGCTCGAACACGACCCGACCTTCCATATCGGCCGCCTCGAAACGCGTCCTTCGGCCAAGGGCAATTACACCGGCCTGACGGTCACGGTGCGCGCCACCAGCCGCGAACAGCTCGACGCGCTGTACCAGGCGCTGTCCGGCCACCCGATGGTCAAGATCGTCTTGTAAGATCCTGCGCCGCCTGGTACGCGCCAATTTCTCCCAGCAGCCAGGCGCGAAACGCCACCACGTGCGGCCTGGCGGCCGCAGCCAGTGGCACCACGAAATAATATTCATCGGGCGACGCTACCTCGATATCGAACAGGCGCACCAGTTTTCCCGCGGCGATCTCCTGCATCGCCACCACGTGCCGCACCAGCCCCACCCCGTTGCCGTCAGCCGCTGAGCGGATCAGCAGCGACAAATCCTCGAACATCACCCCACCCGTTGGCTCCGCCAGCGCGACACCTGCCGCCTGCAGCCAGGGCGCCCATGGCTCCACCGAACGCAGCAGAACGTGTTGCGCAAGGTCCTGGGGCGTGGCCGGCAGCGCGCCATCGCGATAGTGGGGACTTGCTACCGGATAATAAACGTCGCCCATCAAGCGCTCCACCAGCATGCCCGGATAGTTGCCGCGGCCAAAACGGATGCCGACGTCGATCCCTTCGCGCGCCAGGTCCTGCAGTTGCCCGCTCGACTGCAAGACGACTTCGATCTCCGGATACAAGTCGATGAATCCGCCCAGGCGCGGCGCCAGCCAGCGCGCCGCGAACGAGGGAATGGCCGTCACGGTCAGACGCTGCGCCACCGTGGTGGCCCGCATTGCGTCGGCCGCGGCCGCAATCTCGTCGAACGCCCGGGCCAGCGCCTGGGAAAATTTTAGCGCGTCGCTGGTCACCGTCACCTGGCGCCCGTTGCGGATGAACAGCGGCCGCCCCAATTCCCGCTCCAGCGCCCTGACCTGGTGGCTGATCGCGCCATGGGTCAGGTGCAGCTCGTCGGCCGCGCGCGAAAAATTCTCGTGCCGGGCCGCCGCCTCGAATGCGCGCAGGGCAGAAAAATTGGGGGGGCGGCGCGGGGCGCTCATCGGCTTGGCACGGGTGTGGATAACTTTGTGAATAAAATTAGCAAGAACGGCGAAAATATAGCGTTTAGCCCCGCAGAGCGCAAGCGCTAACATGTGAATAAATCTCACAACAGGAGCCACCATGCCGCACGTTTTGACCGTCGATAGCCTGTTTACCAGTCCCTGGGCCATGTCCGTTTTTGTCGCCTTGACTGAAAAGGGCGTGCCGTTCAGCGTCGACACGCTCGACCTGGCCGCCGGCCAGCAACACGGCGACTATGCGGCGCGCAGCCTCACCGCGCGCGTGCCGGCGCTGGCCGATGGCGAGTTCGTGCTGACCGAGTCGACCGCGATCACGGAATATCTTGAGGAGTGCTTTCCCGCGCCCGCCTACCCCGCCTTGTACCCGCACGACCGCCACGCGCGCGCGCGGGCGCGGCAAGTGCAGGCGTGGTTGCGCACCGACCTGCTCGCGGTGCGCGTGGAGCGCGACACGGAAACGCTGTTCCTGGGTAAACCGAGTGCGCCGCTGAGTCCTGGCGGCCAGGCCGCCGCCGCCAAGCTGATCCACGTGGCCGGACAACTGGTGCGCGGTCCCTGCCTGTTCGATGCCTGGTCGATCGCCGATGTCGACCTGGCGCTGATGCTCCAGCGGCTCGTCGTGGCCGGTGATCCGATGCCGCCGGCGCTGGCGGCCTACGCCGCGCGCCAGTGGGAACGTCCATCGGTGAGGCAGTGGCTGGGGCGGCATGCGCCGGCCTGACTTATAATGGAGAGATGACGTCCCTTACCAGAGCCGAGCCGGGGCTGATCCGCCACCTCGGCCTTGCCGACTACGACAGCACCTTCGCCGCCATGCGCGAATTTACCGCAGCGCGCACGATTGATACCCGCGACGAACTGTGGATCGTCGAGCACCCGCCCGTGTTCACCCTGGGCCTGGGCGCCGACCGCGCGCATATCCTTGTCGGTGACAACGCCATCCCCGTGGTGCAGACCGACCGCGGCGGCGAAGTGACCTACCACGGCCCCGGACAGGTCGTCATCTACGTGCTGATGGACCTGCGCCGCAACAAACCGGGCGGCAAGCTGTATGCGCGCCAGTTTGTCACCAAAATCGAGCAGGCCGTCATCGATGTGCTGGCGGCGTATAATCTCGCAGGTGAACGGATTGCCGGTGCCCCGGGTATCTATATGGCCGAGGGGCCGCACCAGGGCGCAAAAATCGCCGCGCTCGGCCTGAAAGTGAAAGCCAACGGCTGCACCTATCACGGGGTGTCGCTGAATGTGGCGATGGATTTGTCGCCGTTTTCCATGATTAACCCGTGCGGCTACGCAGGGCTGCAGACGGTGGACATGCGCAGCGTTGGCGTCACGGCCGACCTGGCCGGCGTCCAGCAAGCCCTGGCGCACGCCCTTGCGCAGCAGCTTGCACCTGAACCGAATCAACCCATTGAGCCCGAACGGGCATGAGCCAAATGACCACCGACCTCCAAGACACCGGCATTGCCCCAGCAGCAGCGTACAACGCCAGCGAAAAGCAAAAAGGCGCCAGCAAGACGTCGCGCATCCCGATCAAGATCGTGCCGATCACCCAGATCGAGCGCCTGAAAAAGCCGGACTGGATCCGGGTGAAGGCTGCCACGGCATCGTCCCGTTTCTATGAAATCAAGGACATCCTGCGCGCCAACAACCTGGTGACGGTGTGTGAAGAAGCGAGCTGCCCGAACATCGGCGAATGCTTCGGCAAGGGCACGGCCACCTTCATGATCATGGGCGACAAGTGCACCCGGCGCTGCCCGTTCTGCGACGTCGGCCACGGCCGCCCTGACCCGCTCGATACAACTGAGCCGGGCAAGCTGGCCAAAACGGTGGCCGATTTGCGCCTGTCGTATGTGGTGATCACCTCGGTCGACCGCGACGATTTGCGCGACGGCGGCGCCGGCCACTTCGTCGAGTGCATCCAGAAAACCCGCGAACTGTCCCCGCGCACCAAGATTGAAGTGCTGGTGCCCGACTTCCGCGGCCGCCTGGCCAAGGCGCTGGCGCTGTTTGCCGACGGTTTGCCGGACGTACTGAACCACAACCTGGAAACGGTGCCGCGCCTGTACAAGGAAGCCCGTCCCGGCGCCGACTACACCCACTCGCTGGAACTGCTGCGCGATTTTAAAGCGCTGTATCCGCAGGCAGTCACCAAGTCCGGCATCATGGTCGGCCTGGGCGAAACCGACGAGGAAATCCTGCAAGTGATGCGCGACATGCGCACCTATAACGTCGAGATGCTGACCATCGGCCAGTACCTGGCGCCGTCGAACTCTCACTTGCCGGTGCGCCGTTACGTGCACCCGGACCAGTTCAAGAAATTCGAAGAAGCCGCTTACGAGATGGGTTTTGTGCACGCCGCCGTCGGCGCCATGGTGCGCAGCTCGTACCACGCCGATGAGCAGGCCAGCGGCGCGGGGATGGTCGTCAACGGCTGATTCACGCAGCGTGTTTAAGAAAAGGCCCGGTCGCTGACGATCGGGCCTTTTTTTTTGGCAGCCAGGGTGGTCGCAGCTCAAAAGCCATGCTTGTCCAGCGCGTGCATGGCCGCCTCGCGCGCATGGATGTGGGTCGTGTCGAACACGGGCACCGTGGTGTCCTGCGGCCCCACCAGCAGCGTGATTTCAGTGCAGCCCAGGATGATCGCCTGCGCGCCTTGCTCCACCAGATCAGCCATGATGCGGCGGTATTGCTGGCGCGACGCCGGATCGAGCGTGCCGAGGCATAATTCCTCGTAGATGATGCGGTGCACCAGGTCGCGGTCCGCCTGCGGCGGCACCAGCATGTGTACACCATGCCGTTCGCGCAGCCGGTCGCGGTAAAAATCGTCTTCCATGGTAAAACGCGTGCCGAGCAGGCCCACCACCTTGTGCTCCGCCGCCCGGATCGCTTGCGCGGTCGGATCGGCGATGTGGAACAGGGGGATGGTCACGGCCGCCTCGATTGCCGGTGCGACCTTGTGCATGGTGTTGGTACAGACGACCAGGAAATCGGCGCCGGCCGCTGCCAGCGTGCGTGCTGCCGCAGCGAGCAATGCGCCGGCGCCCTGCCAGTCGCCGGCGTGCTGCAAGCGTTCGACGTCGTGGAAGTCGACGCTGTACAGGATGATCTTCGCCGAGTGCAGGCCACCGAGTTGTTCCTTGATGGTCTGGTTGATCTGGCGGTAGTACGGCAGCGTCGATTCCCAGCTCATGCCGCCGATCAGGCCGATGGTTTTCATGTGCACTCCCGGTTTTGTTGAAGTCCTGTTTTAGCGCTGGCATCCACGCTATAGTGGTGTGAACGAAACAGTAACAGTAAAAGTAACATACAGTCATGGACTTAAATTTGAATCAGGATGAGGACGCCGCACTGGTGCAGCAATTGGCCGCCAGCGGCGTGGAGCTGGCCAAGCTGGAAGGGCGCGTGGTGCTGCGTTTTACGGGCAGTGTCCAGGTGGGCAAACTGGCGGTGCCGTTTCGCCTGGTGCCGGCGCGCGGTGTGCTGGCCAAGCCGAGCAAATGGCGCCGCTTCGATACCGATGCCCGCGCGGCCCTCATCGCCGAGCGTGCGACTGCGGCCGATATTGCCGAGTTGACCAGCGAAGTGGCGGCATTCGTGCGCAACCTGGTCGAAGAGGCCGACGATTATGGCCTCGATCCGCAGCCCTTCCTGGCCACACTGGCCGAATTCGAGACGTCGGAGCCGGCCGAATATGTGTTCCACCGCATCGGCCAGCGCCTGCTGCACGCGTTCGAGCGCGAGCAGGAAGAGCGCCATGCCGCGCGCACCAAGGAAAGCATCAACCTGGCCGAGTATCCGGCCTCATTCGAGGTGGCCAGCCGCATCAAGCGCAAGTTCATTGCGCTGCTCGGCCCCACCAACTCCGGCAAGACGCACCGCGCGATGGAGCACCTGATGGCCGCCCCCAGCGGCGTGTACCTGGCCCCGCTGCGCCTGCTGGCGCTGGAAAACTACGAGCGCCTGCAGGCAGCGCGCCCGCACGGCAAAGCGCTCGCGGTGAGCCTGGTGACGGGCGAAGAGCGCAGAATGGCGGAAAACAGCACGCACACGGCCAGCACGGTGGAGATGCTGGACCACCGCACGCCGGTCGAGGTAGCCGTCATCGACGAAATTCAGATGCTGTCCGACCGCGACCGCGGTTCGGCCTGGACCGCCGCCGTGTGCGGCGCGCCGGCCAACATCGTCTATCTGGTAGGTGCGCCGGAAGCGCGCCGCGCCATCGAAGCGCTGGCTGCGCGCCTCGATGTGCCGCTCGAGGTGCACATCCTGAAACGGATGGCGCCGCTGGCGATGGAAACGACCGCCGTGCGCAAAATCCGCAACCTGCGCCGCGGCGACGCCGTGATCTGCTTTTCGCGCCGCGAAGTGCTCAAGTGGCGCGACATGATCACGGAGCTGGGCTTGTCGGTGGCGACCGTCTACGGCAACCTGTCGCCCGAAGTGCGACGCGCCCAGGCCGAGCGCTTTCGCGACGGCCGCGCCGACATCGTGGTCGGGACCGATGCGCTGGCGATGGGCCTGAACATGCCGATCCAGCGCATCGTGATGACCACCGCCGTCAAGTACAACGGCTACGAGGAAGAAGAGATTTCGGCGGCGCTGGCGCGCCAGATTGCCGGACGGGCAGGGCGCTACGGCGTCCATGAAGAAGGGTTTGTGGCCGGCTACGACGATGACACGCACGAAGTGATGCGCGCGCTGCTGCGCGAAAAGGCGGCGCCCTTGAACAGTTCCGGCTTCGCCGTGGCGCCGTCGATCGAGCACCTGCATCGTATCGCCAACGTCACGCGCGAGACCTCATTAGTAAAACTATTAAAACGGTTTATCCACAATATCGATGTGCCGGACGGCTTCTTCTATCCGCGCATCACCGAGGAGCAGAACGAGCGCGCGATCTGGCTCGATACGCTCGACCTGACGGTGGCCGAAAAATTCATGTTGTCGCTGGTGCCGATTTCGACCAAGGTGCCGTCGCTGCAGGCGGCCTGGGAACACTGGGCCAATTCTCTGGCCAAGCGCAAGATCTGCACGCTGGAGCACCATCCGGAGAAGGTGCTGTGGCAGGGCCTGCAGGACGTGGAGGACACCTGCCGGCGCTATTCGGCGTATGCCTGGCTCAGTTACCGGCAGCCGGCGTTTTTCCCGAGTATCGAGGCGGCGCAGGAAGGGGCGCGGGCCGCGTCCGAGCGGGTCGACTCTCTGCTGCAGGCGCAGAACGCGGCTGCGCGCAAAAAACAGGCGGGGGCGAAGAGCGGCCTCAAACGGGGCCGCTACTGAAGCTGCGCCGATATTGCGCCGGTGACTGCCCGGTAAGCCGCTTGAACAGCGTGGAAAAGGTCGCGACATCGCCGTAACCTACCCGTTCGGCAATCTGCGCCACGCTGGTCGGCCCGGCTTCGAGCAGGCGCTTGGCCAGGTTGATGCGTTCCCCCTGCAGGTAGGCGAGCGGCGACTGTCCGGTTTCCGCATGCAGCCGTCGCAACATCGTGCGGCTGCTGACGTGAAACGCTGCACTCAGTTCGGCCAGCTTGTAGGGCGCTGCCAGCCGCTCGCTCAGCCAGCTTTGCACGCTGTCGGAAAAGCGCCCGGACGGTCGCGCCGTCATGCTGGTGTCGATGTAGGGCGCCTGATTGGCGCGCCGGTCCAGAAGCGCCATGCGCGCCAGCGCCCGTGCTTCCTTCGGTGACGCCGTCTGGCGCACCAGGTGCATGGCCAGGTCGAAGGTGGCGCTGAACGCGCCGGTGGTGGTCACGCCGCTGTCTTCGACCAGCATCGCGGCCGGATCGACCCGCGCCAGCGGAAAGCGGCGGGCGAGGTCGGCGGCGAACATCCATGAGGTGGTGGCGCGGCGACCGTCCAGCAAACCTGCTTCGGCCAGCAGGAAGGCGCCAACGCACAGCGCGACCACCGGCGCGCCGCGCGCGAACGCGCGCGCGATCGCCTTGACCTCGGCGGCCAACTGCGCATGCGGCCGGGTACAGCCGTCACGGTCACCGATGTCCATGCCGGGAATGACCAGCAGGTCGTGTGAAGCGCGGTACTTGCGAGTGCCGATCGACAGCCCGCCGGCCGCGACCACCATGCCGCCGGCCAGGCTCGTTACGCGCACGTCGAACAGCGGCGCGGCCGTCGCGCCGCGCAGCGCCAGCGCGACACGGTTGGCGAGCCGCAGGGTGTCGCACAGGCCGAACACTTCCATTCCCATGCAGCCATCGTAGGCCAGGATATTGATCCGTTTTGAACTCATCTGGCGATATTGCCATGAATAAGGGCGAGATCGCCAATTTCGTGATGGTCGCAATGGCGCCATCATGGTCCATCGCATCCACCGGAGTCCGACCATGCGCATTACCCAGTTACGCAACGCCACCCTGATTGTGCATGTCGGCCAGTACCACATCCTGGTCGATCCCATGCTGGCGCCGATGAACGCACTGCCGCCGCTGCGCCTGTTTGCCCGCAAGCGGTTGCGCAACCCGACCGTCGACCTGCCCGCCAACGCTGCCGCGGCGTTGGCACAGGTGACGCACTGCCTGATTACCCACTGCCAGAAAGGGCATTTCGATCACCTCGACCGCGCCGGCAAGCATTGGTTGCGCGAGCGGCAGATTGGCGTGATCTGCACGCCGCACGATGCGGCTTACCTGCGCCAGCGCGGCCTGAACGTGCAGCCGCTCCTTGCCGGTCACGCGACGCCACAGCCATTCCTGGGCGGGACGATCCAAACGGTGCCCTGCACCCATGGCCTTGGTCTGGTCGGGGCCTTGATGGAACACGGCGTTGGCTATTTTGTCGCGCTGCCGGGCGAACCGAGCTTGTACCTGTCGGGCGACACGATCCTGACGGACGCGGTGCGCGGGTTTGTGCGGCAGCACCAGCCGGATGTGTGCGTGGTACCGGCCGGCGGCGCACACTTCGATTTGGGCGGCGACATCATCATGGGCGTGCATGAGACGATCGCGTTCGCGCAGATCGCCACCGGGCGGGTGATCGCGAATCACATGGAAGCGCTGAGCCACTGCCCGGTGCGGCGCCTGGACCTGCGCCAGGCCGCGCTCACGGCGGGGCTGGCGTACCGGATGGTCGTGCCGGAGGATGGCGAGATGGTCGATCTTAGATGACGCGGCGTGGGGCCGCGGTGGCCGGATCGCCGCTGTTCGGTGTACCGGTCGGTTCAATCAACAGGATGTGTGCCTCCCCGATGGCACGCGGCCGATGGCGCACGCCACGCGGCACGACGTACAACTGGCCGGGCGCGAGGGTCACCATCGCGCCGTCCTCGAGATCGATCTCCAGCGCACCGGCGAGCACGAGAAAAAAGTCGTCGGACTCGGGGTGGACATGCCAGTGATATTCCCCGCGCAGCCTGGCGACCATCACATCGTGGCCGTTGAACAGGCTGACGGTACGGGGTTGCCAGGCTTCTTTGAAGGTGGCGAGTTTTGCGGCGAGGTCGATGGCAGCATGCATGGCGGTTCCAGGTCAGGGAAAATGGCATGGTGCCGCCAGGCCGCGCAGCCGGTCTAGTACAATTGTTGCATGGCCCACGCATCGACCCTATCGCCCGGCAACCTGGTGCAGTTTGCGCCGTTGGCAGAAGGCGTCACCTTGATGCGGGCGGCGTTCACCGACCACGCCTTCGAACGGCACAGCCACGACTGCTTCACCATCGGCGTGACCGCGCAGGGCATCCAGCGCTTTCGCTGCAAGGGGCAGCGCCACGACAGCCGGGCGGGCGACATCGTCCTGTTCAATCCCGATGAAGACCATGACGGCCAGCGCGGCAGTGCCGACGGTTTTCGCTATGCCACCTGGTCGCTCGACCAGGCGTTCCTGCGCAGTTGCCTCGATCCGGATGCCGGGCTGGCCGGCGTGCCCTATTTCGCGCGGCCGCACGTGGTCGATCCTGCCCTGGCGGCGGGGTTCACGCAGATGACGCTGGCCTTGCTGGGCACGCCGCACGACGCCCTGCGTGCCGAGGTGCTGCTGCGCGGCTTTGTCGGGACGCTGCTGGCGCGCCACGGCGAACAGGTGCGCCTGGCGCCGCCGCGGGACCCAGGCGTGACCAGCCTGCAGCGTGTAAAGGCGTACATCCAGGCGCATTTCCAGCGCGCCTTGACCGTGACGGAGCTGGCAAACGTGGCGGGCCTGTCGCGCGCGCACCTGACCCGGGCGTTCACCAACGCATTTCATACGCCGCCGCATGTGTATGTGAACGCGCTGCGCATCGCCCATGCCAAAATCCTGCTGCGCGGCGGGATGCCGCTGGCCGAAGTGGCGAGCGTGTGCGGCTTCGCCGACCAGAGCCATTTCGCCAGAAGGTTCAAGGGCGCTATTGGTGTGTCACCGGCTGCATGGCGTTGAGAGCGGGATTGCCTTCCGCCTGCGCCATCAGCATCGCCTCGAACTCGCCCGCCGGCACCGGCGCCGAATAATGGTAGCCCTGCCCGAAATCACACCCTTGCGCCAGTAGCCAGTCGTGCTGCGCCTGGGTTTCCACCCCTTCCGCCACAACCTGCATGTCGAGCTTATGGGCCATGTAGACGATGGTTTCGGCAATGATGCGCGTGGTCCGGTCCTGCAACACCTCGGCCACGAACGAGCGGTCGATCTTCAGAAAATCGATATCCAGCTGTTTCAGATAACTCATCGAGGAATACCCGGTGCCGAAATCGTCGATCGACATCTTGATGCCGCCAGCGTGCAAGCGGTGCAGCTTGTCGAGCACCGCTTGCGACAGATCCAGCAGCACGCCTTCGGTGATCTCCACCGTGATCGCATCGTGCGGCAAGCCAATCTGGTCGAGGTAGCCGATCCAGTCCATCGATTGCAGCTGCTGGCGAAACTGCACGGGCGACTTGTTGATGCAGATCGGGAAGGCGGTGCCGAGCATGCCGGTCCAGCGGCGGCACCAGTCGGCGGCGTTGCCAAAGACCCAGTTGCCCAGTTCGTGGATGATGCCGGTTTCTTCGGCAATGGAAATGAATTCGAGCGGCATGATGAGGCCAACCTGGTCGCGGTGCCAGCGCACCAGCGCCTCGGCCTTGACGATGCGCCCGCTGGGCATGTCGACGATGGGCTGGAAGTACAGTTCGAGCTTGTTGTCGGTGACGGCGCGTTGCAGATCGGCAATCAGCGCCAGGCGCGCCAGCGCGGCCGCCTGCATCGCTTGTTCATAAAAGCGCACCTGGTTCAGGCCGGCGCGCTTGGCGTTGCGCAGGGCCTGGTCGGCGTGGCGCATCAGTTCTTCGCTGCCGCGCGCCTGTTGTGGATAGATCGCCACGCCGGCGTTGGTCGACAGCACCACGCGGTCGGCCCCCACGCGATACGGCGCTGACAGCGCGCGCTGGAGCTTGCGCGCCAGGCGTTCCAGCGCCAGCAAATCGGCGTCGGCGCCAACGATGATGGCGAACTCGTCGCCACCCAGGCGGGCCAGCGTATCGCCCGCTTGCAGCGCGTGTTGCAGGCGCTGCGCCACCTGCGTCAGCACCTGGTCGCCGGTGCGATGTCCCAGCAAATCGTTGATTTCCTTAAACCGGCAGATGTTGACGAACATGAGCGCAATGCCGCTGCTGGCAGGGCGGTAGCGGGCCAGCGCGGCATCGAGCCGTTCGCGGAACAGGGCGCGGTTGGGCAAGCCCGTCAGCATGTCGTAGTAGGCGCGTCGCTCGAGCTGTTCGCTCAGCTTGCGCAAGGCGAGGTTGTTCGCCTGCACTTCATCCTGCTTGCGGCGCAGTTCGCTGATATCGTGCATGGTGCCGACCAGGTCGGTGCAGCGCCCTTGTGCATCGAAGATCGGCGTGACCGACACGGCGCCGATTTTTAGTCCGGAAAAATACGGCGTCGGCTCTTCCCAGCGCACCGTGGCGCGGCTGTGGATGGCTTGCTCGTAGTGGCGTCGGATACGGTCGAACGCGCCAGCGGGAACGACCTGGTCGAGCAGCTGTTGCAGCACCTGCTCGGGCGCCAGCCCGCTGGCGCGGTGAAAAGCGGGATTGACGAACTTGAACCGATAGCGCCCGACCCCTTCCACCGCCAGGTGATACACCAGCTCTTCCATATTCGAGTAGATGATCGCCGCCATGGCGTCGGATGGACCATCCAGGGGGGCAGTCCTGCTGGCATGCTGAATTGTCATCGCTTCTCGATCAAAAGTATTGTCTGAGTGAATCAAATTCCTATGAATTGATCATAGTGTGATTTTTCACACAAAGCCAGCGGGGAAGCGCGCTTTGCATGAAATACCTGCGCAACATGCCACTGTGGTCGGCCCGTCACCGCGTGCGCCACGAACTTGTATGATGGACGATTTACCAGGAGACGAATTTGAACGAGAAAAAGACCTACACGCCGGCGCAAATCAACCAGCTGGCCGCGCCCTTCCTGCCCGGTTACCTGGGCGTGGAATTTACCCGCATCGACGGCACCGAACTGGTGGCGCAATTGCCGGTCAAAGGCGAGTTACTGGCGCCAAATGGCTTCCTGCATGCGGGCAGCGTGATTTCGCTGGCCGATACGGTGGCGGGGGTGTCGTGCATGATCAACCTGCCGCAGGGCGCCAGCAGTTTTACCACCATCGAACTGAAATCGAATCACTTCGGCACGGCGCGCGAAGGCGTGATCGAAGCGATCGGTAAACCAGTGCACATGGGACGTACGACGCAGGTGTGGGATGTGGTGGTGACGGATCAGGGCAGCGGCAAGACGATTGCGCTGTTTCGCTGCACCCAGATGATTCTGTATCCTAGGTGCCTATCCCAGTAGTGCGGAGTCGCTGCTGGCGCGCCTGACAAGCGTGGACTGCGTTGCTCGTCGTAGCATGGCTAGCCATGCGTCCTCCTCTCGCCTTGCCCACACTTGCCATGCATCGCCACCCGCTTCCTCCTACCTACTGGGATAGGCACTAAATAATTAACTTTTCGACAGCGCGCCTTGCAGCAGCGTGTGCAGGGCCGCGAAATCGGGCTGACCCAGATAGCGCTTGAGGATGGTGCCGTCCTTGCCGATCACGAAGGTGGTTGGCGTCATGGAGACGTCGCCCCAGGATTTGGCCAGGGCGCCGCTCGCGTCATAGGCCACGACGAACGGCAGCTTGCGCGTCTGCGTGAAATTGACGACGTAATCGGGCCGGTCGTAGCGCATGGCGACCGCGACAAATTCCAGCCCCTGGCCTTTGAACTTGTTGTAGGTGTCGACCATTTGCGGCATTTCGGCCACGCAGGTGGTGCACGAGGTGGCCCAGAAATTGACCATGACGACTTTGCCGCGCATGCTCTGCATGGTGAGCGGCTGGCCGTCGAGTTTGGTAAACGTCGAGGCGGGCGCCACCGCCTGGTGGTTCAGCGTCATGAAGCCGGCGCCGGCCAGTGCCAGCAGCACGGCGCCGATGACGGCAGGCTTGATCCAGGTCGGGGCGGCCATGGTGGTATTACAGCTGGATGGACTGCGTCGCCTGCGGGGTGATTGCGCGCAGCTCTTCTTCGGTGATGTACTCGAACAGTTTCACCACTTTCTGCACGCCGGTGACGCCCCTGGTGACGTTGGTGGCGACATCGCCTTCGCGTTGCGTCACACGGCCCATCAGGTACACGGTGCCGTTTTCGGTGACCACCTTGAACGATGCTGCCGAAATGGTTGTCATCTCGACCAGGCTGGCCTTGACCTTGGTGGTGACCAGCGCGTCCGACGAGCGTGACGTGTAGCTGGCCGGGCCGGCGATGATGAGTTCGTTTTCCACCGATTGCACGCCTTCGATGGCGCGCACTTCGCGCTCGGCTGTGGCCTTGGTGGCCGCATCCGGCACTTCGCCGGTGATCAGCACCTTGCGATTGAAACTGGCGATGTTGATGTGACCATTGTCGCCACCGAGCTTGCCCAGCCGCATCTCGGCTTTCACCGTGATCGACTTGTCTTCGGTCTGCGCGCCCAGCGTGCGGCGGTCGGCCGTGGCAGCCGCGCCCATGGCGACGCCGCCGACGACCAGCGGAAAGCAGCCGGTCACCGACAAAGCCGATGCCAGCAGGGCTGCGCACAGGACGGCTTTCGCCACGGGTTTGTTATTCATTGTCGTCTCCGCCGAACAGGGCAACGTCGATACCGTCGCAAATCGCATGGATGGCCGTCAAGTGCACTTCCTGCACGCGGCAGGTGCGCGCGTGGGCCACGTTGATGTGGACGTCGGCGTCGGTCAGCAGGCGCGCCAGGGCGCCGCCATCTTTACCGGTCAGCGCGACCACGCGCATTTCGCGCTCCAGCGCCGCTTCGACCGCGGCCAGCACATTGGCCGAGTTGCCGGAGGTGGAGATGGCCAGCAGGATGTCGCCGGCCTGGCCGAACGCCTGCACCTGCTTCGAAAAGATTTCTTTGTAGCTGTAGTCGTTGCCAACCGCCGTGATGATGGACGTATCGGTCGTCAGCGCCATGGCCGGCAGCGGGAAGCGTTCGCGCTCGAAGCGGCCGACCAGCTCGGCAGCAAAGTGCTGGCAATCGGCAGCCGAGCCGCCGTTGCCGCAGGCGAGGATTTTATTGCCATTGGACAGGGCGCCGAACATCAGCTCGATGGCCTGGGAAATGGGCTGGGTCAGGGCAGCTGCCGACTTCATCTTGAGGTCGGCGCTCTCCTGGAAGTGGGCGAGGATGCGTTGAGTATTCATAGTGCCGATTATAGTGCAGTCCTACCGCAGGGGTCACACCTGCCGGTGTTTCCTTACATTATTTTAGAAGCCAATGGCGTTGCGCAGCCAGTCGAGCTGGTCGCCGTCGATGGCGACGACGTCGAAGCGGCACGGCGGAACTGAACGATAACGCATCAGGTAGACCTGGGCCGCGACGGTCAGGCGGGCCTGTTTGGCAGGCGTGATGCTGGCGGCGGCGCCGCCATGCTTGCGGTCGGCGCGCTGGCGCACTTCGACGAACACGAGTGCGTCGCCGTCGCGCATGACCAGGTCGATTTCGCCGCCTTTGCAGGTGAAGTTCGCTTCAATCAGCTGCAGGCCATGCCGTTCAAGATGCTTGCACGCCACCTGTTCCCAGGCCTGGCCCTGCGCCTGCTTCGGCGAGCGTTTGCGCAGGATGGGCCACATGGCTATTTTGTGTTGGTCGCCGCTTCAAACAAACCGCCGCGATAAATCACCGGCAGTTCGCTGCGCTCGAAGCGCGGCGCCTGCGCCTGGATTTTCAGCTGGCCGGTGACGCCGTCGAGCGTGATCGCTTGTCCTGGATGCAGCGCCATTTCGCGCGCCACGCGGTAGGCGTCGATCCCGAGCGCGTACAGGCGGTCCAGGTCAGGCGCGCTGCGGTTTTCGCCGGCGCGGCGCGGATAGGCCATTGCGGCCGGGTGGTCGGGCTGCACCTGCCACGGCAGATCGAGCATGCGCACGCCATCGAGTTCGGCCACGCTGGTGCCGGCGCCGCGGCCGGGATTGACCGACGACGTGCCATAGGCCGGCAGCGACGTGCCCAGCGCCGCCCGTACCTGGCGCAGCTGTTCCGGGTCGAGCGCGGCAAAAATGAAGTCGGGGGCGTCGATGTCGACGCGCACTTTGAGTTCGGCCAGCGCGTTGTCGGCAATGTGGCCGTCGACCAGCGCCAGTTCGACCTGGTAGGCCGTGCTGCCAAGCTTGTTCCAGTGATCGTGGAAGGCGCTCGCCAGGCGCCGCTGCCAGGCCGCTGTCCCGGTCAGCACCAGCGGCCGGCCGGTGGGAAAGTCGGCGTGGGCCCAGGCGGCGACCTGGCGCGCTTCATCTTCGATCGTCAGGCCAATGGTGAGCATGCTCGGCGGCAGCGGTGTGCTGTCGCCCGGGTGGTTCAGCGCCAGCGTCGGTTTCGTCACGGGGCCGGCGGCCACGGCGGCCACGGCAGGGCGCAGCAGCGGGCCGACCACCATGTCGTTGCGTGCAGCCGCGTCGCGGTAGGCGCGCAGGGTGGCGTCGAGCGTGTCATCGCTGGGGACCAGGTCGATGATGACACCGGCGCGGTCGCGTTCATAAGCGGCCATGAAGCCGGCGCGCAGCGCGTCGGCGGCCGCAGCCAGGGTGGCGGAGTTGAGCGGCAGCAGCAGGGCGATGCGGGTCTGGCCGGTGGGGGCCAAGGCGGGTTGGGGGGCGTCAATGGCATCGGGGACGTCGATGGGGGAGGTCGTGACGATGGCCTCCGGCGGCGGCGCAATGGGCGCGAGGACGGGTGGCGCGGGTGGCGGCAACCTTGTATTTGTCTCGATGGGCGCGCACAATCCTCCCGGCGCGCTGCACGGCGTGCTGCAGCCCACGAGTAAGCCGGACGCCAGCACGGCGGCCAGGCTTGCGAGTTTATTTACCGGCATTGATCCCCCCTCATGACAGATTCGACAGATTCCCCTTCCAGCCTGCCTGGCCACATTGCCCAGCTTCCCGTCATCGGCGAAGCGGCGCAGCAGTCCTATCCTACCGCAACGCTGTATATCGTGGCCACGCCGATCGGGAACGTCACCGACATCACCCTGCGCGCATTGCACCTGCTGGCCATTGCCGACGTCGTCGCCTGCGAAGACACGCGCAAGACCGGCGCGCTGCTGGGCCGTTTCGGCTTGTCGAAGCCGATGCTGGCGGCGCACCAGCACAACGAGCGCGAAGTGGCGGAGAAACTGATCAGCCGTTTGCTCGCTGGCGAACGGGTGGCGCTGGTGTCGGACGCCGGCACGCCGGGCGTCTCCGACCCGGGTGCGCGTATCGTCGACGCGGTGCGCGCGGCCGGCCTGCGCGTGCTGCCGCTGCCGGGTCCTTCGGCGGCAGTGACGGCCTTGTCGGCGTCGGGCCTGGTGAACGACCAGTTTTATTTTGTCGGCTTCCTGCCAGCCAAGGCGAAGCAGCGCGAATCGGCGCTGGCGGCACTGGCCAACGTGCCGGCCACGCTGGTGTTTTACGAGGCGCCGCACCGCATCCTCGAGAGCGTCGAGGCGCTGGCGCTGGCGTTCGCGCCAAGCCGGCAAATCGTGTTCGCGCGCGAACTGACCAAGTTATTTGAAGAGATCCACCGCTGCACGCTGGCCGAGGCCGTGGCATGGGTCAAGGCCGATGCGAACCGCGAGCGTGGGGAATTCGTGGTGCTGGTCGAAGGCGCGAGCGTGGCCACCGATGCGGCCGATGTGGAGGCCGAGCGGATTTTGCAGATTTTATTGAAGGAGTGCTCGGTGAAGCAGGCGGCGAACCTGGCGGCGCAAATTACGGGGCGCAAAAAAAATGCCTTGTATGACAGGGCGCTGGAGATCAAGGGGGAGTAGTTGTTGGCTTAAAGACCGTCACCCCGGCGAACGCCGGGGCCCATAGCGAAGTCGCAGCACCGCGCACGCAGCATGGGTACCGACTTGCGTCGGTATGACGGCTTTGCGTAGAACGGTGCAAGCGTTCCCTACCACTTGCACCCCGTCCCCGCCTTCTGCGTCAACATGATCAGCGGCGCCAGCAAGCCGCCTGGCAGCCCATCCTTGCAATCTCCGCGCTTGGCCGCCGAGATCGCCCGCGCCGCCTTCGACTCCGGCTGAAACTGGTCCTCCAGCTGCTGCTTCTTCAAGCGCCCCAGCGGCGCATCGTCCGCATTCGGCGCATCCTGCACGCCCACCACGCGCGCCGTCGAGCGCGCGGCCTCCAGGTCGAACTTTTTCGGCGCCGGCGCCGGTTCTTCCACCGGCTGCGCCTCGAGCACCAGTGCCGGTGCCACAAGCGCCGGCGCTTTCGGCGCCACGGCAATCACCCGTGGCGCTGCAGCTGGCTTGCTGCGTGTGGCCGGGATCGAAGCCGGCGCTGGCGCTTCGACGACCTGCACGGGAGCCGCTGGCGGCTGCAGGCGCAGCACGATCGGCGCCGCCACCGGTGGCGCCGCCATGGTCGGCTGCGGCGCCGGTCGCCACGCGCTCAGCAGCACCACGTGCGCCAGCATCGACAGTCCCACGCCAATGATGACGCGTCTGGTCGAGATTCTTGGGGTCGCCGCAGCAATCATGCGCCTGCCTTCATTATCGTCATTTTCAAACATTCTCCTTTGTGCCCTTGACCTGCTGAGCGCCAACCTGTCATAATGCGTTTCCTCGTCGGAGTGTGGCGCAGTCCGGTAGCGCACCTGGTTTGGGACCAGGGGGTCCAAGGTTCGAATCCTTGTACTCCGACCAAAGTATTCCGGAAAGCCCCACAGTTCGCTGTGGGGCTTTTTCCGTTCTAGGCCGTGTTTTTTTCGCCTGCCCACGCAGTTCCGTATTTCGCCGCCAGCGCATTGCCCGCGCGGCTGTTGCCCTTGCGTCCCAGTTGCTGCGAAATGAACTGGCCCGCCGCTACCACCTGCGCCAAATCCACACCCGTGGCGATCCCCAGTCCCTGCAAAAGATACAGCACATCTTCGGTGGCCACGTTGCCGGTGGCGCCCTTCGCATACGGACAGCCGCCCAGTCCCGCCACCGACGCGTGAAAAATCGCCACGCCCACTTCCAGGCTGGCATAAATGTTCGCCAAGGCCTGGCCGTAGGTATCGTGGAAGTGGCCCGACAGGCCGGACAGCGGGAATTCACGGGCCGCGCGCAGCATCACCGCCTGGGTCTGGCGCGCGGTGGCCACGCCGATGGTGTCGGCAATGTCGATCTCATCAACGCCCAGCGCCGCCATGCGGGTCACCACGTCGGCCACGGCGTCCAGCGGCACGTCGCCCTGGTAGGGGCAGCCGAACGCGCAGCTGATGCTCGCACGCAGGCGCAGGCCGTGTTCTTTGGCCGCTTGCGCCACCGGTTCGAAGCGCGCGATCGACTCCGCAATCGAGCAGTTGATATTCTTTTGCGAGAACGCCTCCGATGCCGAGCCGAAGATCACCACTTCATCGGCCCCGGCGGCCAGTGCGGCCTCAAAGCCCTGCATATTTGGCGTCAGCACCGAGTAGATGGTGCCGGGCTTTCGCGTGATCTGCGCCATCACCTCGGTGCTGGTGGCCATCTGCGGCACCCATTTGGGCGACACGAACGACGCCGCTTCAATGTTTACAAACCCGGCGCGCGTGAGACGGTCGACCAGTTCGATTTTGACGGCGGCGCTGACCGCTTCCTTTTCGTTTTGCAGGCCGTCGCGCGGGCCCACTTCGACTATTTTGACGTGTGATGGCAGCGTATTCATATCAGTAACCTTTCGTGCGGTCGACCATGTCGGCCACGGTTTCGCCGCGTGCCAGCGCCTGCATCTTGGCGGCGATCTGGCGTACGGCTTCAGGCACCAGGGTCAGTGCGGAAATGTGCGGTGTGATGGTCACGCGCGGCTCGCCCCAGTATGGGTGGTCCGGCGCCGGCGGCTCGTCACGGAACACGTCCAGGGTAGCGCCGGCCAGGTGGCCGGCGCGGATCAGCGCGAGCAGGGCGTCGTCGTCAATGTGCGCGCCGCGGGCGACGTTGATGACCACGCCGCCTCGTGCCAGCAGCGACAGGCGCGCATGGTCCAGCAGCTGATTGGTCTCAGGCGTCAGCGGCAGCAGGCACACCAGCACGCGCGTGCCGCATAAAAATGCGTCGAGGTCGTCGAAGCAGTCGACTCCGGCGATGGTTTTTGGGCTGCGGCTCCAGCCACGCAGCGGAAAGCCGAATGGCCGCAGCGCCTCGATGACGCTGCGACCGAGCTGGCCGAGGCCCAGCACACCGACCGTAAAATCCTGTTTGTCATGTGCCGGCAGTGGCTGCCAGGCGCCCTGGCGCGCCTGGCGCTCGTAGTCGTCGAACCGGCGGAAATAACGCAGTACCGCGTGCGTGACGTACTCCGCCATTTGCATGCCCATGCCGGCGTCACCCAGGCGGATGATCGGGGCAGGGGGCAGCGCCGCGCCGAATTTGAGGATGGCGTCGACCCCGGCGCCCATCAGGAAGATGGCTTTGACATTCTGTAGCCGGGCTACCAGTTCGGCTGGCGGCGCCCAGATCACCGCGTAGTCGCACGCGGCGTCGCCGGCTATCCAGGTGCGCACCTGCGCATCCGGCAGCGCGGCCCGGAACGCCGCTTCCCAGTCGGACGTCTGGCCATCGCTGCGGTACAGCAGGATGTTCACTACGCAGCCTTGAACGCCAGCAGCGGCGCGCCGTCGGCGACCTGGTCGCCCACCGCATACAGCAGTTCTTCGACCACGCCGTCGGACGGCGCGCCGATAGTGTGCTCCATCTTCATCGCCTCCATGATCACCAGCGGCTCGCCCTTCCTGACGTCCTGCCCGGCTTGCGCCAGGATGGCCACGACCTTGCCCGGCATCGGCGCGGTCAAGCGTCCGCCCACCGCTTCGACTTCGCCGGCATGCGCCATCGGGTCGTGGTAAGTCAGAGTGTAATGGCGTCCGCCGGTGAAGACGTGAAACAGGTCGCCATCGCGCCGCACGGTGCCGTGCATGGCGCTGGCGCCCAGCCGGATCGACAGCGTGGCGCCATCGCGCGCAGCCAGCGTCAGGTCGCTCGCCACACCGTCAACTTCCATGCGCCAACCGCCGGCGCGATAGGTCAGCGCCACGTCGTAGGCATGCTCGTCGCTGAAAGCCAGCGTGCGCTGGTAGTTGCCGTTCAGGCGCCAGCCCGACGCATTCGCCCACGGGTCGCTCGCACCCGTGTGTTCACCGCCTACCAGCGCCATCGCTGCCAGCGCCAGCGCACCGACGGGTGTCGGCGTCACGGGCGGGAACAAGGTGTCGCCATTGCGCTCGATGAGGCCCGTGTCGAGGTCCGCGCTGGAGAAGGCCTGGCCCTCGACCAGGCGTTTCAAAAACGCGATATTGGTGGCCAGGCCGACGATCTGAAACTCGGCCAGGGCCTGACCCATGCGCGCGAGCGCCTGCGTGCGGTCCGCGCCCCAGACGATCAGTTTGGCGATCATCGGATCGTAAAACGGCGAGATCGCGTCGCCTTCGCGCACGCCCGAATCGATGCGCACCGATGCGGGCACGCCGCCTGCAGTACTTCCCGCCATGCCGCCCAGCTCGAAATGTACTGCATCCGGCGTATCCATATGGCGCAGCGTACCGATCGACGGTAAAAAACCCTTCTCCGGGTTCTCCGCATAGATACGGGCTTCGATCGCATGGCCGTGCATTGTTAACTGGTCCTGGCGCAGCGGCAGCGGCTGGCCGGCAGCCACGCGCAGCTGCCATTCGACCAGGTCGGTCCCCGTGATCATTTCGGTCACAGGATGCTCGACCTGCAAGCGCGTGTTCATCTCCATGAAGTAGAACGAGCCGTCCTGGTTGGCGATGAATTCAACGGTACCGGCGCCGACATAGCCCACGGCTTTGGCCGCAGCGACCGCCGCTTCGCCCATCGCCGCGCGGCGTTCGGGCGGCATGTTCGGCGCCGGTGCTTCTTCCAGCACCTTCTGATGGCGCCGCTGCACGGAGCAATCGCGCTCGTGCAGGTAGACGCAGTTGCCCTGGGTATCGGCAAACACCTGGATTTCGATGTGGCGCGGGCGTTGCAGGTATTTCTCAAGCAGCACTTTGTCGTCACCGAAGGAGCTGATCGCTTCGCGCTTGCAGGATGCCAGTGCCGCCGCTAAATCTTCCGACCGGTCGACCACGCGCATGCCCTTGCCACCGCCACCGGCGCTAGCTTTCAATAGCACCGGATAGCCGATGCGGTCCGCTTCTCGCTGCAGCAAGTCCGGGTCCTGCGACTCGCCGTGGTAGCCGGGCACCAGCGGTACGTTGGCTTTTTCCATCAGCGTCTTGGCGGCCGACTTGGAACCCATCGCGCGCATCGACGATGCCGGCGGGCCAATGAATACCAGGCCTGCCGCCGCACACGCATCGGCGAAATCGGCGTTCTCCGACAGGAAGCCGTAGCCCGGGTGAATCGCCTGCGCGCCCGCGGCCAGCGCCACGGCGATGATCACATCCCCCTTCAGATAGCTCTCCTTGGCCGCGGCCGGGCCGATCAGCACGGCCTCGTCGCAGACCGCCACGTGTTTCGCACCGGCGTCGGCTTCCGAGTACACGGCAACCGTGCGGATGCCCATGCGGCGCGCGGTAGCGGCGACGCGGCAGGCGATTTCGCCGCGGTTGGCGATCAGGATTTTAGTGAACATGCGCAGCCTTCGGAGGTGAAGCGTTGAGGGTGAATGGGGTCAGCCGCCGCAGCTGGCTTTGGGCGCCGAATCGAGCATGGCGGCGCGGGTATGCAGGCCGAGCTTTTCCAGCAACGCGCGGTCGTCGTTCGCTTCCGGGTTGTCGGTGGTGAGCAGCTTGTCGCCGTAGAAAATCGAATTGGCGCCGGCCAGGAAGCACATCGCCTGCACCGCTTCGCCCATCTGGCGGCGCCCGGCCGACAAGCGCACGCGCGCTTGCGGCATCGTGATGCGGGCCACGGCAATGGTGCGCACGAATTCGAGCGGGTCGAGCGGGTCGATACCGTGCAGCGGCGTGCCTTCCACCTGCACCAGGTGATTCACCGGCACCGATTCCGGGTAAGGATTCAAATTCGCCAGTTGCGCAATCAGGCCGGCGCGCTGCCGGCGCGATTCGCCCATGCCGACGATGCCGCCGCAGCAGACCTTCAGGCCGGCGTTGCGCACGCGACCCAGGGTGTCGAGGCGGTCCTGGTATTCGCGCGTGGAGATCACGTTGCTGTAGAACTCGGGTGCGGTGTCGAGGTTGTGGTTGTAGTAATCGAGGCCGGCGGCTTTCAATTGCTGCGCTTGTCCCTCTTCGAGCATGCCGAGGGTCGCGCAGGTTTCCAGGCCCAGCGCTTTGACTTCACGCACCATCTCTTCGACCTTTTCCATGTCGCGCTCTTTCGGGCTGCGCCAGGCGGCACCCATGCAGAAACGCGTGGCGCCATTCGCCTTGGCCTGGCGGGCGGCGTCCAGCACCGTCTCGATGCCGAGGATTTTTTTCGCTTCCACACCGGTGTCGTAACGCGCCGCCTGCGGGCAGTAGCTGCAGTCTTCTTCGCAGCCGCCGGTTTTAATTGACAGCAGCGTGGCCAGTTCGACGTCGCCATCGGGGAAATTGGCGCGGTGCGTGGTCTGGGCGCGGAACATCAGGTCGTTGAAGGGCAGCTCGAACAGCGCCAGCACGTCGGCCACGGGCCAGGTTGCGTCATCGGCGACGGTGATGGCCGCGGCAGGCGGGTGGAAAGAGACGGGTGCGTTCATGGTATTTCCTTGTATCTAGAGTGAATTAATTGCGGACGGTGGGCCAGCCTGGCAGACCGTGCAAATGTAAATAGTGCGCTGCCGCGGCGGCGGTCGGCGCATCGAGGCGCGGTACGCGGCCCAGCAGCGGTGCGGGTATGCGTTGTTCGAGCGCGGCGACATTCTCGTCCATAAAAGCCATGTCCGGGTCGACTTCATTGGCGACCCAGCCGGCAATCACCAGGCCGCGCCGCACCACCGCCTCAAACGTCAGCAGCGCGTGGCTGATGCAGCCCAGGCGCAGGCCGACGACGAGGATGACCGGTAAGTTCAGCTGCGCGGCCAGGTCGGCCGTGTCGAAATCGTCGGACAGCGGCACGTGGAAGCCGCCCACGCCTTCGACCACGACGGCATCCGATGCGCCGAGAATTTCGGCAAAGGCCGCGATGATCGGCACCGCCTCGATGGTCACGCCTTCCAGCGCGGCGGCGATATGCGGCGCCGCCGGCTCCTTGAGCATGTAGGGAGTCGTAATGTGCTGCGGCAGGCGCACATTGCCGGCTGCGGCCAGCATGTCGGCGTCTTCATTGTGGAGCAGGCCGTCGGCGCCGACGCTGGCGCCGGCTGCGATCGGTTTCATGCCGCAGGCGCGCTGGCCGCTGGCCACCAGCAGGTGCAGGATCGCGCTGGAAATGAGCGTCTTGCCGATTTCCGTGTCGGTGCCGGTGACGAAACAGCTGAAGCGCGGCACGATGCCTTCCAGGGCACCTTGCAGTTCGGGCTCGTTGACGGGTTCGATGTCGGGCATGGTGACCGGCGCAAGCTCGGTATCCGGCATGACCGGCAGTTCCGGTTCGTTCAGGCTGGTGGTCATGGGACGTTCCCTTCCAGGGTATTGATGGCGGCGGCGAGCTGCGCGACATCGGCTTGTGTATGCGACGCCGACAGGGTCACGCGCAGGCGTGCCGTGTTGGCGGGGACGGTCGGCGGGCGAATCGCAGGCACCCACAGCCCCTGCGCGTGCAGGCTGGCGGCGGCCTGCATGGCCTCGTCGTTGCCCCCGATGATAATCGGTTGAATCGGTGTCGTCGACGCGGGACGCTGCCAGCGTTTTAAGGACAGCGCCGTATCGAGATGGTGGATCAGCTGTGCCAGGTGGCGGCGGCGCGCTTTTCCCTCAGTGCCACCGATGATGTCCAGGCTCGTGAGCAGCGCATGCGCCAGCGCCGGCGGCGCCGCCGTCGTATAAATATACGGGCGCGCGCGCTGCACCAGCAGTTCGATCACGCTGGCGTGGGCCGCAATAAAAGCGCCACCGACGCCGGCCGCTTTGCCGAGCGTGCCGACATACACCAGGTGTGGCGACGACAAATTAAAATGTTCGAGCGCGCCGCGGCCGTTTTCACCGAGCACGCCGAAGCCATGGGCGTCATCGACCACCAGCCAGGCGCCATAGCGCTCGCACAGGGCCAGCAGGCCTGGCAACGGCGCCAGGTCGCCATCCATGCTGAACACGCTGTCGGTGACGACGATGTTGGTTGATGCCGTGCTGGCCGCCAGCTGGCCTTCCAGCATGGCCACGTCGCCGTGCGCGTACACGCTCACGCCTGCGCGGGCGAGGCGGGCGCCGTCGATCAGCGAGGCGTGGTTCAACGCCTCCGAAAAAATCATCGCATTCTGGTCCGCCCCCAGCGCGGACAATACGGCAAGGTTGGCCATGTAGCCGGTGCACAGGTACAGCGCGCGCACGTCGGGGATGTGCGGCGCCATGAAGGCGGCGACGTGCTCCTCGAATTGCGCGTGCGCGCGCCCATGGCCGCTGACGAGGTGCGAGGCGCCGCTGCCGGCGCCGTACAACGCGGCGCCTTCCTGCAGCGCGGCGATGATGGCGGGATGGGCGGCCAGGCCCAGGTAATCGTTGGCGCAGAACGCCAGCATGGCACGGCCGTCGACCGTCTGGTGCGGTGCGCAGCTTGTCTCGGCCGTGCGGCGCCGGCGCGTCAAACCTTGCGCACCGATGGCGGCGAGCTGGCGCTCGATGGCGGCGATCAGTTCCATAGGGTCGTTTCAAACACCGCGCGGGTACGCGCCGCCAGGTCGGCGATTTGTTCGGGGTCGAGAATATACGGCGGCATCAAGTATACCGTGCGGCCGATCGGGCGCAGCATCAGTTCGTGCTCCAGCGCGGTGGCAAAGAAGCGGCGCGAGAACGTCGACACCCTGTTCGCGTCCGGCTCGATGGCGTCGAACGCGAAGATGGTGCCGCGCTGGCGCAGGTTGGCCACGCGCGCGTGCTGCGCCAGCGGCGCCAATGCCGCCATCATGGCAGCCGACTTGACGCGGTTTTGCGCCAGCACGTCGTCGTCCCTGAAAATCTGCAGCGTGGCCAGCGCGGCGCGGCAGGCCAGCGGATTGCCGGTGTACGAGTGCGAGTGCAGGAAGCCGCGCCGGATGTCTTCGCTGTAGAACGCCTGGTAAATGCTGTCCCTCGTGAGTACCAGCGACAAGGGCAAATAGCCGCCGCTGATGCCTTTCGACAGGCACAGGAAATCGGGCCAGATGCCGGCCTGCTCGCACGCGAAAAACGTGCCTGTGCGCCCGCAGCCGACGGCGATTTCATCGGCGATCAGGTGCACGTCGAAGCGGTCGCACAGTTCGCGTACCAGCGTCAGATACAGCGGGTCGTGCATCGCCATGCCGGTGGCGCATTGCACCAGCGGCTCGACGATGAAGGCGGCGATCTTGTCGGCGCGCTCCTCGAACAGCGTTTCGACGTCGGCGGCGGCGCGGCGCGCCACGTCCTGGGCCGTCTCGCCGGGCAGGGCGTTACGGGCATCGGGCGAGGTCACCACGCGTGCGGCGCGCAGCAGCGGGCCGTAGGCATCCTTGAACAGGGCCACGTCGGTGACGGCCAGCGCGCCGATCGTTTCGCCGTGGTAACTGCCCTGGACGCAGACGAATTCCTGCTTGTCCGGGCGGCCGGCATTCCTCCACGCGTGAAAACTCATCTTGAGTGCAATCTCAACGGCGGAGGCGCCGTCGGAGGCGTAAAACGCATGGCCGAGAACGTGGTTCGTCAGGCTGGATAACTGCTCCGACAATTCCACCACCGGCTCGTGGGTAAAACCGGCCAGCATGGCGTGTTCGAGCGTATCGAGCTGCTCTTTCAATGCCGCGTTGATTCTCGGGTTGGCGTGGCCGAACAGGTTGACCCACCAGGAGCTGATGGCGTCGAGGTAGCGTTTGCCGTCATGGTCGTACAGGTACACGCCGCGCGCATTTTTGATGGCGACCAGCGGCATTTGTTCGTGGTGCTGCATTTGGGTACATGGGTGCCACACGCTGCGCAGGCTGCGCGCGACCCAGTCGTTCGAAGTTGAGTGATTCAAGACAGCCACGATGGTTTACGTTTTTCTAAAAAGGAGGCCACGCCTTCGCGGCCTTCCAGGGAGGAGCGGATGGCGGCGATGCGTCCTGCGGTGTCGGCCACCAGCGCCTGGTCGATGGTTTTTGCGGCGATGTCGCGCACCAGCACTTTGGCTTGTCGCACTGCATGCGGGCTGTTCGAGACCAGCGCTTTGATGATGGTCGCAACGGCGGCGTCGAGGGCGTCGGACGTGGCCAGTTCGTGGACGAAACCGATCCGGTGCGCCTCGTTAGCCGTGATGCGTTCGGCGGTCAGCACGTAGCGGCGCGCGGCCTGTTCTCCCATCGCCTTGATGACGTACGGCGCGATGGTGGCGGGAATCAGGCCGAGTTTGACTTCGCTCAGGCAGAAATGGGCGGTATCGGCAGCGACGACGATGTCGCAGGCGGCCGCCAGCCCCATGCCGCCCGCGTAGCAGTCACCCTGGATTTTTGCCACGACCGGTTTCGGGCACAAATAAATCGTGCGCAGCATGTCGGCCAGGCGCGTGGCGTCAGCCAGGTTTTCGCTGTCCGAGTAGCCCGCCATTTCCTTCATCCAGTGCAGATCGGCGCCGGCGCAGAAGGCCGGGCCGTTTGCGGCCAGCACGATGGCGCGGATGTCTTCGTCCTGGCCCAGTTCATCGAAGGCCAGCGCCAGTTCGGCGATGGTGGCGCTGTTGAACGCGTTGCGTACCTCGGGACGATTGAGCGTCACGGTGGCGACGTAGGCATGCATGGTGATGTCGATCGCCTGAAAATCCATTTTTGCTTCCTTTACATGCGGAAGACGCCGAACTTGGTGTCTTCGATAGGCGCATTCAATGCCGCCGAGAGTCCCAGGCCCAGCACCATGCGCGTGTCGGCCGGGTCGATCACGCCGTCGTCCCACAGGCGCGCGGATGCATAGTATGGGTGGCCCTGGTGTTCGTACTGGTCCTTGATGGGTTGCTTGAACGCGGCTTCTTCGTCCGCCGTCCATTGGCCGCCCTTGCCCTCGATGCCGTCGCGCTTGACGGTGGCCAGCACCGACGCGGCCTGGTCGCCGCCCATGACGGAGATGCGCGCATTCGGCCACATCCAGAGAAAGCGCGGAGAAAAAGCGCGCCCGCACATGCCGTAATTGCCGGCGCCGAAACTGCCGCCGATGATGACAGTGAATTTGGGGACGGCCGCGGTGGCGACAGCGGTCACCATCTTGGCGCCGTTGCGGGCGATGCCCTCGTTTTCGTATTTGCGGCCCACCATGAAGCCGGTGATATTTTGCAGGAACACGAGCGGAATTTTACGCTGGCAGCACAGTTCAATAAAATGCGTGCCTTTTAACGCCGACTCGGAAAACAGGATGCCGTTGTTGGCGATGATGCCCACCTTGACGCCATAAATGTGGGCGAAACCGCAGACCAGGGTGGTGCCGTAGCGTGCCTTGAATTCGTCGAATTCGCTGCCGTCGACCACGCGTGCGATCACTTCGCGCACGTCGAACGGTTTGCGCGTATCGACCGGGATCACGCCGTACAGGTCCTGGGCCGGATAGTGCGGTTCCACCGGCGCGCGCGGCGCGCCCTGCACCGGTTTCACGCGATTCAGATTGCCGACAATGGTGCGCGCCAGCGACAAAGCGTGTAAATCGTTTTGCGCCAGGTGGTCGACCACGCCGGACAGGCGCGTGTGCACGTCGCCGCCGCCCAGATCTTCCGCAGTGACGACTTCCCCGGTGGCCGCTTTCACCAGCGGCGGGCCGCCCAGGAAAATGGTGCCCTGCTCCTTGACGATGATCGATTCGTCGCTCATTGCCGGCACGTAGGCGCCGCCGGCCGTGCAGGAGCCCATGACCACGGCGATTTGCGGAATGCCCTTGGCCGATAAATTCGCCTGATTAAAAAAGATGCGGCCGAAGTGGTCGCGGTCAGGAAACACGTCGTCCTGGTTCGGCAGGTTGGCGCCGCCCGAGTCGACCAGATAGATGCAGGGGAGGTGGTTCTGGTCGGCGATTTCCTGGGCGCGCAGGTGTTTTTTGACCGTCATCGGGTAATAGGTGCCGCCCTTGACGGTGGCGTCGTTACAGACGATCACGCACTCCTGGCCCGCCACGCGCCCGATCCCGGTGATGATGCCGGCCGCCGGCGCCGCGCCGTCGTACATGGCGTAGGCCGCCAGTTGCGAGAATTCGAGGAAGGGCGTGCCTGGGTCGAGCAGCATCTGCACGCGCTCGCGCGGCAGCAGTTTGCCGCGCGCGACGTGTTTTGCACTGGCGGCTTCTCCGCCGCCAGCGGCGATGGTCGCTACCCTGGCGCGCAGGTCGTCCACCACGGCTTGCATGGCAGTCACGTTGGCCTGGAAGTCCGCGCTACGCGGGTTGAGTTTGCTCTCGATGTGGGGCATGGCGGGCTGATCCTTTATTTCTCGGGGAAACTGCCGTCCACGTAAAACCAGCGCAGCGCGCCCAAGCTGTCGGGCGCGCGCACGAAGCGGCTCACTTCGTGCAGCCGATGCGCCCGGCCGCCGACCTTGAAGCGGGCGACGAATTCGACGGTATCGCGCGCCTCACCCGCCTGTTGTTCTTCAGGCAAGTCTGCTTTACGTTGACGTAAACGTAAAGCAGATTTTACCTCAAGTCCCAGCCACTGGAGCTTTTCGTCGGGGTCGACGATGGCGCCCGGCGGCAGGGTGCTGGCATGCCAGGTTGCGCGCAGGTAGGCTTCATCGCGCAGCGTGTAGGCGCTGTAGCGCGAGCGCATCAGTTGTTCGGCCGTTTGCGGCACGCTGGCGCCGCCAAGGTAGGGGGCACAGCATTGCGCGTAGGGACCGCCGCCGCAGGGGCACAGGGAGGGGGATATTGGCATGGGCATATTATCCGCCATATCGGTGGGGCGGCGTGCGCTTGCCTTGGCGCTGCGCATTTTCGTGGCCTTCGATGGCAATAAAGCGTGTTGTTCTAAAGTGCAACAAAGCGGAAACATTTTCGAAAAAGTAAACTTGCCACAAGGCAAAATTTGCAATACAGTTGGTTACAGATTTTGCCGCAAGGCAATCTCACGAGTAATTCTCATCACATTGCCCTGACCGGGGCAAGTAGCAAGTGCCCGTCCCGTGCCGCTCCAGCGCACGGCGACCGATTGGCCAACGACGACTCACCGGTCGTCGGCGGCGCAGTCTGCACCAGGCCGACACCGTCGGTTGCATCGTTTCAGCCGTGCCGCGCTGTTGCGCGTTCCGTTGCTTGCGCTAGCAAGGCAAGCCTGCTTGTACAACTGAGCTACATCCAACCATTGGGGCGCGCCGCGCCCCGCCCGACCCGCGTGGTCGCTGCCTTGCCACGACCATCGGCTTCATCAGGAGTGATGCATGACGACTACCAACGAGACGACACCTTCGATGCCCCTCACTTCGGGCCAAATGTCCATGTGGCTGGGGGCCCGCTTCGCGTCGCCCGATACCAACTTCAACCTGGCCGAAGCACTCGACCTCGACGGCGACATCGAACCCGAGCGCTTCCTGGCCGCGCTGCGCCTGGTGGCCAACGAAGCCGAAGCGCCGCGCCTGCATTTTGCCGACAGCGGCGCCGGTCCGCGCCAGTGGCTGGCGCCGACTTATACTGGCCAGATTCCCTACCTCGACTTTTGCGCCGAAGCCGATCCGGCCGGCGCCGCGCTGGCCTGGATGCAAGCCGATTACCTGCGCAACCAGGATCTCGGCGCTGGCCAGCTGTGGCTCTCGGCCTTGCTACGCACCGGGCCGCACGCGTATACCTGGTATCACCGCTGCCACCACATCGCGCTCGACGGTTACGGCGGCAGCCTGCTGGCGCGCCGCGTGGCCGAGCACTACACGGCGCTGTGCGAGGCGCGGCCGGTGGCCGACAGCACGCTGGCAAGCATTGCCGACCTGGCGCAAGACGACGCGGCCTACCAGGCCTCCGGCCGCCATGCGCGCGACCGCCAGTACTGGATGGCGCGCTTCGCCGACAAGCCCGATCCCTTCAGCCTGGCCAGCGGGCGCGCGCCCAACCGCGGCGGCATGCTGCGTCAAACCAGCTACCTGCCGGCGGCCAGGGTCGAGGCACTGCGCATCCTCGGGCGCAGCCTGGGCGCTACCCTGCCGCAGGTGCTGACCGCCGTCATCGCCGCGTATCTGTACCGGGTCAGCGGCAACGCCGACATGGTGTTGGGCATGCCGCTCACGGCGCGCCACAACGAGAGAATGCGCCGGGTGCCGGCGATGGTCGCCAACGCCATGCCGCTGCGCCTGGCGCTGGCCGCCGCGCTGCCACTGGCCGAGTTGATCGGCCAGGTCGGCGCGCAGATGCGCCAGGTCCTGCGCCACCAGGCTTACCGCTATGAACACCTGCGTGCCGACCTGAACCTGCTGGGCAGCCATCGCCAGCTATTTACCAGCGTGATCAACATCGAGGCCTTCGACTACGACTTTCACTTCAACGGCGTTGCGGCGACCCCGCGCAACCTCTCCAACGGCACCGCCGAGGACCTCGGCATCTTCCTGTACGAACGGGGCAACGGCAAGGATCTGCAGATCGACTTCGACGCCAACCCGGCCCTGTACAGTGCCGCCACGCTGGCCGGCCACCAGGAACGGCTGCTCGGTTTTATTGGCGCGCTGCTGGCCGACCCGACCCAGAATGTGGGCCAGGTCGCGCTGCTGCGCGAGGATGAGCGCGCGCGGCTGCTGCACGTCTGGAACGGCAGCGCCGTCACTGTGCCGGACACCACCCTGACCGCGCTGCTCGAGCAGCGCGCTGCGGCGAGCGCCGACGCCATCGCCCTGCGGTGCGAGGGTGAACCCACCACCTATGCGCAGCTGCACCGCCGCGCCAACCAGCTGGCGCGCCTGCTGCTGGCGCGCGGCGCCGGCCCTGGCACCGTGGTCGCCATCGCGGTACCGCGCTCGCTGGAATTGATGGTGGCGCTGCTGGCCACCCTCAAAACGGGCGCCGCTTACCTGCCGCTCGACCCTGATTATCCGGCCGACCGGCTCGCCTTCATGCTGGACGACGCCCGGCCGGTGTGCGTGCTGACGGCTGGCGCCGCAGCGGCGCAACTTGACGCGCAGTTGGCAAGCAACGCGGCGCCGCTGCTGGCGCTCGACCGCGCCGCCACCATCACCCTGCTCGACGCCTGCGCGGAGCACGCGCTCACCGATGCCGAGCGCAGCGCGCCGCTGCAGCCGTTGCATACGGCCTACCTGATCTACACCTCCGGCTCGACCGGCAGGCCGAAGGGCGTGCTGGTGTCGCACCAGGCCATCGTCAACCGCCTGCTGTGGATGCAGGACCGCTATGGCCTGGGCGCGGACGACCGCGTGCTGCAAAAAACCCCGTCCAGCTTCGACGTCTCGGTGTGGGAATTCTTCTGGCCGCTGATCGAGGGCGCCACGCTGGTCATGGCGCGTCCGGGCGGGCACAGGGACGCGCACTACCTGGCCGCCCTGGTGGCGGCCGAGGCCATCACCACCATCCATTTCGTGCCCTCGATGCTCGCGCTGTTCCTGCTCGAACCGGCCACCCCAGCCTGCACCTCGCTGCGGCGCGTGATCTGCAGCGGCGAGGCGCTGGCGCCGGCGCTGCAAACCCAGTTCCAGCAGCGCCTGGGCTGCGAGCTGCACAATCTGTACGGCCCGACCGAGGCCGCGGTCGACGTCACCCACTGGCAGTGCGGCGCGGCGCTGGGAGAAGAACGGGTGCCAATTGGCTATCCGATCTGGAACACCCAGCTGTATGTGCTCGACGATGCGCTGCAACCGGTGCCGGTGGGCGTGGGCGGTGAGCTGTATCTGGCCGGTACCGGGCTGGCGCAGGGTTACCTGGGCCGTGCGCTACTGACGGCCGAACGCTTCGTCGCCAATCCACACGGTGCGCCTGGCAGCCGCATGTACCGCAGCGGCGACCTGGCGCGCTGGCGCGCCGATGGCAGCCTCGATTACCTCGGCCGTGCCGACCAGCAGGTCAAACTGCGCGGCTTTCGCATCGAGCCGGGCGAGATCGAAGCGGTGCTGCTGGGCCACCCGGGCGTGGCCCAGGCGGCGGTGGTGGCGCGCGAGGACCACCCGGGCGAGCAGCGCCTGGTCGCCTACGTGGTGGGTGCCGCCGGCGCCGATCCGGCCCCGCTGCGCGCGCTGCTGGCCGCGGCACTGCCCGAGTACATGGTGCCGTCCGCCTTCGTCCAGATCGCGGCGCTGCCGCTCGGCCCTAGCGGAAAGCTCGACCGCAAGGCCTTGCCGGCGCCGGAGCGCCAGGCCGCCAACGCCTATACCGCGCCGCGCACGCCCACCGAGCGCACCCTGGCCACCATGTGGAGCGAGGCGCTGCATGTCGAGCGCATCGGCGTGGATGACAATTTCTTTGAACTGGGCGGCCACTCGCTGATGATCGTTCAGCTGATGTCGATGATCCGCCAGCACTTCATGATCGAACTGCCGGTCGACACCCTGTTCCAGGTGTCGACCATTGCCGGCCTGGCCGAGCGGCTCGACCAGGGCGCCGCGCTGCGCCCGAGCGTGATGGCGATGGCGCGCCCAGCGCAGGTGCCGCTGTCGTACGCCCAGAACCGGCTCTGGCTGATGAACCAGCTCGAGGATGGCAACCCGGCCTACAACATGCCGCTGGCGCTGCGCCTGACCGGACCTCTCGAGCACAGCGCGCTGCAGGCCGCGCTGGCCGACCTGGTCGACCGCCACGAGATCCTGCGTACTATCTATCCGAGCGCGTCCGGCCTGCCGCACCAGCAGGTGCTGGCCGGCGCCGCCGCGCGCCCGCAACTGCTGGCCAGCGCCAGCAGCGAGGAGGGCATCGAGGCACAACTGCGCCAGGCCGCGGCCTACCGCTTCCGTCTCGATTGCGAGACGCCGCTGCGCGCCACCCTGTTCCGCCTCGAAGAGGACGAACACGTACTGCTGCTCTTGACCCACCACATCGCCGGCGACGGCGCCTCTCTGCTGCCGCTGGCGCGCGACCTGAGCGTGGCCTACGGCGCCCGTTGCGCTGGCGCCGCGCCGGACTGGCTGCCGCTGCCGGTGCAATACGCCGATTACACGCTGTGGCAGAACGCACTGCTTGGCAGCGAGGACGATCCGGCCAGCCTGGCATCGCGCCAGGCCGCTTTCTGGCGCGACGCGCTGCGCGGCCTGCCCGAACAGCTGGCCCTGCCGCTTGATCACGCCCGTCCTGCCACGCCGAGCCACCGCGGCGGCGTGGTGCCGCTGCAGATCGACCGCCAGCTGCACGCCCAGCTGTTGCAACTGGCCGGCGAGGGCCAGGCCAGCCTGTTCATGGTGCTGCAGGCGCTGCTGGCGGCCTTGCTCAGCCGCCTCGGCGGCGGCGACGACATCGCCATCGGCACGCCGGTGGCCGGCCGTGGCGATCACGTGCTCGACGGCCTGATCGGCTGTTTTGTGAACACCCTGGTGCTGCGCACTGACACCTCCGGG
This sequence comes from Massilia sp. S19_KUP03_FR1, assembly GCF_036688685.1. Classification (NCBI taxonomy): domain Bacteria; kingdom Pseudomonadati; phylum Pseudomonadota; class Betaproteobacteria; order Burkholderiales; family Oxalobacteraceae; genus Massilia; species Massilia sp. S19_KUP03_FR1. Next base: position 35,787 of record NZ_JAQQPS010000005.1, on the reverse strand, counting down.
CGACCGAGCCTGCGCGATCTGCTGGCCCGGGTACGGGTCGGGAATATGGCGGCGTACGGCCAGCAGGAGCTGCCGTTCGACCGCCTGGTCGAGCTGCTGCAGCCGCAGCGCTCGCGCGCCAGTCACCCGCTGTTCCAGGTCATGCTGGGTTTCCAGAACAGCAGCCGGGCCAGTTTCAATATGGCCGGCGTGGCTGTCACGCCGCAGCCGGTCACCATCGACACGGCCAAGTTCGACCTGTCCTTCATCCTGGCCGAACAGCGCGATGCTGACGGCCTGCCGGCAGGCATCGGCGGCGGCATCCAGTACAGCAGCGACCTGTTCGAAGCAGGCACCGTCGAGGCCATCGCGGCGCGCCTGGTGCGCCTGCTCGAGGAGGCTTGCGCCGCGCCGGACACGCCGCTGGCCACGCTCGCGCTGCTGCAGCCGCACGAGCGCGCACGCGTGCTGGCCGACGGGCACGGAGCGACGCCGGCGCTCGCCGTGCAAAGCCTGGCGCAGATGGTCGAACGCCACGCCGCCATGACGCCGGCGGCAACCGCACTGGTGAGCGAGCACGGCGAACTCAGTTACGCCGAACTGAACCGCAAGGCCAACCGGCTGGCGCACCTGTTGCGGCGCCAGGGTGTGCTGCCCGGCACCGTGGTGGCCACCGCGCTGCCACGCTCGCCCGAGCTGGTGCTGGCCCACCTGGCCATCGTCAAGGCCGGCGCAACGTACCTGCCGATCGACCCGCACCACATGGCGGCGCGCATTCCCTACGTGCTGGAACAGGCGCGCCCGCACCTGGTGCTGTCGACGCTGGCGCTGGCCGCGCAGCACAGCCTGGCCAGCCCGTCCGTACCAGCGCTGCGGCTCGACGACGACCTCTGCGTGGCCAACCTGGCGCTCCAGAGCGAGGACAACCCCGGTCTGCCGGTGCACGCGCAGGACGCTGCTTACCTGATCTACACCTCAGGCTCGAGCGGTGCGCCCAAGGGCGTGCTGGTACCGCACGCCGGCCTGCACAACCTGGGCGCGAGCATGGGCGCCGCCTTTGCGCTCGGCGCCGACGCCCGCGTGTTGCAGTTTTCCTCGTGCGGTTTCGACGCCTCGATCATGGACCAGTTGATGGCGTTCCAGGCCGGCGCCGCGCTGGTGCTGGCGGCCGCCGGCAGCGTCCAGCCGCTGGGCCAGGAACTGGCCGAGCTGCTTGAGCGGCTCGGCGTGAGTCACGCGCTGATTCCACCAGCGGCGCTGGCAACGCTGCCACCGGCGCCGCTGCCGCTGCTGCGCACGCTGGTGGTGGGCGGCGACGCCTGCCCGCCGGCGCTGGTGGCGCGCTGGGCGCCGGGGCGGCGCATGATCAACGCCTACGGCCCGACCGAGATCACCATCTGCGCCAGCCTGAGCGCACCGATGCAGGAGGCCGGCCCGGCCTCGATCGGCCGCCCGGTGTATGGCGCCGAGCTGTATGTGCTGGACGCGCAGTTGCAGTTGCTGCCACCCGGCGTGCCTGGCGAGCTGTATATCGCCGGCGCCGGCCTGGCGCGCGGTTACCTGGGCCAGCCGGGGCTGACTGCGGAGCGCTTTATCGCCAATCCGCACGGCGCGGCCGGCAGCCGCATGTACCGCAGCGGCGACCTGGCGCGCTGGGCCGCCGATGGCAGCCTGGATTTCCTCGGCCGCGCCGACCAGCAGGTCAAGCTGCGCGGCTTCCGCATCGAGCCGGGCGAGATCGAGGCGCTGCTGCTGCGCCAGGATGGCGTGGTGCAGGCCGCCGTGTTGCTGCGCGAAGACACGCCGGGAGAAGCGCGCCTGGTCGCCTACGTGGTGCCGACCACTGCCGGCGCCGAGCTGGCGCCGGCACTGCTGCGCGACAGCCTGGCGCGCACGCTGCCCGACTACATGGTGCCGTCCACCTTCGTCACGCTCGCTGCGCTGCCGCTCAACCAGAGCGGCAAGCTGGATCGGCGCGCATTGCCGCTGCCGCCGCAGCAGCGCCAGGCCGGCGCCGTGTATGTGGCGCCGCAGGGCGCCACCGAGGAAGCGCTGGCGGCGATCTGGTGCGAGGCGCTGCAGCTCGACCAGGTTGGCCGGCACGACAATTTCTTTGAACTGGGCGGGCACTCGCTGCTGGCAATTCAGCTTGGCATGGGCATCCGGGCGCAGCTGCACCCGGACTTCCCGCACGCCGGCATTTACAGCCACCCGGCCCTGTCCGAACTGGCTGCGCTGGTGGACGACCTGCGCAACGGCGCGGCCAGCGCGGCGCGCCCGGACCTGGCACGCGAGGTGCTGCTGCCGGCGCACATCCAGCCGCAGGCGGCCAGCGCACCGCTGCGCCCGCAGCGCGTCTTTCTTACCGGCGCCAGCGGGTTTGTCGGCAGCCACCTGCTGGCCGCACTGCTGCGCGATACCGACGCCACCGTGGTGTGCCATGTGCGCGGCGACAGCCCGCAGGCGGCGCGCCAGCGCCTGCGGGACGCCATGGCCACGCGCCAGCTCACGGCGCTGTGGGACGAAACGCGCATCGAGGTGGTACGCGGCGACCTCGGCGCGCCCGGGCTGGGGCTGGACGAGGCCGATGCGGCGGCAATTCGCGACGGCTGCGACGCGATTTACCATTGCGCCGCCCAGGTCGACTTTTTGCACCCCTACGCCAGCCTGAAACCGGCCAACGTCGACAGCGTCATCACCTTGCTCGACTGGACCGCGCGCGGGCGCCCGAAAAGCCTGCACTACGTCTCGACGCTGGCGGTGATCGACCCCGGCAACGGCGCGCTGCTGACCGAGCGCTCGCCGCTGGCCGTGTCGAGCGGCCTGGTGGACGGCTACAGTCAGAGCAAGTGGGTCGGCGACGCGCTGGCGCGCGAGGCCCAGGCGCGCGGCCTGCCGGTAAATATCTACCGGCTCGGCGCGGTGACGGGCGACCACACCCATGCGCTGTGCAATGCGGCCGACCTGATCTGGCGGGTAGCGCAGCTGTACGCCGAGCTGGGCGCCATTCCGGCGATGGACTTGCCGCTGAACCTGACCCCGGTCGACGATGTGGCGCGCGCCATCCTGGGCCTGGCCGGCCATGCCGACGCGCGCGGCCAGGTGTATCACCTGATGGGCCAGCAGCGCTTGCGGGTGGGCGACATCGCGCCGGTATTTGCCCGCCTCGGGGTGCAGCTTGAATCGCTGGCGCTCGAGCCATGGATGGAGCGTGCGCGCGCGCGCCTGGTCGCCACCGGTCAGCGCGAGCTGGCGGCCGTGCTGGCCATTCTCGATCAGTACGATACGACCGCCACGCCACCGGACGTGTCCGGCCACGCCACCCAGACCCGGCTCGAAGCGCTGGGGGTGCCGATCCGGCCGGTCGACCGCGACCTGCTCGAGCGTTATTTTGTCAACCTCGGCATCCGCGGCACCGACCCGGTGACGGACACCATCGTGGCGGGAGCCTGACCATGGCCACTTATCTGATCGCCGCCACTGCCATGCCCGGCCACGTACTGCCGATGCTGGCCATCGGCCGTCACCTGGCCGGGCTCGGGCACCGGGTGCTGGTGCACACGGCCAGCCAGTTCCGCTCTCAGGTCGAGGCGGTCGGCGCCACGCTGGCGCCGTTCGACCCGGCCATTGACCACGACTACCGCACCCTTGAAAGCCGCCATCCGGCATGGCGCCAGATGCCCGGCGGGCACGCGCGCCTGTGCTACGGCCTGCGCCATTTTTTTGCCGATGCGATGGCGCCGCAGCTGGCTGGCCTGCGCGCGCTGCTGGCGGCCGAGCCGGTCGACGCGATCCTGGTCGATACCATGTTTTGCGGCGCGCTGCCGCTGCTGCTGGGGCCACGCGCGGCGCGCCCGCCGGTGCTCGCGGTGGGCATCACGGCGCTGTCGCTGTCGAGCTGCGACACGGCCTTTTTTGGCACCGCACTGGCGCCTTCGGCCACGCTTGAGGGGAGAGTGCGCAACCTGGCCATGAACGGCAACCTGAAACGGGCCATGTTCGGCCCGCTGCAGCAGTATTTCGACCAGCGCCTGGCCGAGCTGGGGGCGCCGGCCCTGCCCGATTTTGTGCTCGACGCGCTGATCAAGCTGCCCGACCGTTATCTGCAGCTGACGGCGGCTGAATTCGAATATCCGCGCAGCGACTTGCCGCCCTCGGTGCGCTTCGTCGGCCCGCTGGCGCCGCCTGCCGGGCGCCAGTTCGAGGCGCCGTCCTGGTGGCCCGAGCTCGACGACGGCCGCCCGGTGGTGCTGGTGACCCAGGGCACGCTGGCCAACGACGACCCGGGCCAGCTGATCTTGCCGACGCTCGAGGCGCTGGCGGGTCGCGACGACTTGCAGGTCATCGCCACCACTGGCGGCCCGGTGCCGGGGCAGCTGGCGGCGCTGCCGCCCAATGCGCGCATCGTGCCCTTCGTTCCTTACGACCGGCTGCTGCCGAAGGTGGCCGTGATGGTCACCAACGGCGGCTACGGCGCCGTCAACCACGCGCTCAGCCTGGGCGTGCCGCTGGTGGTGGCCGGCGCCAGCGAAGAAAAGCCGGAGATCGCCGCGCGCGTGGCCTGGAGCGGCGCCGGCATCAATCTCGGTACCGGCAAGCCGGGCACGCGGCAGCTGGCGCAGGCCGTGCACAGCGTGCTGGCCGAGCCGCGCTACCGCCAGCACGCGGCCGAACTGCGCGGCCATTTTGCCCGCTGCAACGCGCTGGCCAGCATCACCGACGAACTGCGCGCGCTGCAGGCGCGTGCGACTGCCGCCGACCATCGTCCTACAACCATTACCGAAACCGAAACCGAAACCGAAACCGAAACCGAAGGAGTTACCGCATGAGCCATCCATTTGACGAGCAGGACGCGCAATTTCTGGTCTTGCACAACGACGAAGGCCAGCATTCGCTGTGGCCGCAGCATCTCGCCGTGCCGGCCGGCTGGCGCGTGGCGCTGGCCGCGAGCGCGCGCGCCGATTGCAACGCTTACATCGAAGCCCACTGGCAGGATATGCGGCCGCTGTCGCTGGCCGGCCAGTCGCTTTTCTAGATGGTCTCCACCAGCTCTGAATAGCCGCGCAGGATATTGTCTGCGGTAAGCAGACGAAGCGGCTCACACAGCGCTTGCGCAACCAGGATGCGATCAAATGGATCGCGATGCAGGTCGGGCAAGCGCGTCACCATCGCCGCATGCCTGGCCGATACGGGCAGTTCGCGAAAGCCGCTATGTTCTATTTCCGCCACCAGCTGGTCGATATCCGCGTCCAGTTTGCCAATGCCAACCTTGATGGATGCTTCCCATATCGATGCACTACTGACATACACATCCGTCGACGCGACGATCCGCGCACGCGCCGCTTTCGATAGATTCGGGTGGTCCTGCAACCACCACAGATAGACATGAGTATCGAGCAGGATGCGCATTAGCGGCCCTCGAACGCCGCCAGTACGTCGTCGGGCAGAGGCGCATCGAAATCGTCGGCGATGCGAATCTTGCCTTTCATGGCGCCAGGTGTGCGTGCAGGCCTTTTGGCCGGCACCGGTACCAGCATCGCGGCGGGCTTGCCCGCCTTGGCGATCATGATCTCTGCGCCGAGCCCCACGGCGTCGACCAGCTTCGAAAACTGTGTCTTTGCTTCATGAATATTAACGGTTTGCATAGAACCTCCCGGATGGACTTAGTCCAGCTTAGTCCATGCCGATCCTTTACGCAAGTTTTCCGGGGTTTTCAAGCGTGTGCAAACCGTATTTGCTTATTTGAAATCATTCTGGTTGCCCAATTGACGGGACGTTTCATCCGCGCGTAAAGTTGTCTGCTCTGCAATCGCTGACGGGAACACCCATGGACATTGTTCGACCAGAGGCCAAGGCGCAAGCGCCCGTATCACCGCGTCGGCGCCGGTTTCTCGCGCGCGGCGCCGTGGCGTCGCTGGCCGCCGCCAGTGGCGCTGCGGCCGCCGATACGCCGTCACTGAATGTGCCACCCCAGGTGCCGCAATGGATGCGCGAACCCGGCGCCGGCTTTTTGACGCCGCCCTACGGCTTGCCGTCGCCGTTCGAAAAACACGTGCTGCGCAAGTTGCCGGACCAGGCCTCGGCGTTTCCCACCGCCACCCGCACGCCCCTGCAAAACCTGTTCGGCACGAACACGCCGAACGGCCTGTTTTTCGAGCGCCACCACGCCGGTGTGCCGGCCATCGACCCGGCCCAGCACCGGCTGATGCTGCACGGCCTGGTCGAGCGTCCCTTGTTGTTGACGATGAAGGCGTTGATGCGCTTTCCCGCGGTCTCGCGCAGCCATTTTATTGAGTGCTCCGGCAACAGCATGGCCGAGTTCAAGGCGCCCGGCAAAGGCAGCGTGCAGGACATCCACGGTTTGCTCAGCGGCGCCGAATGGACCGGCGTGCGCCTGGCCGACGTGCTCAACGAAGCGGGCTTGCTGCCGTCGGCCAGCTGGATTCTGGCCGAAGGCGCCGACGCAGCCGCGATGACGCGCTCCATCCCGCTGGCGAAAGCCCTCGACGATGCGCTGCTGGTGTATGGCCAGAACGGCGAGATGCTGCGCCCCGAGCAAGGCTATCCCTTGCGCCTGCTGCTGCCCGGCTTTGAAGGCAATATGAACATCAAGTGGCTGCGCCGCCTGAAAGTGGGCGATGCGCCGTTTCAAACGCGCGAGGAAACGGCGAAATACACCGACCTGATGCCGGACGGTACGGCGCGCCAGTTCACCTTCCAGATGGGCGTGAAATCGGTGATCACGGCGCCCTCGGCGAAACAGGTACTCGATGGCCACGGTTTTCGTGAAATCAGCGGGCTGGCCTGGAGCGGGCAGGGGCGCATCACGCGCGTCGAGGTGTCGGTGAACGGTGGGCGCACGTGGCAGATGGCGACGCTGGACGGGCCGGTGCAGCCGAAGGCCTTGACGCGCTTTCGCTTGCCGTGGATATGGTCGGGTGAGGAAGCGATCCTGCAAAGCCGGGCCATCGACGAAGCCGGCAATGTCCAGCCGACCCGCGCAGCACTCATCAAGACCGACGGCCAGGCCTCGGTGTATCACTACAACGCCATCCAGAGCTGGCAGATTGCACCGAATGGCGAGGTCAGCAATGTCCATGTATAAACGCACCGCATTGTTCACCCTTGCCGCATGGTTGACCGCCTGTGCACCGACGACGCAGGTAGCACGCTTCGGCCTGGGACAGACGCCCAGCGCAGAACAAATTCGCGGCTGGGATATCGACGTGCGCGCCGACGGTGCCGGGTTGCCGGCCGGCGCCGGCTCGGTGGCCCAGGGCCAGGCGATCTACCAGGCGCGCTGCCTGGCGTGCCACGGCGAACAAGGCGAACAGGGCATCGCGCCGCGCCTGGCCGGCGGCCAGGGCACACTGGCGACCAAAGCGCCGCTACTCAGCGTCGGCAGTTACTGGCCATATGCCACCACGCTGTACGACTACATCCACCGCGCCATGCCGCTGGACAGCCCGCAATCGCTGACACCGAGCGAGGTGTATGCGGTGACGGCGTACACCTTGCACCTGAACGGCATCGTGAAGGCCGATGCGGTGCTCGATGCATCGTCGCTGGCGGCAGTCAAGATGCCGAACCGGGATGGATTTCGGCCAGTCCTGAAGTAAAGCCGGGCGTCACAAAAAATCGCGACAGCGGCATCCGGTCATGGGACACTGACGGCATACCATTTCGATTGAGGTCACCATGCACGACATGACTGTCTCTTCCGCTACAAGCCAACCCAGCCGCGGCCTTGCCGACCTGCCAGGCCCGCCGCCGCTGCCACTGCTAGGCAACCTGCATCAAATGCATCGCACCCGCCTCCACCAGGACATGGAGAACTGGAGCCGCGCCTATGGTCCGCTGTTCCGGGTGGTCGTGCCCGGCACGACCATGCTGGTGGTGGCCGATCCCGAGCTGATCAAGCAGGTGCTGTGCGCACGGCCGGCGACCTTTCGCCGTCCCGCCGTCACGGCGCAAGTCGCGGCCGAGATGGGGGGGCTGCCTGGCGTCTTCGATGCGGAGGGGGCCAGCTGGCGCAACCAGCGCCAGATGGTCATGCAGGCGTTTGCGCCGCATGCGGTCAAGGCCTATTTTCCGGCACTGGTCCAGGTTGCGCAGCGCCTGCAGCGCAGGTGGGAAGCTGCCACAGCGGCCGCGCGGAGCATCGCCCTGGGCGCCGACTTGCGCCTGTACACGGTCGACATCGTGGCCGGCCTGGCGTTCGGCACGGATGTGAACACCGTCGAGACGGGCGACAACGCCATCCAGCGCAACCTCGATGAAATCCTGCCCGTCGTCGCGCGCCGCAGCATGGCGGCGATTCCGTACTGGCGCTACGTCAAGTTGCCGCGTGACCGCCGCCTGGAGCGTTCCGTGGCCTTCACGCGCGACGCCGTGGATGAACTCGTCGCGCAAGCCCGCGAACGCATGCGCGCCGATCCCGCCCGCGCCGCACGACCGGGCAATATGCTCGAAGCCATGCTGGCGGCAGCCGCCCGCGAGGGCAGCGGCGTGACCGAGCGCGAAGTGGCGGGCAATGTGTTGACCATGCTGCTGGCCGGCGAAGACACCACCTCGAACAGCCTCGCGTGGCTGATCTACCTGCTGTACAGCCACCCGGCCACTCTGGCACGCGCGCGCGCTGAAGTGCTGGCCGTGGCGCCGGCCCTCGACGCGCTGGACATCGAACAGGTCGACCGGCTCGACTACCTGGACGCGTGCGCGCACGAAGCGTTGCGCCTGAAACCGCCCGCAGCCTTTATTCCGCTTCAGGCGCTGACCGACACCGTGGTCGGCGATGTGCAGATTGCGCAGGACACCATTGTCTGGTGCGTGATGCGCGCCGGCAGCCTGGACGATGCCTGGTTCACCAACGCGGCCCAGTTCGACCCGCAGCGCTGGTTCGACGACGCGCTCGACAAGAAGGCATCGATGCCCTTCGGCGCGGGTGCGCGCACCTGTCCCGCGCGCTATCTGGCGATGCTGGAAATCAAGGTGGCGCTGGCGATGCTGCTGGCGCGTTTCGACATCGTGTCGGTGGCAACGCAGCACGGCGGCGCACCGCGCGAGAAAATGGGCTTCGTGATGGAGCCCGAGGCCTTGCAGATGCGGCTGCGGGTGCGCGCATAGCAGGCAGTTCAGGCGTCGCAGTGATGGTCTGCGGATTGCTCGATGGCTTGGTAGTGTGCAATCTTCTCTGCCAGCGCTTGCGCGGCGTGACGCATGGCGTCGATCTCCGCCAGCGTCGTCCGCAAATGGTCCTCCAGCAAGCGCCGCCGTGCCGGGATGGTGGCATCGCCCATGCCGCGCAGTCTGGCGAACGTCTGCATCATGCCAATTGGCATTTGCGTCGTTCGCAAGCGCAACAAAAAGGCAATCCAGGCCATGTCCGATGCCGCGTAACGGCGATGACCGCTGGCGCCACGGCCCACTGGCGCGATCAGGCTGATGCGTTCGTAGTAGCGCAGTGTGTAGGCGGTCAGGCCAGTGTGTTTGGCAACTTCTTCGATGGTGAGATGGGTTTTCATCGGGTCTCCTGGGGCGGCACGGCGGGATCAGTCCTGGCAGCGATTTTAATCCCCCTTTTCGCAAACACCTCCCTTGCCGCGCCGATGCCGTTCAGCGCGCTGGGAAAACCCGCATAGACAGCCATTTGCAGAATGACCTCGACGATTTCTTCCGGCTTGCATCCGACATTGAGCGCGCCGTCAATATGCACCTTCAGTTGGGGCTGGGCGTTGCCCAGTGCGGTCAAGGCGGAAATGGTCGTCAGTTCTCTTGTGCAAAGCGACAGGCCCGGGCGGGAGAACACTTCGCCGTAAGCGAAATTGATGATCCAGTCGCCCAGGTCCGGCGCAATATCGCGTAGCGAATCGACGACCTGCTTGCCCGCGCCGCCAGTGATGTTCGCGAGGGTTTTTTCTCCCCGTTCCTGGCGCGCATTCTGGCCCTGCAGGGCGGTATCTGCGCAGGCCGGCCCTGCAGCCATGCATCCCGTTAGCACCAATGCGGTTTTCAGTTTCATCGTCCACTTCCTTCGCCGTCAGGGAACGCATCAGCAGCGCGGATCGCTGCTGTCGTTCCCAACACAGGCTAGTTGTTAGAGCGGACTCCAAGTCAAGTGAAAGTCACCGCGTTGCGGCTTGGGCTGCTGTCGGCGACGTTATGCATGCCGCGCGAGGCACAAGAAATTTTCGTTAATGCTTGTGGCTTCAATTCGCACGGGCTTCAATGCTCCGGATACCAGATTCCATCTTCATGCGTGCCGACGGGTTGGCAGAGTGCACAGACATTTTTGGTGGAGAAAAGCCGTGGATCATGACTTGCTCCTCCACCCATAGCACGACGTCGTAGCCGGTACCGCGCGCATCGTTTCCCAAGTCGTGATCGAGACTAATTTCACTCACATTTCCTGTTCTCAGCAAATCAATCGCTTCTTGCGGCCAATAAACGCGAATCCAACCCGTCGGTGTTGCCCGCTCATCATCGAGATATACTTTCATTGTCGCAATTCCTCGCTTTAGTCAGGCGCCAGAGAGTAGAGCAATTCAGCCAGGTCTGCTTGCTCCAGGTTGCCTTCCGCCACGTCCACCATCATTTCTTCGAGCAGGTCATCGCGGGGGATATCGATGCCTTGCAGGGACAAATAGGTGAGCGCAGTGACCAACGCAGTGCGCTTGTTTGCGTCATTGAAAACGTGCCCGCGTGCCAACGCGACGGCATACATGGCCGCAATTTCAAAAACGTCGTCCAGCCCCTCGTAGGGGATACGGCTATCGATCCGGGCCAGCGCGCCCTCAAGAGGGCCGTCACCGTGATCGCCATGCAGGCCTTGTTCTCTGCTTAAAATCAGATCGTGGATTTCGACGACTTTGGCCGCATCTATCATCGCTGTTTCTTAGCGATCGGCTAGTGCTTTGATCACTTTCGCATGCGTCGCCATGACGCGCTTCGCTGCGTTGAGTACAACGCGCGATCCATCCTTGCCCTCGAGTTGCATCGATACCGGGCGCTGCTTATCTGGGCGAGATTTCAACGTCACGCCATACGTCTTTTTCATACTCTTATCCTTTGAAGCATATAAAAGGAATCAAGTATCTTAAAACATTGCAAAATTTCTGTCTAAGGTTCTTTTTGCCGCTACTTTGCTGCTATCCGGCGTCGTAACGCAGCCCGCAAACCTTGTGTAGTCCAGTTCCATAGAACTATCGCAGGCTTAAGCCATCCAACGGCATCGGCGCCGCCTTCCCCTGCATCAGGTCCGCCAGCACGGTCGCGCTGCCGCAGGCAAACGTGAACCCGAGCGGGCCGTGCCCCACGTTCAGCCACAGGTTGTCGTAGCCGGTGGCGCCGATGATGGGCGCGCTGCCAGGCGTGGCCGGCCGCAGGCCCGCCCACGGCACGATGTGGTCGTAGTCGGCCGCATGCGGCATCGTTGCGCGTACCTGGCGCGTGAGCGTGGCCAGGCGGTGCGCGTCGAGGCGGGTGTCTTCGCCCACCATGTCGACCATGGCGGCCACGCGTAACTGGCTGCCGATGCGCGCGTACAGCACCTTGCGCTCGAAATCGGTGACGCTGATCTCGGGCGCCGTGTCGATGGCGCGGATCGGCGCGCTCAGGCTATAACCTTTTAGTGGGTACAGCGGCAAATAAATGCCCGCCGTCTGCGCCAGCGTGCGGCTCTGGATGCCGGCGGCCAGCACGTAGGCATCCGCCTGCAGCACGCCACGATTCGTGCGCACGCCGACGATGCGGCGGCTGTCGTTGATCAGGCTGTGCGCGTCGGCGTGCACGATGGCGCGAAAACCAGGGTGCGCCTGCAAACGCGCCGCCAGCGCCTGGCAAAAAGCATGGCAGTCGGCCACCGCTTCGCCGCTGTTGTAGATGCCGCCGGCCAGTACCGGTTCGGCAGCGGCCAGGGCCGGTTCGCGGGCGACGCATTCGGCGGCACTGAGCACCAGGCCCGCATCCGGACGGCTGGCCGCGGCGGCGAAGGTGTGGGCGCTGCGGTAGACGACCAGTTTGCCGGCGTCGCGCCAAGCGAAATCGTCCAGGCGCACGTGTGTTTCCAGCTGCGCCATCGCGTGGCGCGACAGTTCGCCCAGCTGCAGCAACTGGCCAGTGGTCGTGCGGTTGACGGCGGCACTGCAGTGTTTTAAAAAACTGGCCAGCCAGCGCCACTGGCGCAGGTCGGCCTCGGGCCGAAAGCGCAGCGGGCCGTTTTTATCGAACAGCCATTGCAAGGCTTTCAGGGGCACGCCGGCGTCGGCCAGGGGCGCGACGTAACGGTAACTCAACTGGCCGCCATTGCGCGCGCTGGCCGCGCTGGCCACCTGGGGCGCCCGCTCGAGCAGCGTCACGCCGAAGCCGGCTTCGAGCAGCCACCAGGCCGAGGTCAGCCCCACCACGCCGCCGCCAATCACGATCACTTGTTTCATACGGCTATTTTGCTCTGCATCATATGGACGAGCTTAGGGGCTGGTTCGCCACGCCGCTAATGAATTCACAGCGCCAGGGCATAACCCCCAGTCATGTGTCGCACTGCAGCGCCGCGGTTTGACCCGCTTGTGTGGCGGGGTCGACGCTGTGCCCGCCGATCAGCACCACCATGTCGTCGCGCAGTCCAGCCAGATGGCCTCGCAACATGGCCTTCTCCGGTGCGGATAAAAAATGTAGGCAAGCCTCAGGGCGTATCGTATGATCGTTTTCCGATTCCCCGCAAGCACACCATGAGCGCCGCACCCTCCGCCTTCCAGCGCGACAGCAACGACAATTCTCCCCTCTATTTGCAGGTCGCCCGCAAGCTGGTCCAGGATGTGCGCGCCGGCCGCTACCGGGTCGACCAGGCCTTGCCGAGCGAACGTCTGCTCTCGGAACAGCTCGACATTTCGCGCGTGACGGCGCGCAAGGCCATCGATCAGCTCGTCGACCAGGGCCTGGTGGTGCGCCGGCGCGGCTCGGGCAACTACGTGGCGCCGCGCATCGAGCAGCCGCTCTCGACGCTGTCGAGCTTTTCCGAGCAGCTCGAGCAGCGCGGTTACCGGCCATCGTCGACCTGGCTGAAACGGGAAGTCGTGCTGGCCAGCACCGACGAACAGCTGGCGCTGGGCTTGCCGCACAACAGCCGCGTGGCGCGCCTGGAACGCTTGCGCCTGGCCGACGACGTGGCCATGGCCTATGAAGTGAGCGTGATCCCGGTCGCGTTGCTGCCGCGCCCGCAGGACCTGACGGCGTCGTTGTACGCCCACCTCGACCGCGGCGGCAACTTGCCGGTGCGCGCCGTCCAGCACATCCGGGCGATGAACGCGCCGGCGCTGCTGGCCGAGCGATTGGGGGTGCCGGAAGGGCGCGCTGTGCTGTACATTACCCGTACCGGTTATCTCGCTTCCGGTGTGGCGGTGGAGTTGACGCATTCGTATTGTCGCAGTGATCACTACGACTTCGTCGCGGAAATGCAACGGGCCGCGTAGGCCGCGCCGCATAACTTTTTGGCATGCGCCCGGCTCCACCTTTCATGACGAACACGGCATTGTTGGTATTACACTGGTCTCATGCTGAAAACTGAAACGCCCGCGGCGATCCATACCGAACTGGACCAGTACCCCACTGCCGAACTGGTCAATGCCCTGGTCGACGACCAGTTTGCCGCCGTCGAGGCGGTCCGTGCTGCCGCTCCCCTGCTTGCCGCTGCCGTTGCAGCCGCGCTGCCGCGCATTCAAGCCGGTGGCCGCATCGTCTACGTCGGTGCCGGCACCTCCGGCCGCCTGGGCGTGCTCGACAGCGTGGAGCTGTATCCCACCTTCTCCTGGCCAAAAGAGCGCGCCATTGCGCTGCTGGCCGGTGGCCACGGTGCCATGTTCGTCGCCGTGGAAGGCGCCGAAGACGACCGCGCGCAGGGCGCGCGCGACCTGGTTGCGGTCGAGGTCGGCCGCAACGACGTGGTGCTGCTGCTGGCCGCGTCCGGCGCCACGCCGTACGTGCTGGGCGCGCTGCACGCGGCGCGCGCGGCCGGGGCGCTGACGGTGGGCTTTGCCAACAACCCGCAGGCGCCGGTGGTGCTGGAAGCCGAGATCGGCGTCACGCTCGACACCGGCGCGGAGCTCATTTCCGGCAGCACGCGCTTAAAAGCCGGCACCTCGCAGAAGATCGCCCTGAACACCTTCTCCAGTGCGCTGATGGTGCGTTTGAACAAGGTGTATGGCAACCTGATGGTAGACTTGAAGGCAAGCAACGCCAAGCTGGTGCTGCGCGCCGTCAGCCTGACCCGGTTTGCCACCGGCGCCGATGAAGCGGCGGCAAGAGCCGTACTGGAACAGTGCGATTTCCACGTCAAGGTGGCCATTGTCGCCTTGAAAAATCAGATTAGTGTCGACGCGGCACGCGCCTTGCTCGACACCTCCCACGGGAGCGTCAGGCAAGCGCTCACCTGAAAGAGCTATGCAAACGACGCAAGCGAAAAATCCGTGGCTGTGGGTCCCGCCGCTTTATTTTGCCCAGGCCATTCCGTATGTGATCGTCGTGGTCCTGTCCACGCTGATCTACAAGGACCTGGGCGTGTCCAACGCCGACGCCACGTTTTTTACGAGTCTGCTGTATTTGCCGTGGGTGATCAAGCCGCTGTGGTCGCCCGTGGTCGACATGTTCGGCACCAAGCGCCGCTGGACCATCCTGATGCAGCTGATCGTTGCGCTCGGCATCGGCGCCACCGCCGGCGTGCTGCAAATGCCAGGCTTTTTCATGATCAGCCTGGCCATCATGTGGGTGATTGCGCTGGCCTCGGCCACGCACGACATCGCCGCCGACGGCTTTTATATGCTCGGCCTGCCGCAAAAGGGGCAAGCGGCGTATGTGGGCGTACGCAGCACGTTTTACAGGCTGGCGTCGCTGGCGATGCAGGGCCCGGTCGTGATTTTTGCCGGCCACCTGATCAAGACGCTCGGCAACCCGGCGCAGGCGTGGTCGATCGCACTGGGCATCGTGGCCGCCATCTTCGGCCTGTTCGTGCTGTGGCATCAATTTGTGCTGCCGCGCCCGGCCGACGACCACGCCGTCAAGCACAGCGACAACCCGTTCGCCGACTTCATTGCCACCTTCCGCGCGTTTTTCGCCAGGCGCGACATCTGGCTGATCCTCGGCTTCATTCTGACCTTCCGCCTGGGCGAGTCGCAGCTCCTGAAACTCGTGCTGCCATTCCTGCGCGACCCGATTGTCAAAGGCGGCCTGGGCCTGTCGACCGAGCAGGTCGGTTTTGCCTACGGCACCGTCGGCGTGATCGCGCTGACCATCGGCGGCCTGGCCGGCGGCTATCTGATTTCGCGCTTCGGTCTGAAGCGCTGCCTGTGGCTGATGGTGTTCGCCGTACACTTGCCGGACCTGGTGTTCGTCTACCTGTCGGCCGCGCAGCCCGGCAATTTTTATTTGATCAGCGCATTCCTGGCCGTCGAGCAGTTCGGCTACGGCTTCGGTTTCACGGCCATGATGCTGTACATGATCATGGTGTCCGACGGCGAGCACAAGACGGCGCACTATGCCATCTGCACCGGCCTGATGGCGCTTGGGATGATGGTGCCGGGCATGTTCAGTGGGCGCGTGCAGGAGTTTTTGGGCTACCAGCATTTCTTCGTCTGGGTCTGCCTGGCGACGATCCCCGCGTTTGTCATGGCGGCGCTGGTGAAAATCGATCCGGAATTTGGCAAGAAGAGTGCGTAAGGTCGCGCCTGTGATGCTTTATGCTCTTCCTTTCGCCCCTGTATTTGAAAGAATTGCCGCGTGCCCAATTTAAAAAAGCGCGCCTTCGCGCTCGCCGGCGCCCTGTCGCTCGGCGCCCTGCTTGCCAGCTGCAGCACCAATAAGCCGAAGCCGGTCGCGCCTGTCGCACCGGCCGCGACCACGCGTCCGAACGCGGCAGTCGTGCGCGGCGGCGCCATGCCGCCCGCCGCGCCGCGCGAATTCCGCGCCGCCTGGGTCTCGACGGTGGCCAATATCGACTGGCCGAGCCGTTCGAACCTGACCGCCGACAAGCAGCAAGCGGAGGCCATCGCCATCCTCGAGCGTGCCCGCGCCCTGAACCTGAACGCCATCGTGCTGCAGGTACGCCCTGCGGCCGACGCCATTTACGCGTCCAACATTGAGCCGTGGTCGGAATACCTGACCGGTCAGCAGGGGCAGCCTCCCAGGCCGTTTTACGATCCGCTGGCGTTCTGGATCAAGGAAGCGCACGCGCGCGGGATGGAATTGCACGCCTGGTTCAACCCCTACCGGGCGCGCCAGACGGTGGGCAAGCCGACCGCGGCGAACCACATTTCGCGGACCTATCCGGCCGCGGTGAAAAATTACGGCAAGCTCGAATGGATGGACCCGGGCGAAGAAGCTGCGTCCAGCCAGACCCTGGCCGTGGTGCTGGACGTGGTGCGCCGGTATGACATCGACGGGGTCCACGTCGACGATTATTTTTATCCGTATCCGATCGACGCGGCCGGCGCAGACAATGGCGCGTTGGACGGCAAGGGCGGCAAGCAGGAACTGGATTTCCCCGACTGGGCCTCGTGGCAGCGCTACGTGAACAGCGGCGGCAAGCTCGATCGCGCCTCCTGGCGACGCCAGAACGTGAATAAACTGATCGAAGCGATGTACACCGGCATCCACCGCGAAAAGAGCTGGGTGCGCTTCGGCGTCAGCCCGTTCGGCGTGGGCCGGCCCGACCGCCGCCCGCCCGGCATCGTTGGCTTTTCGCAGTACGACAAACTGTATGCGGACGTGGAACTGTGGCTGGAAAACGGCTGGCTCGATTACCTCACGCCCCAGCTGTACTGGCCCATCGCACAAAAGCCGCAAGCCTACGATGTGCTGCTCGACTACTGGCTGGCGCAGAACCGCAAGGCGCGACACGTCTGGCCGGGCCTGTTCACCAGCCGCATCGGCGCGCCAACCAGGGAATACCAGCCGCAGGAAATCGTCGACCAGATCGACGTGACGCGCACGCGGCCCGCTGCCGGTGGCCACGTCCACTTCAGCATGGCGGCGTTGATGGAAAACCGCAAAGGCGTCTATGACCGCCTGCGCGTGGCGTCCTACCCGGGCCAGGCGCTGGTGCCGGCGTCCTCCTGGCTGGGCAGCACGGTGCCGGGCGTGCCGGTGGTGCAGGCAGGCCACCAGGCCAATGTCACCAAACTGCAACTGACGGCGGGCAGCAACAATGCCCTGTATGCGATCTGGGCCCGTTATGGCGACGAGTGGCGCTTCACGGTGGTGCCGGCCGCGCGCGTGGACTGGGCTCTGCCGGACGATGCCCGCCTGGGGGCGGCGAATGCGGTGGTGGTCAGCGCCGTCGACCGCCTCGGTAACGAAAGTGCGCGCCTGAAAGTGCTCTGAGCCGTTCAGGTATAACATTTGGCTATGCGCATACGGTCAGCATTCATGCGCGCCCCATCTTGTCTGAACCTACACTCGCATCATGAAAAATGATCACGCACCTGGCTTGGGCATCGACGCCGGCGGCACCCGCACACGCTGGGCGCTGGCCGACCGCGCTGGCGCCATCGTCGCCGAGGGGGAAGTGGCGGGCCTGTCGGCGCTGCAGATGGGTAGCAACACGGGCCGCACCGCCCTGCATGCACGCCTGACGCAGCTGGCCGACACGGTGCTGGCCCATGGCAAGCCAGGCGCCATCCGCGCCGGCCTCACCGGCTTTGGCGGCGACGGCGCGCAGTTGCAGCGATGGCTGGCGACGCTGTTCGACATGCCCGCCAGCGCCGTCACGCTGTGCAATGACATCGAAATTGCCTACGCCGCCTGCTTTCAGCCGGGAGCCGGTTACCTGGTCTACGCGGGCACCGGCTCGATCGGGGCCTGGATCGCGGCCGACGGCGTGTTGCACCGCGCCGGTGGCCGTGGCGTGGTGCTCGACGATGGCGGCGGCGGCTTCTGGATCGCGCGCGAAGCGCTGCGCCACATCTGGCGCCGCGAAGACGAGCAGCCCGGCGCCTGGCAGGATTCCATCATGGCGCGCGCCGTGTTCGACCAGATCGGCGGCAGCGACTGGGACCATTCGCGCCAGTTCATCTACGGCCAGGAACGCGGCGCGGTCGGCCAGCTGGCCATGGCGGTGGCCGCCAGTGCCGACGCCGACCCGGTAGCGGCCGGCATCCTGCGCCACGCGGGGCGCGAACTGGCGCGCCTGGCCATCGCCCTGCGCGGCCGCTTCGGTGCGCGCCCGGTGGCTTTGTCCGGCCGCGCCGCAACGCTGCATCCGATGATTTTCGACGCCATGCGCGCCGCGCTGCCGCCCGACTTGCCGCTTGCGCTGGCCGGCAGCGAAGCCCATCTTGCCGCAGCGCGCGCCGCTGCCGTATATTGATTCCTTATCCTCGACCAAAACGCCCATGAAACTGTTCGCTCCCATCCTGCTGGCCCTGCTCACGCTGACCGGCTGCGCCACCGGCCCGCGCATCGACCACACCTACAACGCCGTCGGCCAGGCTCCGCGCGTGCGCTTCATCGTGCTGCACTACACGGTGTCCGACAAGGCCAGTTCCATCAAGATCCTGACGCAGCAGCAGGTCAGCGCCCATTACCTGCTCACCGACGACCCGCAACCGGTGATCTACGGGCTGGTGGACGAAACCCAGGCGTCCTGGCACGCGGGCCTGTCGAACTGGAAGTCGTTCACGCAGTTGAACGGTATTTCGGTCGGCATCGAGATCGTCAACAAGGGCTGGACCGATACGCCGCAGGGCCGCGTGTATGCGCCGTTCACGCAGGCGCAGATGGACACGCTGATCCCGCTGATCAAGGACATCGCCACGCGCAACAAGGTGGCGCCGGAGAATATCCTCGGCCACAGCGACGTCGCGCCTTTGCGCAAGCAGGATCCAGGACCGATGTTCCCGTGGATCCAGCTGGCCAAGGCCGGCCTGATCGTCTGGCCCGACGCCACCCGCGTGGCGGCCCTGCAGCCGGCCTTCGAAGCGATGCTGCCGGACGTGGCCTGGTTCCAGCAAAAACTGGCGGCCCACGGTTACGCCATCGTGCCAAGCGGCGAGCTCGATGAACAGACGCGCACCGTGCTGGGCGCCTTCCAGATGAAATACCGCCCGGCGAAATACGACGGCCAGCCCGATGCCGAAAGCGCCGCGCTGCTGGAGGTGCTGACCGCGCCGGCAAGCGCGCCGCTTCCGGCGGTCGCGGCCGTCAAATAGGGAACGCCGATGCGCCTGCGTCACATTGAAGTCTTCCACGCGATCATGCAGGTCGGCACTATCAGCGGCGCCGCCCAGGTGCTGCACATTTCGCAGCCAGCCGTGACCAAGGTGCTGCAGCACGCCGAACTGCAACTGGGCATGCCGCTGTTCGAGCGCGTGCGCGGCAAACTGTATCCGAAGCCGGAAGCACATCGGCTCTTCATCGAGACCGAAAAACTCAACCGCGATTTGCAAAGCATCCGTCGCCTCGCCGCCAGCTTGAAGGGCCGCGCGGTGGAGACGGTGCGGCTGGTGGCCACACCGACCATCGCAATCAGCGTGCTGCCGGCTGCGATGAAGGCGTGGCGGCGCGACTTTGCGCAGACGCGCTGCGAACTGGGCACCCACCACACCAGCGAAATCGTCAATGCCCTGCGCCTGGGCGAAGCTGATCTGGCGGTGTCGCTGCAGGATCCGCGCCATCCCGGCATCGTGGCGGAACCGATTGCGCAGGGTTTTTTGACGGCGGTGGCGCCGGCCGGCACCTGGACGGCGGCGCAATGCGCGCAGCCATTTGGCCCGCGCAATTTACAGGGTGAATTGATCGGCATGGCCGGCGACGATCCGCTGGGTGAGCTGGTGCTGGCGGCCTGCGAAGCGCAGGACGTGCAGCCGGTGTTCCATACCGTGGTGCAGACCTACCAGATTGCGCGCTCGCTGGTGGAAGCTGGCGCCGGCGTGGCGGTGCTCGATCCCTTCACGGCCGCGTCGGCGGTGGCCGGCAAGGTGCAGTGCCGCAGCTGGGCGCCGGCCATTTCCGTGCAGTTGTATCTGCTCACCGCCAGCCACGCGCCGCTGTCGCACGGGGCGCGGGCACTGGCCAACACGATAGGCGCGGCGGCGCGCGCCTGCCTGGAGCGAGGTGCCGCGTGAACCCCGACTTCCGGCACCTGTCGACGATCCCGGGTATTGCCGTCGACCTGCGCTATGCGGGCCCGCATAATTTTTTGGGGCGCGATTTGTACGGATCGCACGACTGCGCGTGGCTGCATGTGCAGGCGGCCAGCGCACTGGAGCGCGTGGTCGCGTGGCTGGCATTGAAACGTCCCGGGGTACGGGTACTGGTGCTCGACGCCCTGCGCCCGCAACGGGTGCAGCAGGAACTCTGGGATGCGCTGGCCGGCACCGATTTGCAGATGTACCTGGCCGAACCCACGCGCGGCTCGATCCACTCGTTCGGCATGGCGCTCGACGTGACCATCCTCGATGAGGCGGGCGTGGAGCTGGACATGGGGACCGGTTTCGACGACATGACCGAACTGTCGCACCCGGCGCTGGAAGAGGGTTTTCTGGCGTGCGGGGATTTGACGGCGGAACAGGTAGCCAACCGCCAGCTGCTGCGCGACGCCATGTTCCAGGCCGGCTTTGTCGGCATCCGCACCGAATGGTGGCACTTCGATTGCGGCGACCGCAATCTGGTGCGCGCGACGTTTCAGCGGATTCTCTAAGGCGTGCGCGCCACCCAGTCGACCAGCGCATCGAGCACGGCGCGGCCCTTGCCGTCACCCGCATGCTCGTCATTGATCATGGCCACCACCACGCTCTGGCGCCCGGCCGCATCGGTCACATAACCGGCCAGCGCGACGCCATTTTTCAGCGAACCCGTTTTCAGGCGCGCGTGCCCCGCTGCCGGGCTGTCACGCAGTCGCTGGCGCATGGTGCCATCGACGCCGGCAATCGGGAAGCTGGACAGGAACTCTGGCGCCCACTGGCTTTTCAACCCGGCCTGCAGCAAGCCGCCCATTTGCAGCGCCGTGAAGCGCTCGATGCGCGACAGACCGGAACCGTTCTCGAACACAGCGCCGGTGTCGTCGATGGCGTGGTTGCGCAGCCACGTGCGCACCACGCGATCAGCCCGTACGCTGGTCGCCTCGCCAGACGCCGGCAAGGCATGGCTGCCCAGCGCCGGATCGGCTTCCAGGCTGCCCAGCGATAAAAACAAGATGCGCGCCAACGCATTGTCCGACGGTTTATTGGTATCGCGGATCACCTCTGGCAACGCACGCGCCGCGTGTTCAGCCAGCAGACGCGCATCCGCCGGCATGGCGCCTTCGACGGTGGCGCCACGCAGCGCGCCGCCCAATTGGCGCCAAAGCAGGCGGAACAGGCGGTCGACGTAATCCTGGCGATCGACAACGTTGATGCTGTACGTGCGCGCGCAATTTTTCGGGAAGGTGCCGTGCAGGGTGACGCGGATGGTGCCGTTCTCGCGCTGCTCGGCCTGGGGCGGCTTCCAGCCATCGTCCCACTGCTTGCAGGCGGCTGTCACCAGCGTCATGTTCGACGCCACGCTGACGTTCTCCAGCGCCGGCTGGCTGGTCACCTGCAGTCCTTGATCGGTCGCGCGCAGGTCTAGCTGCA
Source organism: Massilia sp. S19_KUP03_FR1 (assembly GCF_036688685.1). Taxonomy (NCBI): domain Bacteria; kingdom Pseudomonadati; phylum Pseudomonadota; class Betaproteobacteria; order Burkholderiales; family Oxalobacteraceae; genus Massilia; species Massilia sp. S19_KUP03_FR1. Next base: position 14,212 of record NZ_JAQQPS010000005.1, on the reverse strand, counting down.
GCATGTTCCGGTTGACCATCAGCGCATCGGGAATCACGTTGTAATACGCTTCCGGCGCTTCGTCGAACGGCTGCCTGGCAAGGTCGTCTCTGGCCGGCGCAAACAGCTGGCGATCCAGCACCAGGCGGCCCTCGATTTTCCGGATACCCTGGTTGCGCAGCGCGCGCAGCATGTTTTCCAGCACGGCGTCGGTGAGATCGACGTCGGCGCCGCCACGCAGCACCAGGTCGCCTTTCAAGACGCCGTTCACCAGCGGCGCATTGGTACGCAGTTCGGTGCGGCCGCGGAACACCGGGCCGAGTTGTTCGAGCGCCACCAGCGTCGTCACCAGTTTCATCGTCGATGCCGGCTGCATCGGCCGTTCCGCGCGGTGGGACAACACGACGGTGTCGCCGCGCAGCACCAGCACGCTGAGTGAATCGTCCGGTAACTGGCCCGCCGCCATCTGGCGCGCGACCGGTTCGGGCAAGGTCGACTGGGCATACGCCGCAGGCATCCAGGCAAGCAAGGCTAGGCTGACGAGATGGCGAATCATGCAGTGAACTCCTTATCCGAAGAACATGTAAGCGACCAGGATGGCGGCGACGATGCCGGCGAAATCGGCAATCAGCCCGCACGAAATGGCGTATCTCGTTTTGCGGATGCCGACCGACCCGAAATACAGGGCGACGATATAGAAGGTGGTATCGGCCGAACCCTGGAAGATGCAGGCCAGCCGTCCGACGAAGGAATCGACGCCGTAAGTTTGCATGGCGTCGATCATCATCGCCTTCGAGCCGCTGCCCGACAAGGGTTTCATCAGCGCGGTCGGCAGCGCCGGCGTGAATTCGGTGTGCATGCCGAGTTGGACGAACACCCAGTCGAGACCTGCCACGATGAACCCCAGCACGCCCGAGTTGCGGATGACGGAGATCGCCACCAGCATCCCGACCAGATACGGGATGACGGTCAATGAAGTTGTGATGCCGCCTTTTGCACCCTCGATAAAGGCTTCGTAGACGTTCTCGCCCTTGCGCATGGCGCCGACGATGAAGATGATGATGATCGAAAACAGGATCAGATTGCTCGCTACTTTCGAGACCAGCTCGATCTCCTGCTTGGTCAAAAAGATCGTGAAGTAGCAGACCAGCGCGACAATTGCGGCCGTGATGCCACCGAGCCAGCCCAGCACGACGCGGTTGAGCAGGTTGATGCCCTGGCGCAGCGACACGGCGATGATGCCGGTCACCGTGGCGACATAGGTCGCGATCATGCACGGGATAAAAATGTCGGCCGGGTTGGCGGCGCCGAGGATGGCGCGCTGGGCCATGATGGCCAGCGGGATCAGGGTCAGGCCGGAGGTGTGCAGCACCAGGAACATGATCTGCGCGTTGCTGGCCGTGTCTTTCTGGGGATTGAGCGTTTGCAGGCTCTCCATCGCTTTCAGGCCGAACGGCGTGGCGGCATTGTCCAGGCCGAGCAGGTTGGCGGAAAAATTCATCACCATGTGGCCGGTGGCGGGGTGGTCTTTCGGCACGTCGGGGAAGATGCGCGAGAAAAACGGCGCGATCACGCGCGCCAGCCAGCCGACCGCGCCGGCCTTTTCGCCGATGTTCATGATGCCGAGCCAGAGTGTCATGACGCCGGCCAGGGGCAGGGCGATGTCCATCACGCCGGCCCGGGCCGATTCAAAGGTGCCGTCGATGATTTTTTTGAAGATCTCGTTATCGCCCAGGAACAGCCATTGCAGCAGCGCCGCCACAAAACCAACGATAAAAAAGCCCGACCAGATGTAATTTAATGCCATGAGTGAGTCCGCAGATGCGCTTGATTGTGCAGCAAGAGTATAGGCGGTGCGCTTGATGCATTGATGAAAGAATATAGTGGCCGTATGCAAAAAGCTTATTGGTGGGACCGGATGGCGGTGGCGCGGGACGAGTCCATCCCTTGCCCGCAGCCTGTGCCAGCGCCTATCATCGTGCAATTGCACCCGGACCCGCCATGACGCCATTTCGCCAGACCATCACCGCTTTGTTCATCGCCACCGTGATGGCCGCCACCCCCGCCATGTCCGCGCCCATGAAAACCCTGCACATGTTCCTGTCGACCAGCGAAACCGGCCTCGACCCCGCCGTGGCGTCCGACCTGGCGACGTTGAGCCTGCTGGAAAACCTGTTCGACCCGCTGCTGCGCTACGATTACCTGGCCCGCCCCGTAAAATTGATTGGCAACACGGCAACAGCAATGCCTGAGGTGAGCGACGGCGGCAAAACCTACACCTTCCACATCCGCCCCGGCATTTATTTCACCCCCGACCCGGCCTTCAACGGCAAAAAGCGCGAAGTAACGGCGGCCGACTATGTCTACAGCCTGACCCGGCTGTACGACCCGCAGATCAAGTCGCCTTTCGCATTTTTCTTCGAAGGCAAAATCTTGGGCGACGCAGCCTTGAAGGAACACTTTAGCTACGACACGCCGATTCCCGGCCTGCAGGCGCTCGACCGCTACACGCTGCGCATTCGCCTTGCCGCCCCCGATTTCAATTTTCCGTTTTATCTGGCCACCCCGGCGGCCAGCGTGGTGGCCAGGGAAGTGATTGCTGCCTATCCGGGCCAGGCCGGCAACCACCCGGTCGGCACCGGCCCCTTCATGCTGGCCGAGTGGAAGAGAAGCGATCGCATCGTGCTCGAAAAGAACCCGTACTCCACTGCCGTATTCCACGCCAGCGGCAAGGTCGATCCGGCCGACCAGGCGCTGGCCGCCGCACTGGAAGGGCAGCGCCTGCCTCTGGTCGACCGCATCGACATCAAGATCGCCGAAGAGTTCCAGGGCCGCATGCTGGGCTTCCTGGGCGGCGAATACGATTACCTGGAGCAGGTGCCGGAAGCGATGACGGACATGGTGCTGCAGGACGGCAAACTAAAACCGGCGCTGGCCGCGCGCGGCATGCAGCTGTACCGCTTCCCGGTGCTGCAAACCTATTACCTCTGGATCAATATGGAAGACCCGGTGGTGGGCGGCTACAGCAAGGAGAAAGTGGCCCTGCGCCGCGCCATCTCGCTCAGCTACAACAACCTGGAAGACATCGCGCTGCTGAAGAAGGGGCTGGCCATCAAGGCCGAGTCGCCGCTGCCACCGAATGTGCTCGGCTACGACCCCGCCTACCGCAGCCCCGTGCCCTACGATCCGGCGCTGGCCAATGCGCTGCTCGACCGCTTTGGCTACCAAAAGCGCGACCCGGACGGTTTCCGGCGCGCGCCCGACGGCAGCGTCTTGACGCTGGCAATGTCCAGCGAAGCGACGGTCGGCGGACGCCTGCGCGATGAGATGTGGCGAAAATGCCTCACCACGGTCGGTCTGCGCGTGGTTTTTCGCTCCGACAAAAAAACCGAGATCATCAAGGCCTCGCGCCTGGGCAAGGTGCAGATGTTTGAAACCAACTGGGTGGCCGACTTCCCGGACGGCGACAATTTCTACCAGTTGCTGTACGGCCCGAACGCCGGGCGCGCCAACTACGCCCGTTTTAATTTGCCCGCCTACAACGAACGCTACGAGCAGGCACGCGTGCTAGCGGACGGCCCCGCCCGGCAAAAGTTGTATATCGAAATGAACCAGCTGATCCAGGCATACAACCCGTGGGTCCCGCTGACCCACGTCATTTCGGCGGATTTACGCCAGCCGTGGCTTAAAAACTACAAGCGCCACCCGGTCGAGCTCACGCCTTGGCGTTATCTGGACGTTGACCTTGCCGAGCGCAAGCGCGTCAATAACATGGCGCATTAGTCTTATCCTGTCGGCATATTCCACAAAGTTATAGTGCTAGCCGGAAATTTCATTGGCTGGCGCTGGCCTTCGCCGCTTAATCTCAAATAACAGATAACGTAATGCAAAGACATTACGCCAACCCTTCCGCACTGACAACGGTGCGAAATGCGACCAGCACACCCTAGGAGAAACCCGTGAAGTTGAAGAAATTGACACACCTGATCGCCCTGATCGGCGCAGTCAGCCCTGCGCTTGCGCAGCAAGTCGCGGCGCCCGCTGGTACCCCACCCATGGCACGCGTCGAAGTGACCGGCTCGAGCATCAAGCGCATCGCCAAGGAAGGCGCCTTGCCGGTCCAGGTGATCACCTTCGACCAGATGGAAAAGAAGGGCATCACCAACGCCGAGCAACTACTGCAACAAATTTCATCGAATGGCACCGGCTCGGACAACCAGGTGTCCGGCAACAACGTGTTCGGCGCCGACGCCGACCGTACCAGTGGCGGCGGGTCGTTTGCGTCCCTGCGCGGCCTCGGTCCGAACAGCACGCTGATCTTGTTGAACGGCCGCCGCGTCGCCACCCATGGCGGCAGCGGCAAGGCCGTCGATCTGAATTCGATTCCGCTCGGCGCCATTGCGCGCGTGGAAATCCTGAAGGATGGCGCCTCGGCCATTTACGGTACCGACGCGGTCGGCGGCGTGATCAACTTCATTTTGAAGACCAATTACACGGGGCTGGAAGTAGCGGCGTCGACCAACCAGACCGAAGCGGGCGGCGGCGCCATCCATCGCCTGTCCCTGTTGGGTGGTACGGGCAACCTGGACGAAGACAAATTCAACATCATGGGTAGCCTGACCCTCGACAAGAACGAACGGCTCGACTCCAGCCAGCGTGGATTCGCGAATGGCTACCAGCCAGCGCGCGGCCTGTCGCCGGACACCACCGGCACGCCGTCGGCCAACCAGCTGTCCGGCGCCGGCACCGCGCTGGGCGCCAATTTCACCCGGCCTGGCGACGCCAATAAATACCTGCAGGCTGGCCTGCTCAGCCTGCAAGGCAAGTGCGACACAATTCCCGGCATGTCGCAGTACAACACCGCACTGTGGAAAGACGTGACCTCACCGCTGCGCTCGACCTATTCGTGCGCCTACGATTATGGCGGCGACTATGTCATTCAACTCCCGGCCGAGCGCGCCAACGGCCTGTTGCGCGGAACCTACCAGTTTAACCCGGACCACAGCGGCTTCGTCGAAGTGCTGGCCTCGCGCAGCAAGGCCACCGCCATTTTGACGCCGGCCCAGATCTCGACGACGCTGGCGGCCGGCAACGCCTATCCGGTGGGCGGCGCCTATTACCAGGACCTCTCGCCGTATATTTCCACGTATGACAAGACCAAGCCGATCATCTACAAATGGCGCGCCACGCCGTTCGGCAACCGCACCCAGGAACAAGTCACCGACAACCTGCGCGTGCTGGCCGGTATCGAAGGCACGCTGGCCGGCAAGTACGATTACCGCCTCGGCGCCTCGCACGCCGAGAGCGAAAGCAAGGTCTCGCTGCTCGACGGTTACGCCTACACCAGCAAGTTCAACGCGGCCCTCGGCAGCGGCGTCATCAACCCGTTCATCGTCGCCGGCCAGGAGCAAACTGCGGCCGCCATGGCGCTGGTCGAATCGACCAAGTTTCGCGGCCAGCTGAACCATGGAAAAACCAGCCTGAACCAGGTCGACGGCAACCTGTCCGGCGAGCTGTTCAACCTGCCTGCGGGCGCAGTGGCCGGCGCAATGGGCTTCGATTTGCGCCGCGAAGAGTACAGCTACGCGCAGGATGCCGATGCGACCCAGATTCTGCTGGCGCCGGGCAATGCGGGCCTGCCCAAAGCATCGCGCGACATCAAGGCGTTGTATGCCGAATTGATCGTCCCGGTCCTCAAAAACCTGGAAGTGCAACTGGCCGTGCGGCGTGACCAGTACAGCCTGATTGGCGCGACCACCAACCCGAAAATCGCGTTCCGCTACCAGCCGTTCGAGGCGCTGCTGTTCCGTGGCTCGGCCAACAAGGGCTTCCTGGCGCCGAGCTTCACCCAGCTGTACACGCAGTCGCTGGACCAGGAGTTGCCAAGTGGTGTGAGCGACCCGGTGGGCTGCGTGACGCATCCGGGCGACCCGCGCTTTTGCGCCATTGAGCGGCTCGATTACAAAACCGGCGGCAACCCGAACCTGAAGCCGGAAACCTCGAAGCAGGGCAGCCTGGGCGTGGTGTTCGAGCCGGTGCGCGGCTGGTCGGCGTCGGTCGATTACTTCGCCATCAACTCGAAGGACCGCATCCTGAACCGCACGCCGCAAATCGTGCTGGCCAATGCCGTGGCACTGGCGGACAACATCATCCGCAATGCTGACGACACCATCCAGTACGTGCAAGCCGGCTGGATCAATGCAGCCGGTAGCAAGACGCGCGGCGCCAACATCGGCCTGCGCGCCCAGGGCATGGTATTCGACGGCACCAAGTGGTCGGCCGAGATCGAAAGCACCTGGACCCAGAGCTTCAAATTTGCCGAGATTCCTGGCCAGGCCTACAAGGAATATGTCGGCAATTTCTATACGCGCGACCTGTACTTGCGCTGGAAGTCGAACGCATCCCTGTCGGTCACCAAGGGCGATTGGGGCAGCTTGCTGTCGGCGCGCTACGCGAGCGGCTACAAGGACCAGGTACCGAACGGCGGCAGGCTGTACCCGGCCGGCTTCAACCCGATCGTCGACGACTACCTGACCTTCGGCCTGTCGGTCACGTACACTGGCATCCCGCACCTGTCGCTGACGGCCGGTATCTTGAACCTGTTCGACAAGAACCCGCCGTTCACTGCCCACAATGTCGACGAAGTGGTCGGCGCCGGCTGGGACCCGCGGGTGGCCGATCCACGCGGACGCGCCTACTCGCTGCTGGCGAAGTACACTTTCTGACGAACAGCACAGCCAACCGCCCGTCGACGCAGCAGGTTCGCCTGCCGCCCCGGCGGGTTTTTTTTATGGAATGGGAACGCGCATGGCAGGCAGGAGACGATTCATGGCCGCACTGGCTGCCGGCGTCGCGGCACCGGCGCTGGCAGCGCAGCCGGCTGCGCTGAAACTGATCAAGCCGCCGCGCTTGCAAACCGGCGACGTGATCGGCCTGGTCGCGCCGGGCGGCTACACCACCGAAGCGGCGATTGCAAAAGCGGTGCGCAATATCGAGAGCCTTGGCTGCCGCGCAAAGCAGGGCGCCAACCTGCGCGCCGTGTTCGGCAACTACGGCGGCACCGCGCAACAACGGCTGGACGACCTGCACGCCATGTTCGCCGACCCGGAAGTGAACGCCATCTGGGCCATCCGCGGCGGTTCCGGCTGCATCGCGCTGCTGGCCGGCCTGGACTACGCCTCGATTCGCTCCCACCCCAAGATCCTGCTGGGCTACTCCGACATCACGGCGCTGCACCTGGCCATTCACCGCCAAGCCGCTCTGGTGACCTTCCACGGGCCGGTAGCCTCCTCTACCCTGTCCGACTACGCGGCGGAGCAGTTGCTGGCCGTGCTGCGCGACCCGCAGCCGATGACCACCATTCCGATGTCGTCGGCGAATGCGTTTCAAGGCTTGACCGAGCCGCTGTATGCGGTGCGCACGGTCCACGCCGGCGTCGCCAGCGGCGTACTGATGGGCGGCAATCTCTCCATGGTCAGCGCGCTGGCCGGCACGCCGTATGCAGCCGGGATTGCCGGGTCCCTGTTATTCCTCGAAGAAGTCAACGAAGCGCCCTACCGTGTCGACCGGTCGATGACGCAGCTCGACCTGGCCGGCGGTTTGCAGAACGCGGCCGCCGTCGTCATCGGCATCTGCGAAAACTGCGGGCCGGAGGCCGGCGATCAATCGCTCACGCTCGACCAGACGCTGGCGCTGCACCTCGACCGGCTCGCGGTGCCGGCGGTGACCGGCTACTCGATCGGCCACATCCGCAATCAGTGCACGCTGCCGATCGGTGTCATGGCGACGCTCGATACGCTGCGCCAGACATTCACCTTGCATGAGACGGCTGTGAGCTAAGCAATATTCCTATTTCTGGTCACAAAGTTCGCATAAGATACAGTGATTGTCGATTCGATCACCTCCCATGCTCAACTTTCCTCTGCTCGCGTTTCCCCTCGTTGCCTTGCTGTGCACGTCGCCTGCTTTGGCGGATGACAAGCCGGTCGGTTGCCAGTATGTCGAAGTGGCGACGCTGCCCGTCAAGTACGCGGGCGCCAGCCTGGAGCCGACCATTCCCGGCACCATGAACGGCAAGCCGGCGCGCATGCTGATGGACACCGGCGCCGATCTCAGCGCCCTGACCCAGGACTATGCCGAAAAGCTCGACCTGAACCTGCAGTGGACCGGGCGCTGGGCATCTGGCATCGGGGGCGAAGCGCGTCTGTACAGCGTGCGCGTCAACGAAATGACGGTGGGGCCGTCGCGCGCGGGCGTGTCCACCATGCGCGTGATCGGCGCCATGGGCAGCAAACCTTCGTTCGATGTCATCGTCGGCGCACCGTTCCTGCTGCAGGCCGACCTGGAGATGAACCTGGCCGACCGGGAAATCAAGTTCTTCCGCCCGCAAAACTGCAAGGACACCTTCCTCGGCTACTGGAAGGATGTGCCGGTGACGGAGATTCCCTACAACTGGCGCACGACCAAAGGGCCGAATCCCCATTTCACGGTGGAGCTGAACGGCCACCCGCTCGACGCCATGATCGACAGCGGCGCCCCGGCCACCTTCATCGAACTGGCCGCCGCCCGGCGTGCCGGCTTGCGGCTCGATGCACCCGACGTCAGGAAGCTGGCCGATATCACCGGCGTCGGAGAACGCAAGGTCGCCCACTGGAGCGCGCACTTCGACAGGCTGGCCATCGGCGACGAACACATACTCGACGCGCGCATCAGCGTGATGGAGTCGCAGGGCGAGCGCGATGTCGACATCCTGCTGGGCCGCGACTTCCTGCGCCAGCATCGGGTGCTGTTCGCGAAGAGCCAGAAGAAACTGTATATATCGTATACCGGCACCGGTGACGTGTTTGTCAGCCGCGCCTCGTCGATCGAACCGTGGCTGCAGCGTGAAGCCGACGAAGGCAATCCGGATGCCGAATTCCAGCTGGCGAATTTATACCGCATTGGCACCGTCGTGCCGAAAGACCTGGCCAAGTCCAGCCACTGGATCGAACTGGCCGCGCGCCACGGCCATCCGGGCGCCGAGCTGGCGGTGGGCCGCAGGCTGATGTCGCTTGGCCGCGATGCAGAAGCGGCGCCACACCTGCGCGCCGCGCTCGACCAGCTGCCGGACGATGGCCGGATTGCGCTGTGGCTGTACATCGCGCGCCTGCGCGCCAACCAGGCCGCGCTGGGCCAGCAGGAACTCGACGCCGCCTTCAAGACCAGCAAGGGCTGGCCGGCGCCCGTGGCGCAGTTTTATCTTGGCCGGCAGGACGCCGCCACCCTGTTCGCGCAGGCCGCCCAAGACGCTGCCAAGGCGCCCGACGTGGCCAAACGGCGCATCTGCGACAGCGCAGCAGCGGTGGCGGATCTGTACGCGGCGCAGGGCAAGGCGGCCGAGACGACCGCGGTCCTGGCATCGCATGGGGAGTGCAAGCTGGCGCCGCGGCTGGCCCTGGCCGCTGCGGCACAATAAGCATGAAGTTCGCGGTCAAGCCGTATTTGCAGACCGTGTCAATACGCCCGGACGCGGTCATCGACGAGGCCCACTACCCCTACAATATTCCCGCCGTGCGCGATTTGGGCACGATCGCATTCCACCCGGATGTGACGTTCCTGATCGGCGAAAATGGCGCCGGCAAATCGACACTGCTGGAAGCCATCGCGCTGGCGCTGGGCTTTAGCCGCGAGGGTGGCACGCGCGGCTTCAATCTGTCGACGGCGCAATCGGAGTCCTCGCTGCACGAAGTGCTGAAGCTGGTGCGCGGCTTTCGCCAGCCGCGGGACGGCTATTTTTTGCGTGCCGAGAGTTTCTACAATGTCGCGACGTTCATGGACCAGACCGGTTATCTCGACGGCTACGGTGGCAAGTCGCTGCACGCGCGCTCGCACGGGGAAGCGTTCATGACGCTGCTGACCCATAAATTCCGCGGCAAGGGTTTGTACCTGCTCGACGAGCCGGAAGCGGCCCTGTCGCCGAATCGCCAGCTGTCCGCGCTGCGCCTGATCCGCGAACTGGTCGCCGATACGTCCCAGTTCATCATCGCCACCCACTCGCCGATTTTACTGGCCTATCCAGGCGCCAAAATCCTGCAATTCGACGGCAGCGGGATTACCGAAGTGGCGTATGAAGACACGGAACATTACGCCATCACGCGCGATTTTTTGAACCATTACCCGCGCCGGCTGGAGCAGCTGTTCAGCGATGACTGAACCAGCTTCAGGGGCGCCTGCACGGCGCTCATCACTATCCAAAACCTGCTATCTTGGTAAAAAACCTCGCGGTTCAACCTACTCCAGGAACGCCATGACCTTTGCTAAAACCATCTTCCGCCTGATCGCAGGCAGCGCCCTGCTGGCCAGCGCGACCGCCTTCGCCCAGGAAGCGCCGACGCGCATCCGTGGCGACATCGTGTCGGTCGACGCCGCCACGCTCACCGTCAAGCGGCGCGGCAGCGGCGACATCGTCAAGATCGCGCTGGCGTCCGATGTGAACGTGGGTGCGGTGAAGAACGTCAAGCTGGCCGACATCAAAAAAGATGCCTTCATCGGCGCCGCCACCGAGACTGGCGCCGACGGCAAGCTGACTGCGCTGGAAGTGCTGGTATTCCCGGAAGCGGCGCGCGGCACCGGCGAAGGCCATTACGCCTGGGACCTGCTGCCAGGCAGCATGATGACGAATGCGAATGTCGACATGGTCGCCAGCGGCGTCCAGGGCCGCGTGCTGACGCTGTCCTATCAAGGTGGCAGCAAGGAAGTCATCGTGCCGGAAGCAACGCCGGTCGTGACGTTGACGCCCGCCATGCGGGCTGACCTGATCGTTGGCAAAAAAGTGTTCGTGGTCGCCACCGGGTCGAGCGCCAGCTACAAGTCGTCGCGCGTGGTGGTGGAGAAGGACGGCGTCGCGCCGCCGATGTGAGCGCCTTTGTGATGAAACCCGTCGTGAAAATTTGTGCTGCAGCTTTGGTGTGCCTTGCCACCCCGGTCACCGTGTGCGCCGAGCCGGTCGTGCCTGACGCGGCCAGGGCCGGTGTGGCCAGTGCGGTGCAGCGCTATGCCAATGCGATTGCGTGCAGCGGCGTGAAAGTCATGCCGGCCGACGTCATGATGCTCTCGGCCGGCTACGAGGGCGCATTTGCCGCCCGGTATGCGGTGCTGTGGGTGGGCGACATGCGCTGTTTCGGCGGTTCTGGCACCGAGCAGACGCAGCTGGCAATTGCCACCTTCAATACCGGCCAGTACGTGGTGCAGCCGGAACTGTCGTCTCCGGTGGTGGCGTTCGAAAGTCCGGTACGCGTGGTCACCCGCATCATCAGCCACAACGCCAGAAATCTGGTGTTGGAAGGCCGGGAATATGGCCCGGAGGATCCGCAGAGTACGCCCTCGGTGCCGGTCCGGTTCATCCTGCGCCTCGACGGCACCGGCAACTGGAAGCTGGTCGACAAGGTGTTTCTGCACCGCGCTGCCGAGTAGCGCTGACCTCAGCATCCGAACTTCAGCGTCCGAACCTCAGTGCCCGACGATGTGCGACAGCGCCGCGAACGCCGCACCCGTCTGCGCTTGCTCCAGCAGGATGCTCATTTCCAATTGACGATCGCAAAGAACGATCTGGCGCCGTGGCGGCAATATCTGCCTGGCGTGAAACGCGTGTAGACCCCGATGCTTTGTAAAAGGTGAACAAGTCACTGCGGGAAAAGACACACTCTGTTTCGTTTTTGCACAAAATTCTTCGCGCAGGCTGCCAGAATTTGTCATGGACAAACCACGTCATACATCCCGCATTTCGACGCCGTTTTCATAGAATTCTGCAAAAAACGCGTGCAGTTGCCGTGCGGAAATGGTACGTTACATTCTGTACATACAGCAGATTATTTTTACAACAATTCTTTGCTGCGCTATCTGGACAGACTGAATGCGGCCCGTGCTCGTACGCCATGGGGGCGCGATATGACAACCTCGTGGACAAAAAATGGACATACATAAAATTTGGCTGGCCTCGTCGATCGGTGCTGCATTGCCGTTGATGCTGTGCGCCAGCGCCTCGGCCGCGCAAATGATGGGCGAACCTGTGGCCCGGACCCAGCAAGCTGAGCAGGCCGTCGTGATCCAGCTGGATAACCGGCGCGCCTACAACGGCATCGATCAGGAACACGGTTTTCGGGTGAAATCGCATCACCCTGGCGTGGCCGGCACGGCGATTACGCGCGCTGCGCATACCTACAAGGGCGTGCGCATCTTTCACGGGGAATCGTTGGTGGTGAGCAGTCGCACTGGCAGGCTGCTGAGCGAAGTGCGCTCCAACCGCGGCGATGGCCTCGGCCGTGGCGCGGACAATGCGGCGTCTGCCCCAGCCACGCGCGGCCGCTTTGCCAATTTCAGCGTCACGCCCGTCATCTCCGGCGAGGACGCCATCAGCCTCGCGGTAAAAGCCACCGCGCCGGGTGCCAGCCATGTCCAGAGCCCGGTTGTGGAACTGATCATCTATCCTGTCGTGACCAGCGTGCGCACGGCCGCGGCCGCGGGCAAGACCGACGCCCAGCTCAACGCGCTCGACCTGGTCGACCAGGTCACCAGCTACGAGTTGGCCTATCTGGTGCAGACGCGCATGGCCAGCGGCAACAAGCCGATTTTCCACGACACCATCATCAGCGCCAACGACGGCCGCATCCTGGCCCAGTGGCGCACCTTGAAAACCGTGGCCGGCACCGGCAAAAGCCAGTACAACGGCACGGTGCCCCTAAACACGACGCTGACCGGCGCCACCTACACCATGCTCGATACGACGCGCGGCGTCGGTGGCGCGTACGGCGGGATGGCGGTCACCAACGCCAACCACGGCACCACCGCCGGCGCGATCTTCGCCAACACCACGAATACCTGGGGCGACGGCTTGCAATACGTGGCGGGCGGCGTCACCACCAATGCCAACGGCCAGACCGCGGCCGTGAACGCCATGTGGGGATTGACGAACACCTACGACATGCTGAAAAACGTGCTGGGCTGGCAGTCGCTCGACGGCAACAATACGGCCACCTACATTGCCGCCCACGTCAACACGGCCTATGACAATGCCTATTACAGCGACGCTTGCCGCTGCATGTACATTGGCGATGGCAACTACTTCAAAAGCCTGGGCGCGCTCGACGTGATCGGCCACGAAATGGGCCACGGCATCACCGCCGCCACCTCGAACCTGACCTACTGGGGCGAATCGGGCGGCCTGAACGAATCGGCGTCGGACATCAACGGCGAAATGGTGGAAGCGTACGCGCGCGCGGGCGGCACCGGCAGCACGATCCCGGCCACCGGCAACGACTGGGTGATGGGCACCGACATCTCGAAAACCGGATCGCCGCTGCGCTACATGTACAAACCCAGCCTCGACGGTGGCAGCCCGGATGCCTGGAGCAGCACGCTGGGCAACCTCGATGTCCATTACAGCAGCGGCCCGAACAACCGCATGTTCTATTTTCTGGCGCAAGGCTCGAACGCCACTACCACCTCGAATTTCTACAGCGCTTACCTGACCCAGCTTCCTAAAGCGATGACCGGGATCGGCAGCGACAAGGCCTACCGCATCTGGTTTCGCGCGCTGACCACCAAGTTCACCGCGTCGACCAACTACGCCGACGCACGCGCCAAGGTGCTGCTGGCTGCGCAAGAACTGTACGGCGTCGGCTCGAAGGAGGCAACGGCAGTACAGCGGGCCTACGCCGCCATCAACGTCGGTGCCGATGTGGCCGAGGCCACGGGCTTGGCCATCGCGTCGAACCCGGCCGGCGTAAGCGTGCTGGCCGGCGCGACCGCCTCGTTTGCGGTCACGGCAAGCGGCGGTACGGCACCCTACAAATACCAGTGGCTGAGGAATGGCGCCATCATCGCCGGCGCCACGGCCGCCAGCTACAGCCTGGTCACCAAGACGGCTGACAGCGGCGCCGTATTCAGCGTCAAGGTTACCGACTCGGCCGCCACGCCAGCCAGCGCCACCAGCGCCAACGCCACCCTGACGGTCACCCTGCCGAGCGTGGCGATTGCGTCGCAGCCGGCCAGCGTGAGCGTGCTCGCTGGCGCCACTGCCTCGTTTGCCGTGAGCGCCAGCGGCGGCACCGCGCCCTACAAGTACCAATGGTTGAGGAATGGCGCGGCCATTGCCAGCGCCACCGCGGCCAGCTACAGCTTGGTCACCAAGGCAGCCGATACCGGCGCCGTGTTCAGCGTCAAGGTGACCGACTCGGCCGCCACGCCCACCAGCGCC
>NZ_JAQQPS010000049.1:0-10982 GCF_036688685.1 Massilia sp. S19_KUP03_FR1 | reverse complement strand
GGCCCGGGGCGCCGCCGGCCCCCGCGGCCGGGACCTCGGCTGGAAACGCGGGCCCATTCGGCGCGCCGATGCGCGGCTTCAGGTCCGCTCCGATGCGCCACAGCCAGCCGGCGACCAGCGCGCCCAGGCCGCCGTCGGGCAGCGCGGTGAGCGACTCGACCGGCGCCGGCAGTCCCGGCCAGGCCTGATACAAGGGCGGACCGGCGCCATGCAGGTCAAAGATCAACAGGCCACCCGCTGCGGCGGCCGCCACCACCAGGTAATGCCCGGGCGTGACCGTCAGCGCGTCCAGTCGCAGCGGCGCCGGAGCGCTGGCGGGATGCACCGGCTGGAAGGCGCCGGGCTTGGGCGCGCGGTGGCCCTCCGACCAGCCGGCCACGGCCGCGATGCCGTCACCCGGCGGCGCGCCGCTCACGGGCCAGAAATCCGACATGGCGCCGCTGCCGGCCGAGCGCACGCGGATCGCCAGGCGGTCGTCCGACAGGCTGTACAGATTGCCCGCCGCGTCGAACACGCCGCCGCGGCCGCTCTGCTCCGGCGCTGTCACGACGTTCCCCGTGCGCGGTTTGAATTCGTACAGCAGTGCCTTCAATGCCAGGCCGCCGGCGCCGCAATCGGTCGCCAGCGGCCCGCTGCCGCTGCTGCCGTCGGACCATTCCAGCGCGCGCTCGCCGGGCGACCCGGGCAACCGGGCTTCCCAGTCGCTCCAGGTAAGCAGGGCGTGATAGCGGGTGCCGTTGGCGTCCATGTTCAGCACGCCTGTGGTACTTTGGGCACCGGCAGGCGACGCCGCCTGCCGCCCGCGTCGCCCGTGCCGCCGCCGCCGTCGTTGGCGGCGCTGGCGCTGCCCAGCAGGTCCTCGAGCGGCACCGGATCGCCCAGCGTCACCGAGAGGCCCGCGATATACGGCAGTTGCAGGCCCTGCATGGGGACGCTGTCGCGCCGGCTGCCGGCGCTGTCGCCGAGCAGCAGGCCGGCCACGCCGCCCACGCCGGTGGTGGACGCCACCACCGTGGCCAGTTCGAGTGCCATCACGGCGCGAAACAGGGGCCAGCCGCCGTCCAGTCCCGGCAGCGTGGCGGCCGGTGCGCCGCGCGCGGCCGGCGGCAGCGGCGCCAGGTGATTGCGCAGCGCGGCGCGCACGCGGTCGCGCACGGTGGCCACCGACTGGCCAGCGACAATCTCGATGCCCACGCTGATCCACACGCCGTTGTAGACCGGCCCGCGCAGCAGCACTTCGCAGGTGACCAGGCGGCGCGGCGCGATGTGCACGCACAGGGCGTCGATGAAGTCGGCGTCGGGCAGCGGATGATCGGGATGGATCGGATCGGTGCGCGGAATGACCATGCAGGTCACCACGCCGGGCTGGTCGCCCGGCAGCGCGGGCGAGAGCTCGGGATGCCAGGCGGCCAGCGCCTCGACGCGCCCCAGGTCCGCGCCGGGCGCGGCCTTGAGCACCTCGACGAAATCGGCCGCGCTCACGGCCCGGTCGCGGTGGCGCAGCACCAGCGGAATGCGGCGTTCCCCGTCGGCGGCGGTTTCGGCGGACGTGCCGCCGGTGCAGGCCACCGGATTGCTCACTTTCAGGCCGGGCGGCAGGTCCGGTCCCAGCACGATGCTGCCCGGCGCGACATTGCCCTCGGCGCCACTGGACCAGTCGTAGCCGGCCGCGATGGCCGCACCGGGCGCCGGGCGCGCCCCATGCACGCCGTCGCCGAACCGGATCAGGCCGGCCTCGGCGTCGAGCGCGAACACGGTTGCACCGGGCTTGTTTTCGGCTGGCGCCGCTTCCAGTTCATCGGTCAGCGTCCATGCCGCGCCGCCGACCGTCAGCGCAACCGACGCGGCGATCACCTGGCCGTGGCCGAGCTGGCGCTGCTGCCCGACATCGCCGTCGCCGGGCGCCAGGATGTCGCGGGCGACACTGGTGCGCTGGTTGACCATGGTGCAGTGCACGGCGGCGCGCAGCAGCGGCACGCCGGCCGTCGCCAGACCGTCCAAGCGCAACCAGGTCAGCACCCGCGCGCCCAGGGCGTCGTCGGTCAGCAGCGGCGGCAGCGCGCCCACACCCGCTTCGAGCGGCTCGTCGATGGGCCAGGTGTCGATGGCGTCCGCGCGCGGCATCGTCACTTGCAGGATGCCGGCGCGGTCCGGGAAGCCGGCCGGCGCGACCGCGTCGAGGCGGCGGTAGCTGGCGCTGGCGCCGTTGCCGGTGGCGCCGGATTTGACTTGCGGCAGCCAAACCGTCAGCGCGGGCACCGCCAGCGCGCTCGCGCCCGGCACGATGCGCGCGGACGGCTCGGCGCGCACCGGCACCAGTCCGATCGACAGCGTCGATTCGGCCAGTTGCGAGCGCACCTGCTCGAGCTCGGCGACGCTGGCGTCTTTTGGCGCCAGCAGCGCGATCCACAACGCGCCGTCGACCGCGTCGGCGCCGACGTCGAGCGGCACGGCCAGGTCGTCGAGCGCGACGGTTTCGTAGAGCTCGGGTTCGAGCGCGCCCGCGTCCTGGGCGAAATCGCGCCCGGTGGCCTCGTACAGCTCGCGGTAGTAATCGAGCAGGGCCGGATCGGGCGCGGCGACGGTGCGCTTGAATACGGCCAGGCCCTCGACCGGCGGTACGTCCAGGCCGAGTTCGGTGACGAAGGGCAGCGCGCCGGCGTACAGCGTCAGGCCGGGCGCGAGTGTCACGGTGCGGCGTTCGGCACCCTCGTTGCGCAGCTGGACCAGGCCGTGGGCGGGACTGGCCGGCAGCAGGGCGATGCCGAGCAACTGCAGGAATTTGAGCCGGTTGCGCTCGGGGATCAGGTTGGCGCGGTATAGCAGGCTTTCGGCCATGAAAGCGAACAGTTCGACCAGGGTCACGCCCGGATCGGACGGGCCGGTGTGGGTCCATTCCGGCGCGTGCACGGCCGCATACGTCAGCGCGTCGCGCACCAGGCTGTCGAAATTGCGGTCGTCGATGGCAGGCAGGGTAATGGGCATGGGGTCTCCGGTACTCAGCTGCCTTGGACCGGGATGGTCAGCGTGGTGCGGCCGGCCTCCCCGGAGGCGACCAGGGTGAAGGACAAGGTCGCCAGCGCGGCCTCGGCGTCGTCGGGCGCGGCGTCCACGCTGATCGATTCGATTTTCATGCGCGGCTCCCAGCGTTCCAGGCTGCGCCGGATCGATTCCTCGATTGCGCGCCAGGTCGCCGGCGTGTTCGGCTCGAACAGGAAGCGTTCCAGCCCGGCGCCAAAACCCGGGCGGCGCAGCCGCTCGCCCTGGCCGGTGAGCAGCACCAGTTGCAGGGAAGAGCGCACGTTGGCCTCGCCCTCCGACCAGGCGATGCGCCCGTCGACGCCCACGCGCAGCGGGAAGCCCACGCCGCGGCCATACAGGTCGGCTTGGTTCATTCGCGTTTTCCCTTCAATCCCGGCACCGGGAAGCAGGCGATCAAAAAGGGCAGCCAGCGGAAGATCAGGTCGAGCAGCGTGGCAATCACGATCAGCAGGATGAAGGCGACGATGGTGATGATCGGAATCGACAGCGAGCAGATGGTGCCGAAATTGCCGCCCGCGCTGCCGGCGCCGCACGGCGCGCCCGCGCCGGCCCGCAGTTTTTTGTGGAAGGGCCAGGGCAGCACCGAGCGCACCATGTCGCCAAAGCCCATGCGGCGCATGCGCTTCATCTGACCGCACAGCACGTCGCTCATGATGAAGGCGCTGTTTTTGCCATATTTGCGCAGGCCGCCCGGGGTGGTGTCGAACGGCAGCGCGATGCGGATCGGCCGCAGTGGCGCGTCGGTGTCGAAGAAGCCGGCCAGCTGAAACTGCGCGCTGGGGGCCGAGATCACCAGCGGCTGTAACGGGCCGCAATCGCAGCGGCGGTGCACAAAGCGCAGCGCATAGCGGGCCGGGCCGCTGTCGTCGGCCAGGGCGTGCGCGAGGTCGGCGGCCAGGCGCGCCGCCGAACTGGACTGCGCGGCGTGGACCAGCGTGCCGGCCGCGCTGGCCTCGGCGATGGCGGCGCCGATGCGGTCGGACAGCAGTTCCAGGCGGCGGTTGTCCGCGTCCTGCTCATCCTCGGGCGGCCCGACCGGCGCGGGAGGAAAGCCGGGCCAGGCGCGGAACGGGCCGCTCAGGCGCGGAACGGGACCGCTGGCGCCCAGCAGCGCCACCAGCGGGAAGGCAAAGTCGGGCCAGCCCGGCCCCTCGGGAAAAGCCAGTTCGGCCGCGTCGAGCGCCTTCGACAGCGCTGGCGTCATGGCCGCCAGCGCGGCGCGCAGCGAGGCTTGCTTATACAGTTGGGTCAGTAACAGCACCGATCCGCTCAGTTGCGGCTGGTCGTCGGATGGGACGTCGGGTCCGGGCGCGGCCCAGGTGGCCATGCCGAGCAGGTCGAGCAGGGCCTGGAGCTGGGGCCGGCCCGGTGGCGCCAGGCCCGACGCCAGCCGCGCGTCGGTCAGTTCGCTGAACGTGGACTGGAAAAACTCGCGCATTTCCTGCAACTGGCGCCAGCTGGCCTCGACCAGCTGGTCGTTGGCGCTGGCCAGCACCGTTTTTTTTCCGGTGCCGGGTTGAACCGCATCCCAGGGCGGATCCTCCAGTTCGGCGTTGTTGGTGGCGCCGCTCAGGTAGGCGCGCTCGATCAGGCCCTGCCACGGCGCAATCACGCGCAGGTGGGCCAGCGCCCTGGCGTTGTCGACCACGCTCCAGGCGGCGGGGTCGCCGTCCGGTTGCGCGCTGCTGGCGCGCCGCGCATACTGAAAGTCGTCGTGGCGCGCCACCGGGATCAGGCCGCCTAGTAGTGCCCGGCGCGGGCCGGCCGGCGGCGCGTAATTGAGCGGGAACACCGGCAGCCATTCCTCGTCGTCGGCGCAGCGGGTGGACGGTGCGGCCAGCGGTACCCACAGCCCCGGCTGGCCGGCCGACTTGACGAAGGCATGTTCGACCGACTGGTTGGCCACCTTGTAAAACCTGCGCAGCACGAAACCGGATTTGTCGGCGCCGGCCGTCACCCGCGGCGGCAGTCCGGGCAGTTCGCACACCAGGTGCGCGGCGGCCACGTAATAACGCTGGTGCACCGGCTGGAACAGCTTCAGTGGCGCGGCCAGCGCCAGGGCCGTGCTGGCCGCCGGGTGGGCCTGACGCCGGAAGCCCAGCAGGGCGCGGCCGCGCCGCAGCAGGCGCACGCGCTGCGACACCATGGTCGCGTCCGGGGGCGCGGCTGGTGTCGGCGCGCCCAGCGCGAGCCACGATTCGTGGCGTGCCACCAGTTCGGGCAGGCGCTGCGGCGTGTCGGCCAGCAGGGCCAGCATGCGGTCCATGAAATCGTCGCCGTCGAAGCGCAAGATGGCCGGCGCCGGTCGCACCGGCGCCGCCACGAAGGCTTCGGCGCCGACCCAGCGCAGGCGGTGGGCGGCGCTCACAGGATGTTCCCGGCGCCGGGCGTGTAGGTCGCGGCAATGATGGTGTTGGTGATGACCGTGTCGGCCTGGACCACCCCCGAGAACTTCGACATGCCGGCGTTCACGGTCAGCATCGCGGCCGACACCTCGACCTGGGTGGCATTCACCTTGACCTTCTGCGCCGCGTCGACTGTGATGCCGGCCGTCTCGAGCTTGACGCTGTTGCCGTTGCTGTCCTGTAGTTCGATGCTGCCCGGACCATCCTTGAGCGTCACCGAACAGCCGCCCGGCGTGTCGAAGCGGATCTGTTCCTGGCCCGCCTTGTCCTCGATGGTAATGAGCACGCCGTTGCGGCTGCGGATTACTTTTTTGACGTTGTTGGCGTCGGCGCTGGCGGGCGGCGCGTCGGCGCCGTTCCACAGCCCGCCGATGACGCACGGGCAGCGCACGTCGCCGCCCTCGAACACGACCAGCACCTCGTCGTCGACATCGGGCATGAACCAGCTGCCGCGGTTGTTGCCGGCGAACAGGGTGGCGACGCGCGCCCAGGCGTCGTAGCGCTCGCCCTTGCCGTCCGCGCTCCAGGGCAGGGTGACCTTGATGCGGCCTTGTTGGTCCGGATCGACCAGGTCGGTCACGATGGCGACGTGGCAGCCGTACCAGCGTCCGCCCCAGCCGGTGGACAGGCGGTCTGTGTAAAGCGCTTCGGCGGGCGAGGTATCGAACATGGCGGCTTTCGGTGGGGGATCAGGCGCGGCCGATGGCCGCGCGTTCGACGTCGAATTCGGTGCGAGCGCCTTCGCGCACATCGAAGCGGTGGCAACTCGCCGTGACGGTGTATTTGCCGTTGAAGACGGGCCCGAGCCCGCTCAGGTCGACGCGCGCGCCCGGCTTGATGCGCGCGTCCGGGCCTGCCACGCCGGACCCGGTCACGAAGCGGCGTCCGAGCTGGCGCATCCAGCTTTCGGCCAGCGCGCGCGCCTCGCCCGCGTCGGCCGGGTGCAGGTGGGCCACGCTGTCGGCGCGTTCCCCGAAGGCGCGCTGCAGCAGCGCGCTGCCGCCCTCGCCACCGTCGAGTTCTCCGCTGAGGACGGACGCGGACGCTTCCTCGCGCAGGGCGCGCTTGGCGCGCACATCCCAGCCGCCCACGGAGAGTCTGGTGCGCTGCAGCGCCAGGTCGGCGCGCACGTCGAAGCCGTGCAGGGTGCTGCCATAGGCCAGCGCCACGCTGTCGCCGCCGGCCCGGGCCGGCCGCGGCGCCAGGTGCAGCACCTCGTCGACCAGCCAGATTTCGGCGCCGGCGGCGCGCGCCCGTTCGCGCAGGAAGGCCAGGTCGCTCTGGTTGACCTGGGCCAGCATCGGGTAGGTTGGGCCGGACAGGTCGACTTTGGCGCTCAGGCCGTGCGCGCTGGCGATGCTGCGCGCGACGGCGGCGTCGCTGGCCTGCGCGAAGCAGCGCGTGCGGCGCGTCATACGCAAGTCCTGCAGGCGGTCCTCGGCATGGACGACCAGCTCGGCCTCGCCCGAGCCGGCCTCGGGAAAGCGTCCCGCGATGGCGTACACGCGACCGGAAAAAATGCGCGCGTCGCGCAGCTTGATCTCGATGCGCTTGCCGAATTCGAGCCGGTCGCGCCCGTACAGCGTGTAGCCGTGGCTGCCGCCCGGGGTCAGGCCCCAGCAGCCGAACGCCAGCTCGCAGCGCGCCATGCCGTCGCTGCGTTCTTCCACGCGCAGCTCGAGCAGGGCGGCGGCCAGGTCGGGCGTGGCGCGGCCGTCGATGGCGATCGTCGGCCGGCTGGAATCGAGGGCGAGGGGGGCGTCGGGCATGGTGGCGCGCTCAGTGGGCGAAGAGGCGCAGGGCGCGCTCGCGCCGTTGCTGTTCAAGGCGCTGGGCCTGGGCCGGCGCGGGCATGACGTCGGCCGGCTCGGCGGCGCCCTGGACCGGTGCTGCTGGTGGCGCCGCTGGCGGGCTGCTGACGTCGAATTCGCCGATATGGACGGGCATGGGTGACTCCTTATCCGGTGACGATGCGCGGGCGCTGCGCAGCGAGGTCGATGAATTGGCCGGGGGCCAGCGTGCGCGGGTTCTCGATGCCGTTGGCCGCGGCGATGCGCTGCCAGCTGCCTGCTTCGAACGCGACGCCGGAACTGACTGCCAGGCCGGCGCCGAGCGCTGCGCCTGCACCAGGATGCAGCCCGACACCCACGCCGATTGCGCCACCAACGCCACCAACGCCGCCACCGATGCCGCCGCCCACGTCGAGGCTGGCGCTCACGCCGAAGCCGAAGCCGCCACCGCCGCCGCCACTGTCACTCAGCTGCTGCATGCTTTGTCCGCTGCGCGCCTTGGCCAGCGGCGTGGCGCCGGCCGCAGCGCCCCCCTGCGGCCGCGTCACTTGCACCGCCTTGTCGTAAGCCGGCACCAGGATGGTTTGCTGGATCATATTCAGGGTCATGCTGGCGCGCAGCGCCTTGCCGTCGGCGGAGAAGAAATCGACGTTCTCCTCGATCGACTCGACGATGCCGTCGAACAGGAACTTACCCCACGAAAAGCGCAGGCCGGGCGGCACGCGCTGGCTGGCGTCCTTGGCGCCGGCGCCCGGATCTTTCGGCTTCATGAAGTACAGCACGCGTCCGGTGACGTAGCGCACGTCGTCGATCATGAATACCGAGCCGCTCTGGCGCTTGCCCTCGGCATTCAGAAACGTGTCGGTGGTGGCGGCACTGACGTCGAAGGTCAGCTGGACGGTCAGCTTGGTGGTGCCGGCGCCGACGAACTGGCGCGCCGGCGTGCCCTGCGACTGGTTGCCCGCGCCGCGTCCGGCCTGGCGCGGCGGCGCCTTCGAGGACGCGTTGGGCTGGGCCTGGATCTGGTTCGCGTACGACAGCTTGAACGACTCGGGGTTGAACTGCACTGGCACGCGCATGCCGCCCGGCAGCACGTCGCTCAGGTCGTCCTTCAGTTCGATCAGCTCGGCGCGCACGATCAGTTGTTCAGCCACGGCTCTTGTCCTCCCAACTGAAGCGTTCGTAGGCAATCTGCATTTCCTCGATCGCCACGTTGCCGTCGCGCCCGCTGAGCGCGCCCGCCTTCAGTTTCAGCGGCAGGCAGCGGCTCAGCACGAAACGGCCCCATTCGCTTTTATCGTGGCGCATCACGCTGACGGTCACGCCGGCGCGCAGCGCGGGCTGCTCCAGGCTGGCCGAAAACCATGTCCACAGGTCGAAGCCGGACGTCATGCCGCGCTTGAGCGAGAGCTGGCCAAAGGTCACCGGGCCTGACAGCCGGTGCACGTGGTTCTGGTTGCCGCCCTCGCGCAGGGTTTTGACTTCCTGCGCCATCTCGATGCCGTCGCACTCCGAAAAGGCGCCGCCGGCCAGCTTGCCGGCCTGGTCGTCACGCACGATCTCGACGACGAAATTGAACGCCGGGAAGGGTTGCCAGCGCTGGCGCTCCTGCTCGTCGGGACGGTTCGGCGTGGCCATGGGTCAGTACTCCTCGAGCAGCAATTGTTCGCCCGCGCGCACCACGCGCAAGGTCAGAAAGCGCAGCGGCCGGGAGGGCGCGACCTGGATCTCCAGGCTGCATTCACCGCGCTCGATCTCGTCCTGCACCTGGCCGCTGGCGGCCGTGCGCAGCAGATAGCAATCGGGCGTGCGGCTGCCGCGAAACGCGCCGCCTTGCATCAGCCGCTGCAGGAGGGCGTCGAAGCTGCGTTCGAGGCTGCGCCGCAAGGTGGTGTCGTTCGGTTCGAAGGCGTAGCGCTCGCCCTCGCGCCGCGCCAGGCGCCGCAGCAGGATGAACAGGCGCCGTACGCCAAGGGCCTGCCAGTCGCTGTCGTCGCTCAAGGTCCAGGCGCGGGTAGCAGCGAACCCGCGCGTGCGCTGCTCGATGGCGTTGGCGCCGGCCTGTTCGATGGCGCCGGGGTCGAGCGGCTTGGCCAGTGCGACAGCATCGGCCAGCGGATCGAGGCCGGCCGCGGCCCACGCGCCGCGCTCGCGGCTGCGCCGCGCATACACCCCGAGCACGCTGCCTTCGGGTGGGTGGGCGACCAGCTGGCCGTCTTCGCGCCGCAGCAGCCACGGGTGGTACAGCGCGACGAAGCTGGTGTCCTGCGCGGCACGCGCGCCGGCGGCGGCGCGCGCGCGCAGGCGCCCGACGTGGCTGGCGACATCCAGCGCCTGCCATGCCTGCGGCAGCGCCAGCAGGGCGACGTGTTCGCGCGTGGCGGCGCACAGGTCCATCAGGGCCGCGTGCACGGGAAACAGCACGGCGGCGTCCACCGGCCCGGTGTTGGCCACGCGGGTGGCGCCCAGCACGTGGATGTCCAGCGGCGCCGACCACGCGCTGGCCAGGCCGTCGCGCCAGACGCGGGCGCGCAGGAACACCAGGCCGGCCGCCAGGCGCAGCGTGTAGCGCGCCGGCGCCGGCAGAAACACGCTGGCGCCGAGCGGCATGGCATCGGAAAAATCGGCCCGGCGGGCGATCTGCACTTCATAGGCGAGCGTGCCGGACGGGGGCGCCAGCGCGTCGATAAACCAGGCGACGTCGGCCGGCGCCTGTGGCTGGGGCTTGAACTGCGCGAACCGCGGCGCCTGCGGGCGCAGCGGCGGCTGGACGCAGTCGTCGAAGGCGGGGGCGGCATCGGCGCAGCTGCAGACCGGGTCTGGCACCGGTATCAACTGGCCGTCGGCGCGCGGCGGTGGGGTGGTCAGGCGCCAGCCGGGGTGGGTGGCGTCGGGCACCGCGATCCAGGTGGCATCGCGCGCGGTGGCGTCATCGCGCCCCAGCGCGCCATGCAAGCCGCGCAGCCGGCGCGGCTGGGCTGACAGGAAGCGGATATCGTCGGCCCAGCGCAGCAGTTGCGCAGCGCGCAGGCCCGTGTCATCGCGCCAGGCGCTGTCGAGAAACAGGTCGGCGTGGTAGTCGGCCAGCCCCATGCGCGCCAGCGCGTCGCCGTCTGCCAGCTGCGCCGCCTGCCACGGGCCGAAGCCGGCGCCGACGGCGGCCGGCACCAGCATCCAGTCGGGGCCATCCAGGCCCGGCGCCGCGCCGGCCAGCGGCCAGGCCAGGCTGGCCAGATCGGTGGCGGCGTCGAACTGCGCGTCGGCATCTGGCTCGAACCAGGGCACATCGCCGCCGCCGGCGGCCAGCGCGCAGCCGTCGCGGCGCAGGGTGGTGCCGGTCGGCTGGCGCAGCGCGAGATCGACCGTGACGCTGTCGAGCAGCCATTGATCGGGGTCGGGCAGGCCGGCGGCGGGGACCGGCTGGCCGTCGACGTCGGTCCACAGCCAGGTGTGCGCCTGATCCTGTGCCGGCAGCGCCTGTTCGAGCGTGGCGTCGGCGGCCACCCGCAGCCACGCACTGGCCGCGCTCTGGTCGGGACGGCGTGCGCGCAGCAGGGTGCCGGCCGGCACCAGGTCGGCGCGGTGCAGGACGCGGCCGGACCTTCGCACCGCCAGTTGGGCCAGATCGAGCCACGTGCCGGGGCTGTTGGCGCGCAGCGTAAAATCGGCTGCCGCCAGGGTCCATGGCCCGGGACCGGCGCCGCCGATGCGCGCGCGCGTGGCCAGGCGCAGGCCGGCCACGGCG
>NZ_JAQQPS010000048.1:0-11059 GCF_036688685.1 Massilia sp. S19_KUP03_FR1 | reverse complement strand
ACCTTCATCAAACGCCCACACTTATCGACTGTTAATTTTTAAAGAACTTTATTCGGTACTGCGTTTTTTGCTGTGTTTGACGAAGCGTTGTGTTCGTCGCAGCAGAGAGGTGAGATTATGCAGGTTTTATCCTACGCCGTCAACTCTTCTTTTCCTACACCCTACTTTCATAACGTCCCGCAAGCTCTTGTTTTTGTTAACCAATTTCTCAGGGAGGCGAACTATAGCAAACGCCTTGCGCGCCCGCAAGGGGGCGCAAGGCGAAAGGGCGATTTATTCTTTAGATTACGTTCAGGCGACGAAGTTCCGGCCTTTTCCTCCGGGATTGTCGGTGTCGGCATGCACACTGGGAATGGTGGTACCCGGATACAGGCGGGCCAGCGTCGTACCAGTGACCGCTGCAACGACTGGCGCCAACAACGCTTGCGCTGACGGCATACTTGCACTGCCCCGCACCTGGCTCCACAGCCGCGGCAAGTCAGCGCAATCCGCAATTGCACGCTCTACTTCTCCCTGCCAGAACGGCGGCGCTTCACCTTCGACGAAATTGCCGCGCCCACGTCCGAAATGCGCCACGGCCAGATAACGCAAGACGATTCCAACCAACAAAGTTTGCAGGAAGGCGTCGGCTAACTCCATGCTTGGCTGCTGGCGGTCGGTGCCGACATTAAAACCCCACGCGGCGCCGGCCATCGTCAGCCCGCCGACGATGGCGCCTAAGAGAGCGCCCCCGCCCATGGTCAGTCCACCCGCCATCAGGTCGGCAGACAAACCCGTCGCTGCGCCCGAGACGATGGCGCCGAGCAATCCGGCCTGCGCTTTGTCGACGGGCGCACGCACCGCGAAATGGTCACGCACGCGCGCATTGATCTTGCCGGCGTCACCCGGATCGAGGTGATGCAATGCGAGTAGTTGCGACGTCGCACTGACGATCGATGCGTTCAGCCGCGCCACCACGCTACCCATGGCAGCCTCCTGACGCCGTTGTTCGTCCGACTTACCCAGGCCCACCACCTTCATGGCCGACTTCAACATGGACTTGCCGGCCTCGGGCACAGGCTCGCTGTCACGCGCGGCGTGGACCAACAAGGTCGTGGTCACGTCCAGCGATGCTTGATAGCGCTCGAGGTTATTGACTTCCCATGCGGCGAGCAAACGCCGGTAGGCAGACTGCTTGCTGTCGTCGACCAGTGGCGCCACCGCTTCATAGAATACGTGCTCATGCACCCAGCAACGCGCAAACGCGTCCAGCGCAAGCACTGCGCGCACGATGGGATATTGTTCCAGGTGCTGCTTCCACAGCGCCTGCTCGGCCAATTCGTCCGCGTGCGGCCGTGGCGGGCCGAGCTGGTTCAACAGCACCACAACCGGTTTGCCCAGCCACGCCAGAATCTTCATCTCGGCAGGCAAGTAACCGGCATCACGCGGATGCTCGGAGGAATTGACCAGGTAGAGCACCACATCGGCGGCATCTTTGGCCGTGCGCAAAGCTTGCTGACTAAGCCAGAACGCCTTGTCGCGGTAACGGTCGAACACCTCACGCAGGAACCAGCCAATCGGGTTGCCGGCCAGCGACAGGCGGCGCAGCAGGCGCACCGAGTCACCGAAGCCCGGCGTGTCCCATAGCAAGAGCTGATCGCCCTGTGGTGTGCTCTGCAATAAATGTGATTCGGCAAAGATCGTCACATGGGCGGCATCGCGCACTTCGCCAAGGTCGACACCGACCAGGGTACGGGCCAGCGTGGTTTTGCCGTTATTGGTATGCGATACCAGTGCGAACTGGATGGTGGCGCTGTCGCTCATGACGCCTCCGACACGATCAGTCCGGCCTCCGCATCGACCGGATACCTGTCTGGGTCGAGCAGATTGACGATCGTGGCGCTGCAACCGTGAAAGTGGCAGAACTGGCGCCACAGGGCAATGCGTTCGGCCAGGCGGGCATCGGCGCCCGGCTGGGTGCCGACGCGCTGCGTCAGGCTCGATTCATCTACCAGGACGGCGATGCCGCGCGGCGATGCACGGCGCAACTGGTCGAGCAAGGCGCCGTGGTTTTCCGTTTCCGGCGTTGCGGCCAGGCTGAACAAGACAGCAGTGACGGTAACGCCGGATGTGTCGGGGCCGATCGCCTCGACCGCGTCCTCACCATAGGCGAGTGATGGCCGCAGCATGACGCGCGCCTGCTCGCCCAGAAGTGCCGTCGCAATCGCTGCCAGTCCGCGGTCACGTGCTTCGTCGAGGGTGTAGCTGTACGGCAGCACGCGTAGCAGACCGGGTTCGACGTTGCCGATCTGGGCCGATAGCTTGCGAAAATAAGGCTGCTCGATATCGATTGGAAAATTGCGGCGCAAGGTCGACACGCGCCATTGACAGGCGATGCTCAGCAGGCCGCGCGGCAATACCACCAGCAGCAGCACGGTTGCGGCATACAAATGAACCCAGCGCGCGCCGCTTCCAGCGACGGTCGTACCGGTGAAGCGCAGCGCCTCGACGTCGGCCAGGGAAAATCCCTGTAACGGGAAAACAAACAAAGCCGGCACAAACACCAGCGACAGGATCTGGTGCACCTGGGATGCATCCAGGAACGTGCTTTCCCAGCCGGCACCATATTGCGACGTCAGCCCGCGCGCGTACAAGGACACGAGGGCGCCAAGCGCGAAGGCGGCAGCGGCCAGGTGAAAGGTACGGGCCAGGCGCACGCGCAACAATTTCGCGCTCAATTGCGCCCACTCCGCGATGAAACGCGTCAAGCCGGCGGCCAACGCCGCCGGCAATTTGCGCGGTAACGGTGCACGACCGACGCTGAAACGGCGCAGCATAGCGGTGCCTGCTCCGCCCGTTTTTTTGGCAGGCGCTACAGAGAAAACCAGCACGCACGCATAGACGACGAGATTCCAGCCAATGATGCCGAGCAAGGGCGCCGACAGCAAGTCGACGCGGTGCGGGTCGGCAATCCGGTCCAGCAGCGCACCGGCCAACAAGGCAAGCAGCGGCAAGCCAATGGCAAACCAGGCAGCGGCAGCATGTCCCTTCAGCAAAGGTTTCACCGCCGGCGTGCGCTCCGCCAGGCGTTTCAGGATTTGCTCCGAACGCTGTTGCAGAAACAGGTCGAAGGTAACAGCGGACTTGCTGTCGGCCGCTTGCCATTGCGCCAGTTCGCGCGCACTGCGGCTGGCGTACATGCGATCGTCGTCGCTTAGTACCACATGGGCCGTGTCGCTGCTTTCGATAGCGCGCACCAGGACAACATCGCGTGCGAGTTGTTCGTTCATTTTTCCGCCTTTATTTAATTGCAACAGATACGGCACAATTGTGCCTGACCTGGCGGCAAAACGACGGACGGCATCACTGGCCCAGGACGTCCTTTACCCAGCGGTAGCCGATACGTTCCTGCTCCATGCGCACGTACTGGCCATGCACGTTATCGCGCAAGGCACCGAACAGGGCCTGCTCGGCAGTATCCAGGCGCGTCAACTCACCAACGTAGCGCTTGTCCGCCGGTTCCATGCCCCATAGCGGGCGGTGCGCATGCAGAGTCGCCGCATCCATCATGATGGAACGCGTGTGTGGCATCGATGCACGCAGGCGATCGAGGATGGCAAAACCGTGGGTGTCGATATCGCCCCAATACACCAACTCGCACGCGCGAAGCCAGGCAATATCCCGCAGGCGGTCAATCGCATAGCCGCCACCAAAAATGACCATCGCGCCAGCCTGCTGCGGAAAAGCCAGCATGTTGATTTCGTTCTCGGTGACGTAGACCCGCGTGGCCGGCGGCAGCAGCGCCATGAACTGATCGAGCGGCACCGTCAGGTCGTGCAGACCGGCGATGTACAGCGCCGGATCGAGCAGGCGAAAACGCAGCATCGGCGGTTTGCCAAGCAGGCCGTATCTCTGCTCGAACTGGCGCGCGCCGATGGCGTCTGGCTGTACGCTCGACGGCGGCAGCAACAGGTCGAGCAGTTCGGCCAACAAGGCCTTGTGCGCTTCGATGAATTTGGTGTCGACGCCCGCGATATCGAGCTGGCGCAGGTACAGGGCGGGGCGCGGGTGCGCGCGAAACCACTGCAGGATCACCAGGATGCGCTCCCACTCGTCGGCCTGGTCGAGCAGCGTCAGGGCGCGGTTGCCGACCCAGGCGCGCAGTTCGGGAAACGTCGCCAGCGTCACTGCGGCCAGCTGGTCGAAGCGACGTGCGTCCGTCAGGCACCCGATCGCGCGCAGTGCGTCGTCCGCTGTGACAAACCGCGCCGCCACCGGCACCTGCTGGCGGCCAAGCTGGCGATGGTTGATCACCCGTGTGGACAGTTCATAACCGCTGCCGGCCTGCAGCTGCCGGGCCCAGTCTTGCACGGCGCCGAACTGTTCGCCCATGTCGGCGATGCTGGGTACGCGCAACGGGATCTCGAGCGGGAACAGCGCTTCGCCACCCAGGCGTGCGGCGAGGATGCGGCCCTGCTCCCACAGGCGCCGGACAGAGGCGCGCACATCGTCCGGACTGGACCAGGGTTTTTTCATGACTTGCGTGCGTCGCGCTCGACCTGGTACTGGTCGATCGTCAGATAGCGCAGCATCGACTGGCGTCCCTCTTCGCTGTGGACAAAACCCAGGCCCGCCACATACGGCTCGATGATGTGAATTTTCTGCAGCGGCGTGACGATCAGTAGCTGCAGGTTCATGCGTTTGAACAGCTCCAGGCCATAGCGTGCGGATTCGTCGGAGCCGCGCCCGAATGCTTCATCGATCACCACAAACCGGAACGAGCGCGATCGCACGACGCCCCACTCCAGGCCGAACTGGTAAGCGAGGCTGGCCGCCAGTACCGTGTAGGCCAGCTTCTCTTTCTGGCCACCCGACTTGCCGCCGGCGTCCGTGTAGTGCTCGTGTTCGCGGTCGTCTTCGCGCCAGCGCTCAGACGCGGAGAACACGAACCAGTTGCGCACGTCGGTGACTTTGCGGGTCCAGCGCTTGTCCATCTCGGTGCTGCCTTCGCGCCCGCGAAAACGCTCGATGATGCGTTTGACTTGCAGGAATTTGGCTTCCGAGTAGGCTTCGTCGCTGGATCCAGTCAGCGCGCCCTCGGTGCAGGTGCGCAGATCCTGCTGGAAGTCGCGCAGGTCGGCGTCGACATTGATTTCTGCCTCCAACGCAATGTAGCGGTTCGGGTTGTAGTCAATTGCCTGAAGTGAACCGTTGATAATCTCGATGCGCTCACGGATGGTTTCGCGTTCCCGCTTGAGCTGCGACTGGAAGCCGGCGATCTCGCGTATCGTGTTCTCGTTGAGCAGTTCCTTAAAGCGCGAGGCGAAGCGCGGCAAGTCGTCGGCCTGCAAGGCGTCGAGCATGCGCTTGAATTCAGGGGCGGCGTCGATACTGGCGTCGGCCTCGCGCGTTTCCATCGGCCAGTCGCGCACATAGTCGCGCATGGCCGCAATGATGGCGTCGCGCAGGCGCTGGGTGGTTTTCGCGTGGGCGTCGAGGCGTCCCTGAATCTCATCGCGCAGTTCTTTTTCGCGGTTGGCGCAGGATTCGATGGTCAAGGCGGCGTCTCCCTGCAGAGTGGCCAGCGTGGGGAAATACGCCGCGCGCGCATCCTCGGGCGTTGCGTCGATCAGCATGGCGCAGTCGTCCCTGGCTTGCTGCGTCTGGGCGAGTTTGGCGACCTGAGTCGCATGGTCACGCGTGCTCTGATGCTGCGCGTCGTCGCTTTCCTGCATTGCCACGCCGAGCGCGTCGAACCGCGCCTGCAAGGTGCGCAGCACGTCGGATGACGCGGCCAGCTCATCGAGTTCGCGCTGCAGCTGGTCGATCGCGCCGACCAGCGGTTGCCAATCGAGTTCCACGAAATTGGAATAGAAGGCCAGCTGCTGCCACAGGTTGAGGATCTTGTTGTGGTCTTCCACCTCGCGTTTCAGCGCGCCGATCTGGCCGGCGACTGCCTGCACACGCGTCGCCAAGTCACGCTCCTGTTTGGCCAACGCGGCGATTTTGGCTGCATTCGACCAGCCCAGCACATAGCGCGAGCGATCATCGAGCGCGCTGCGGTCATCCTTTTCGTGGCGTTCGCCGCCGGCCTTGATCTGGCCATTGCGCGTGACCGCCAGCTTCTCGCGCCGGAACTGTTCCATGCTGTCGCAGCAGGCATAGTCGAAACGGCGCGCCAGTTCACCGTCGAGCCACGGATAAAACGACGATACTTCGCGCACTTGCAGCTTGCGCGCCAGCGACTGCGGATGCAGCGCGCGTGCCTCGGCCTGCACATTGGCGCGCACGCGGTAATACACCAGCCGCCCGCCCAGGTGCGTGGTGTCGACCCAGGCCGCCACGTCGCCATAGTGCGCCTCCGGCACCAGCAGCGACAGGGCAAAGCCGTGCAGCAGGCGTTCGGCCGCGCCCTCCCAGCTGCGCTCTTCCTCGCGCATTTGTACGAGCTCGCCGATAAACGGCAGCGTATCGGGCGCCAGGCCGAGCGCCGTGCACAAGGTGTCGCGCAAGGCCAGCATGTGGCGCGGAATGTTCGAGCGGCGCTGGCGCAGCGAATCGAGTTCGCCCGTAATCTCGCCGTGCAGGCTGCGCAGTTCGCGCAGCGTGACGCCGGCTTCGGTCAGGCGGTTGCTGCCATCGTCGCGCGCAACCAGGCTGGCCGCCTGACCAGCCTCGATGGCGCGGCGGTTGGCGTCGAAGGTGTCGACGTCGACAGCGCCGGCCAGGCCGAGGGCCGCAGCGACTTCGCCATATTGCCGGGCACGGACCTTTTTCTCATCACGCTGTTCTTCGAAGCGCGCAATCTCGCCCTTGATGGCGCCCACCCGGTGGCCGCCGTTGTCATACATGGCGCGCGCCAGTTCGTCGCGCTGCTGGCGTTGTTGCTTCTGCTGTTCACGCAAACGTTCGAGCCGGTTGAACAGGCGGTCAAGTTCTGCCTGCCACAGCACCAGGCGCCGCTCCAGCAGTTCGCCTTTCCGTTGCGCGAACCAGGGGCGCAACGCTTCGCGACAGCCACGCAGATGGTCGGTCTCGCGCACCAGGTCGGCGTGCCGTTCGCAGTCGGCCACCAGCGGCAGCAAGCGTTCGATCTGCGCCTTCGCTTTCAGGACCGCCTGGTGGGCGCGATGCAGGTCGTCGAAGTGCGCGATCAATGCATCGATACGCGCTTCCACCGGAAACGCTTCGAGCATGTGTTCGCGCACGAAGTCGGTCAGGTTGCCGACCGATTTCATCGACACCGTCTGGTGGAACAGGTCCATCGCCTGTTCGGTGGCGATGCCGAAGCGGCGCCGGAATTCGGCGCCGTACGGCGGGAAGCTGTCGAACAGCGTCACGCCAGATCGCGCGCGCAGGCGTTTTTTCAGTTGCGCGATGTCGGCACCAAAGCCGGTAAAGTGTTCGGCGATGCCCATCACGCTGTCGGCCACGATATAAAAGCGTTCGGGCTGGCCGCGCGGATCCTTCAGCCAGAACACCTGCGCCACGGTGACGGTCTGGTCGTAGCCTTCATTGTAGAAAACGCCGAGCAGAACCGAGTAACTATTGTGGTCGCGCAGCGGTACGGCGCGCGCGGCCATCCCGCTGTCGCCGCGCTCGGATTTGTAATGGCCCAGCACATAGGTACGCAAGGTGCGTTCGCGCGCTTCGGCGCCGGCCGCCTTGTTGTAGGACACCTTCTGCGCCGGCACCAGCAGCGTGGTCAGCGCATCGACCAACGTCGATTTGCCGGAACCGATGTCGCCCGTCAGCAGCACGCTGTCGCCGTCGGGCTCCATGCGCCAGACGCGCTGATGGAAGGTGCCCCAGTTGAAGACCTCGAAACGCTGCAGGCGAAAGCCGGCACGTTCAAGTCCGTCGACGGATTGTGCGCCGAAGTCGAGTTCAGGTTCGAAGCGCAGTGGCTCGTTCACGGCGCCTCCTCGGCAGCGTGTGCGCCGTACCCAGCCAGACGTTGTTCGAATTCGGCCAGCCACTGCGCATCGACGAACGCCTTCAAAATGCGGCGCACTTCAAACTGGTCGTCCTGTCCGCGCAGGCGGCGGATAAAACCGAGTTCGATCACCTTGTTCAGGTGCGCGTCGATCCGGTCGAGCAGGCGCGCTTCGTTGGCGGTATCGGGCAGGAACAGCCGAACCTGGTCCGCGATCTGGTCGCGGCTGAGGACCAGGCGCGTGTCGCCACCGGTGGCGTCGAATTCGGTCAGGCGCTTGCGCAGCAGGACGAGGATCAGGCTGACCGGGTAGCTCAACTGGCGGCGCGGGACCAGGCGCGGCAGCTCGGGCTCGCCTTCGACCGGTGGTCGTTGGCGCAAGTAGGCATACCCCTCTGCTTCGTCGAACATCAACTCGAGGCCGATCGTAACGCAGTAATCGCGCACGCGCGCCTGCAACTCAAACAGCGATTGCCACAGCGCAGCGTCGCCGTCGCGGTACAGGACGCCCTGCAGCAGCGCCACCAGTACCTGGCTGAGTCGATCGTCGTCTGTCATAGGAATAATTTAAATCGTATAAATGATTAATGGGACCGTTGCTCGCCGATGCTGCCCGTTGGCGTCGATCCATTCCACTACTTCGTCGCTGGTGTCGTCGATGGCGCTGGACACGTCGGAGGTCGCGAGTTTCAGGTAGGTCGCCAGTTCCGCCAGGCCCTGCTCGAGCGGATAATCGGCCAGCAGCGCCCCCAGCGACACCTGGCTGCGACTTTGTAAGGCGCGCCGGATGTTCGACGCGAGGCGCAGCTGGTCGACGTACACCTGCTCGAACAAGGCATCCGCGGGAATATCGGCAATCGAGGTGTCGAGCGCCTGCTGCACGATGCGCGCTTTGAAGGGTGGATTGTACAAGGTACGGTCCATTGGCAAGCCGATCGCCGCTGACGCGTCGTCGATTTCCATGAAGGCTGCGTCGGGCACTTCACCGCGCAGGCGCAGGGCGCGCTGCTCGATGTCGCGCACCAGTTGCATAATGCGGCGGTTTTCCAGCCAGGCCTGGTCATCCAGGTAGTGGCGCAGCTGTTCGGACAGCCGCGCGACGGTGCGCTGGGTGACTTCGCCCGCTTCGAGCCAGTCATAGTGGATGCGTTGCAGCCGCGTGTCCGGCGCAAGTTCCTTGACAGAAGGCAGCGCCATCACGCGCGCCAGCAAGGTACTCAGTTCATCCTGCCGCGACGGCGACATCAGCAAATCCCAAAAGGCGCGAAAGCTCTTGCCTTCGTCGGAATCGGCAATCAGGTCGCGCTTGCCGAATATCTCTTCCAGCAGCGCGCCCTTGCTGCCGTCCCAGGTGGAGACCTGTTCACGCACCGTGCGGTCGAGAGCGCGAAAATTCTGGTCGACAGCGCGAAAGTCCGACAGCAATTCACGCGCGGTGACGGACATTTGCAGAAAGCGCTCGCGCACCTGGGTCGGCTCCATCAAATCGATCCGCCCTCCCCTGATCTGCTCGATTTCGGCGTCAATCTCCGCTTTCTTCTTTTGCAGTTCGGCGATACGGGTGCGTGGATTGAGTTCGGAACCCTCGATGATCTGGTTCAGCAGGTCGAACACCGTCAGCAGGCGCGATTCGGTGCCGATAAAACTCCGCTGGCCCAGGCTTTGCAGCCAGGTCAGCGCTGTCTCGGTAGAGGCAGCAAGGTCGTAGTGTGGTTCGTCCTGGCCGGCGGGATAATATTTGCGCAGCCAGCCTCGGTCGTCGGCGGCCCAGTCATCCAGGTAGGCGGTTGCAGCTTTGGGAAATAGCGCTTCGCCGGCATTGGTGTGCAGGTGATACAGGTGGTCGTCGAGCTGCGACGCGAGCTGCTGGCGCGCGACCGTGCGGATGTTCGGCAGAATGAAGCTGCGCTGCAAGAAGCTGGCAATCATTGGGCCGTTATCGGCGCTTAGAAGCCGCCATGCAGGATGGTTTTTCTTTAAGGAGACGAGCTGATCGTATTCCATGGTGATAGCGACGCCTTGATAGTTAGCCGATTATCACACAACCCACACCTCATTCCCGCCAAGGCCGGACCCATTGCGCCTCCGTGTGGTGGCAACGCTGGCCATAAGCGCTGTAGTTCCGCGCCTGCGGGGATGAAAAAACCCCGCACACCTCTGTACCGGGATTCTCTCGTTGATGTCACTGGACAGGAGGATAAATTCACCTGTGCTGGTGGGTGGGCCAGCATTGGGTTGTACCTGATCCGACAATAGTCTCATCTGTATAATCGTTTTGAAACGAGACGGAGCAATATGAAAAAGCTGTGGAGTCCCTGTATTCTCGGCCTGAAACCCTACTCACCCGGTGAGCATCCCCGCGTGCCAGGGCTGATCAAGCTCCATACCAACGAAAACCCCTATCCACCCTCTCCTGCAGTGCTGGCGGCATTGCATCAGGCTTCCGGTAGTGCCCTGCGCCTGTATCCGGATCCCGAGGCGTCCGGCCTGAAGCAAGCTATCGCTGACCATTACGCGCTCGAGGCCAACCACGTATTCGTCGGAAACGGATCCGATGAGGTGCTGGCGCACGCCTTTTATGCTTTTTTCCAACAGGACCAACCAATCCTGTTTCCAGACATTACCTACAGCTTCTACCAGGTGTATTGCGGGCTTTACCAGATTGGTTTCAACACCTCTCCGCTTGATGAGTCGTTGCAGCTTCAGATTGCCGACTACCTCCATCCTTGCCGCGGTGTCGTGATTGCCAATCCCAATGCACCGACCGGAATTGCATTGCCACTGGCTCCTTGTACTGCCCTCCGCCGCCAACTTCTTGTTCGTCAGTCACTGCCAGCACGACGCCGCCGAACTTGCTGTGGCTCTGCGCATGCGCGCCATTCTGGTCCGTCACTTCAAGCTGCCCCGCATTGACCAATACCTGCGCATCAGCATCGGTACCGACGCCGACTGCGACTGCGACAGTCTGCATGCGGCCCTGGCGGAGTTGCTGGCTGCCTGAGCCGTCCCGGCGCAAGCCGGGATCGATACTGTGCATTACCAGGCCAGGGAATCCAAAAAAACCATTAGACGAAAAAAAACCCCGCACATTTCTGTACGGGGTTTCTCTCTTATAACTAGCCTGACGATAACCTACTTTCACAC
>NZ_JAQQPS010000047.1:0-11310 GCF_036688685.1 Massilia sp. S19_KUP03_FR1 | reverse complement strand
TTGATACCAGGCGCGCACGGCTTACCACTTTTTACCTCAAGTTTGCATCAAGGGGCAATGCCCACTGTGTGGTTGAGGTTGTTAAAGCCAGTCGCGGCTTCCCACGTTCCCGTGTTGGCGAGCTGGATAGCGTACTCCGGCCGATCGTGCAGCGACGCTTGCGGATCGGCGAGATGCAGCAGTACAGCATAAGAACCCTTGGGCATGCCAGCCGGGAGCACCGCGCTCTCGTTGATCGTCACAGTCTGGCCCGCCAGCCAGCGGCGCGGGTCGGCGGCAAGTTTCACGCGATACAAAGCGCCGCTGGCCGTATTGCGGAACACCAGCTCCACATTGCGGCTATTGAACGGCGCCGCCCAGCCCAGGTTCTGCACCTGCAAGGTCAAGGCGAAAGCGCCACCCGGCTTGGCGCTGCTTGAAAATGTGCCGCTCTTCAGGACAAACCGATAGCCCAGTTTTTGCTCGACTTGCGGGAAGCAGCCCTGGTTTCTCCACGCGTTGAGCACCGTAACGTTGTAGTCGAGGTTCAAGTACGACCAGTGGAGTTTGGTCATCTCGGCCAAGGAGGTCGGGCAATCGCTACGCGGGGCCACATAGGCGCAGGTTTCGCCGCCAGTAGGCACGTAGTTGGTTTCCGCTTGCATATACGGGTACTCTGACGACGGATTGATATACGTCCCGTAATCGGACGCATTCGACAGGAAGCAGTCGTTGTGGAAACCCAGACGTGCCTTGGCGGTACCCGTGAACGCCTCGCTGCTGGTGAGTGCCGTTGTACTGTACAGCTTGGTTTTGAACAGCGGCATACGCAACTGCACCATGCGCTCGGCCGGCACCACTTGCAGCAGTTTGTCGACGACCGATTTGCGGTCGGCGATGTTCTTCGTGGTCATGTTATAGCTGTCGCCATAGTTCTGCGTATTGCCCCATTCACCCCAACTGCCCACCAGGCCCGCCTGCACGACCAGGATGACGTCCTTGTTGGTGCTCAGGTACGGTGCGAGTTGCGTGAGATGGGTATTGACCATTGCAGGCGTCGCATCGACTGGCGAATTGTTGTCGGCATACGCGAAACGGACGATCGCCTTCAGGCCGGCCTTGCGCACGGTATCCATTTGCTGCTGGAACAGGTTGAGGGTGGTCTGGTTGATCGACGAATTGACGAAGTTGCGGAGATAGAACACGCACAAGACCAGCGATTCGCCGTCCGAAGTACGGAAGTTGGTCAATTGGCTCTGGCTATACGGCGTTTCGCAGCTCACATGACGGTAGAGGCCCCGCTCAGGGTTGGCGATGGTCGCGTTGCTGGCCGTGTAGTTGACGGGTACCGAGGCGCCAGGTGCAGGGGTGGGCGTTGGTGTTGGTGTTGGTGTTGGTGTTGGTGTTGGTGTTGGCGTTGGCGTTGGCGTTGGCGTTGGCGTTGGCGTTGGCGTTGGCGTTGGCGTTGGCGTTGGCGTCGGTGTTGGCTGACTGAAGTAAACCGGCAGGATGGCCGATGCGGGCAAGGCATCGACCTGCGCGACCAGATTCGCGCTGGCGCCGCCGCCGATATCGGAACGGCTCACTGTCACCGAAGCCACGCCGTTGGCCAAGGTATAAGGCAGGGTTTTGACAAATGTCCAAGCCCATGCACCATTGCTGCCGGTGTATTTGTACAGGCGACCATTCTCGACCAAGAAGCTTGAACCGATCCCATTGACCGGAAATCCGGTCGACGCCACGCGGTCTGAATCAATATGTACGCGAAACCACGTCGGCGAGCCGGCGTAAGGAATCCTGATAGTGGCATTGGTTCCGTCATTGGTCACCGTGGGTTGGGCTGCGGTGATTGCCGCGGCGGCACTTGCATTGCTTACTGCCGACATGGCAAGTGGGCTTGAAACGAGTCCGGCACAAACCAGCAAGAGGCTGATCGGGCGACGAATGAAAGGTGCGGAAAGCTGTTGAACGTATGCCATTAAATAATCGCTTTACTATAAAAATGATAAAAACCAAACACGTAGGAATCCCCCTGCCTCTTGCCTAGCAAGTTGCAGAACAAAGCCACAGGATTTTAAAAAACGTGACAATCCAACTGCCTCTCG
The DNA here is from genome assembly GCF_036688685.1 of Massilia sp. S19_KUP03_FR1. Taxonomy (NCBI): domain Bacteria; kingdom Pseudomonadati; phylum Pseudomonadota; class Betaproteobacteria; order Burkholderiales; family Oxalobacteraceae; genus Massilia; species Massilia sp. S19_KUP03_FR1. Next base: position 9,226 of record NZ_JAQQPS010000047.1, on the reverse strand, counting down.
CAGTGCGAGTGCAGGCTTAGTCCGGAAGGACTACGACGAGAAAATTAAATTACGTGATGCGAGGGTTAGTGAGTAAGGAAATGGCGCTGGTTAACGCACCGCGGTGGTTGACTGAAAATGCACCCGAAGGCGCTTCTCAAAAGATAAGGAGCAACAACCAAGGAAGGCGGTGCGCCAACCTGGCTTGCACTTGTTGCCAATACTCTTCGTGCTAAGAAACCGCGCATTTTCAGGCGGTTTGTGCAAGATCATAAAAGTCGCTCCTTTTTCTAAAAAACACTTAGCTTGGAGCATGTTTCTTGGGAATAAGTTCCCCAAATCATGAAATTTATTTCCTTGCACAAAATGCAATACGGCAAGAAGATGGATGTTCCTTATCTATATCACTGCGGGCGCCATGTCAGCTGAGGGCGATGAGAGACTCACGCAAACGGTCGCCGAAGGATTAGTCAGGGGGCAGTGTGCGGAGAGAACAGACGAACATAGGCAGGGACGACGTCACCAATCTTCACAGACCGATGCGCTACGCTTGAAAAGGAGATGGGTGTGCCGAGACAGTACCGCTGCTGCCGAGTGGCAGCCCGGGACCGAGAAAGGTTGGCGCTGAGTGGGCGAGATATCGACGAACGCGCGGCCGCCTGGGCCATTGCGATCAGGGCTGCGCAGCTCTATTTATGCAGGCGAACAAGACAGGAACAAGCCTTCCCACATAGAAGAAATTTTTTCCATAGAAAATCGTTCCCTCGCTTCTAACGCACGACGTGAAAATGCCTCTCTCAAGGCTGCGTCGGCCATAAGCTTCCCCAAGGCAAGTAACATCCCCTCCGCGTCCGCCGGCGTAACCAGTAAGCCGTCGACGTCGTGTCGAATGATATCTCTGGGACCTGTATCGCAATCGAAACTGACCGCAGGCAAGCCATAGGACATGGCTTCAACCAGCGTATTGGGAAATCCCTCGAAGTGCGAACTCATGACATACAGGGCCGCGCGCCCGTACCAGTCACCAACGTTGCCGACACGCCCAGGCAAAAACACACGGTGCTGCAAGCCGGCAGCTTGTACTTGCAGATGCAGCGCGCCAGACAAAGGTCCATCGCCAAGGATGACGAGGTCCCAGGCCGGATACTTGCTCGCCAGACGGGAAAAAATCTCCACCAAAGCGGAGAAATTCTTTTCCGAGCTCAGCCGCCCAACGCCCAGCAGGATCTGGCGACCGGCAGCACAACATACGGCCGGGCTGATCGACGGTTCGTGCTTCGACAACGGCCAGCGCACGGCATTCGGAATAACAGGAATGCGGGTCGCATGGGAGTGCGCAGCGAGCCAGCAGGCACATTCTTGCGTCAACGCAACCACAGCAGTCAGATGGCCGTATGCGTGGCGCCGCAGCGTTTCCCAAATCAGCCCCATTGGCGCCTTTGGAGGAAAATTGTGCTCGGAGCCGATAGCGCGCACGCCGGGCACCCCGCGCGCCGCCATCGCCAGGATGACATTTGCCGTGTGCATGGCGGACAACGCGATGTCTGGCCGTACACGCTGCAACACCTGTCGCAAGGCTTGTACCCGTCTGACGGTCCGCACAAATCCGGCAAGCACATTGGGGTTGCCGCCGGCGAGGTTCAACGCTTCGCGTTTGACCGCCCCATCCAGCGTATAAAAATCTCTCGCCGTCGGCGCTACCGTGACCACAGTGACATCCCATCCGATTGACACCCAATAGTTGGCAAGATTTGCCACAACTCTCTCTGCGCCACCATTTTCGAGAGAATGAATATAGACAAGTAATCGCATAGGAATATCACCTTGGTTGAATATGAAAACCGGCACCCGGGGTAACAAACTTATCCAGTTCTGCCAGATTATGATCCAGATAAACAGTGCCAGGCGACGTGGTCAGCGAGACGTTTGATATGACCCTCCCGCTGAGTTTTCCAACCAGGCTACCGTGAAGCCAGATACGGTCCCAAACGCGCGCAGTTCTTGGGAGCAGACGGTCAGTTTCATGATCGAAGACAAACACGTTTCGCGTTGCATCCCGATTTCGGACATGCACTGTTGCATCAATGTCGCGCATATAGCCCACCTTCTCGCTACCTTGGTGATAGAAATGCACATAACTGCTGTGTATGCACTCACCTGACACATCGACCCGGACGCGAACATTCTCGACGTTTCCGGCTCTGCCCCCGGTCGATACCAGCGCAACCAGACCATTACTACCCGGCCAAGCTGCGGTATTCCGGGATATGATGGTTATTTCTGAATTGCGCAGCGCATACGCAATGAAGGCGCGTCTTACATTATGGCAAACCAACTCGACGTGGACGTTTTCCCTGACAAAATTGGCACCAACGCCATAGTAGGCATGCTGCACCTCGCCGTGCACGCTGATATCTGCAAGATAAAACCGGCCATCAGAATTATTATTCGATGCCAATAAACCAACAACCTTTTCCGCATAGCAGTCGACCATCCGAAATCCTTTGCTTAACTTGTCTGCCTGAATTCCGACACAATACATCCCGCGCCAGTTAAACCGTGGACTAAACCCATGATCAACGAAGCTCGCCCCTGCAATTGTGATATTCGTAAAGTTAACGAAATAAAAAAGAGTCGGGACGACATTCGCCACTGTCTTGACATGAAAGGTCGCCCCATAGGCCGAAATCGCAATGTTGCAAAAATCGCGGCATAAAATAACGGTGCTGGCGTCGGAATAGCTCCCGAAGTCATAGTCGCCTGCCGGCACCAACAAGGTACCCCCACCAGTGGCGGCCAATGCAGCAAAGGCCTTGCTGAACGCGCTGATTAGCAAGGCCGGCCCTGCCCCTGGGGCACCGCGATAATCCGCAAGATTGATCAAGGTTGATGGCACCACGGCACCGCCAATATCTCCCGCTTTGCCACGCAGGCTCCTCTTCATCTTCGCGTCCTCCAGAAGTGCCGGCACAAAAACAGCCACACCCACGCATGCCCCTCGGGACAAGAATGCCCGTCGTTCTAACGAAGACCTTGTGCGCGCCTTCATGACTACACGCTCCCGCAAGGGGAGTCCGCGATATCGACAAAGCCACACTCGTCGAATGCTGCACGCAATCCGGAATTCAAGACCCCTTCATAGTAAATCTCCTCAGCACAGCCGGATCCTTCCAAATCTCGCAAAATCTGTGTCACAAAACCCGGAACGAGCTCGTTGCCATTTAAAACAGGGTGCACGTAAAAATCAAACAGGATAATGCGCCGCACCTGGGGTGCGGCCAATAGAGCTGACTGCTGTAAGGGTAGCGATTCAACAGAAAATTTGACCCAGCAATAAATAAGCAGCGTAGCGTTCTGGGTATAGCTATACAGGCAATGCGAACGCTCCAGACGCTTCATCACCCCGCGCAAAAAATCACAATACCTGACTGACGATCCACCTGAATCAAATCTGCAGACATCGTGCAAATTATTCTTTCCAATAGACATTTCACAGCCCAATGACTCGCTCCTGGCTCGCACATAGCGCAGCGAGCAAGTGCGGGCGCTGAATCGCATGCGCAGCATTGCTGCAACGCTAACAAGACCATGCAATCTCACACACTGCAGTCGTCTGACTGCCGCAGAAAAGTCCACTGCACGGCAACCACTTTTTTGCAGTGTCTTTTTTGCAAACCGCACCAGACTCGCAAACAATTCCTTTCTGAAGCGACGCCTGGAATCGCAGTAGATTGTCAGTTCCGAAACCACATCATATTCTGTCGCAAAGTGCTCTTTATATTTATCGCCACCTGGCGTCAAATCAAGCACTGGCACTCCCTCTTGGGACATCGTCAACCCCAGCATGGCCAGCAGAAGATTTCCCGGAGAGTGCAATGCAAGTTCCGGATTGTATGTCGTAATCGAAAGATGCACGGCGCGCCCTTGCGTCAGCAGGCCGATGTGAGACGCTGCCACCTGCTTATCTACTCTCAATATAGAAACGTGCAGCAAGCCTTTTTTATATAGCGCAAGGTAAAATTTCTTCTTGGCTGGATCACTAATAAAAGGGGTATTCCAAAAATGCGCAGCCTGTCTGAAATCATATTGAAAACATAAATCATCGAAGACCCTGATGAAATCATCGTGCGACAGGATGCGTTCGAAACGCACCTCCCCGATACGTTTCAGGCGGTTGTAGTTTTGCCGGTAATTTTTCTTGTTTCGCTGACGCTCCATGGCGCCAGCATCAATTTTCATGAGCGGTCTGGCATGAGTGCGCAATGAACAGATGTTTGCATGGCCATCTAGCTGCTTGAGTCCATCGAGCGGCATCCCGGGCGGAAGATATCTGAGATGTATATCAGCGTGAGGGAATAGTGTCCGAATCTTCTGCACTGCCTTGACAATAAATATCTCGCCCCTATCTTTCACCTGGATCCATCCCTGATACTCGGCCTGCTGGGCCCCGGCTACGGTAAGTTTTTTGCCATCCGCATATAACGCGAGTGTCAAGATTCCGGAAAAGGAACGATGATCGGATTCCGCAAATACAATGACAGGTAAAAAATTCAGGCAATAAAGTCCATACCAGGCAGTGACAAAGTCCGGGTGTTGAAAGGCGGTAGCCCAAGAACATTCATTGTACAGTTTCAGCCACCGAGACTGGAAGTCCAGGGAATTAATGCGATTAAGTGCTTCACTTCCAGTCAACAGTTGCACAGTCATAACATTTCCGTTCGAGACGTCTGAAACAATTGCTGTCAATTATATTAAGTTTGCTAGTCGGCAACCGATCGGTACATTGTGACTTCATACTAGCCTGCAATTGTACGCTGCAGTGCATTGGCAAGATATCAATCATTCCCAGCGAGAGATCCCGGGCTCACCAATCTTTCAAACGGCATAAAATTACCGCACCGACAGACTACCTCCGATTATCTTATCGTCTCAGTGGATGGCTGTGCTAGCCGTACGCTGCTGCCCCTGCCGAGAAATTCGAGTTGTCTGATTGCGTTGAGATATTTTTCGATGACAATATTCTCGTCAAATTCCGTGACGACCTTCATCCTTCCTCTTACTCCCATTGCCAACCGCTGCTCATGCGAAAGGTGGACCATTTGCATCATTTTTTCTGCCAGATCGTTAGCGTCTTTCGCTTTGCATAAAAAACCGTTGTCGTCATGGTCAACAACCTCCCGGCACCCAGCGACATCCGTGGTAATGATGGGACGTTCCATTGCGGCCGCCTCAAGAAGTGAATGCGGCGTGCCTTCGCGGTAGGATGGCAAAACAATGCAGTCGGCGTTGTTCAGATAGGGTCTGACATCATCTGTTTCATCGAGGTAGCTGACCAGATCATCCCTCTCCCACTTTTTTATTTTTTCCAACGAGACGGCATTCGGATTTTTCTCATCCACCGGGCCGAGCAGCTGAAACTGCACCGCGGGCATGTATTTGCGTACAATTTCCGCCGCAGCCACGAACTCTTCAATCCCTTTATCACGTAACATCCTCGATACCAGTAAAAACCGGAAGCCACGCTTGCTCACCCGATGAAGCGGTGAAGGAGAAAAATGATTCAAGTCGATTCCCGACCCCGGCAAAACATCGGCCGTGCCGGGCTGAATCAAACCTGCCTGAACAAACAGGTTCAGATCGTCGGAATTTTGAAAAAATACACGATTCGATTTGCGCAATGAAAAACGATATAAACGCTTTACCAGACTCGTTATAAAAGTTTGGTTGATGAAGGTTGTGCCGAGACCTGCTATATTATTTATAACAGGAATTCCGAGCCCATGCGCCGCAATCGATCCATACACATTCGGCTTGATCGTGTAGCCAAGATAAGCAAGCGGGCGCACTGACTGAAGTACCCGCCAATATTTTACCAGGAGTGCTAAATCATGACTTGGGCTGGTGCCGTTGTTATCCATATGGATCACCTTGAAGCGGCAGCCCAGCAGAGAAAGACGTCGCGAATACCGGTCATCTGGTGCCATGACCATAATTTCATATCCATGGCGAATCAGGGCTTTTACCAAACCGGAGCGGAAATTATGAATGTTCCAAGCCGCATTGACTGAAATTACAATTTTCTTGTTCATGATCAGCTGCCCTCATAGCATCGCCATTCTGGCCATCTATCCAGAAAACTTTGCGGTAATTAGTAGATTGAATGCATATCCAGTTAAATCGAAAAGAGTAAAAAACTATTCAGCGCGCACCGTTCCTTCTGGCGCGCAAAGAGAATTGCTATGTCGCAAACTGCTGAATGAAACGCGGCTTGCGCCAGTAGGATCGGCCACTTGTTGTTCGATCCACGACTGAAACATGAGCACGTCCCACAAGTGAAATTGCCAGTTGCGCTGTCCGGAAAGGTGTTCATGCCATTTTTTTCGCAATTGGACGGCATCGAAAAAACCTTCCTGTTTCAGGCGCGATTCATTCAGCAAACTCTCGGCCCACTCCCGCAACGGCCCGCGTAGCCAACTGCCAATCGGCACCCCGAATCCCATCTTTGGGCGCTCGATCATCGCTTTTGGCACATATCTGTACAAGACCTGCCGCAAAGCCCACTTGCTTGTCCCGTCACGCAACTTCAGCGATTGCGGCAAACTCCAGGCAAAGTCAACCACGCGATGGTCGAGAAACGGGATCCGGGTCTCCAGCGAGACGTTCATCGCAGCGCGATCTACTTTGACAAGAATGTCGTCGGGCAGATAGGTCACCAAGTCAAGGGCCATCATTCTTTGAATCCCGTCCAGCCCCGATAACCGCGGCGCGTTCCCCCGTAATAGGGTCGGCGGTTCACTTCCGCCAATCACGAGCGATGCAGGATCATCCCAGTGGGATACCAGCCCGAGGTACACGGCGTCCAGAGTTGCACTTGCCAGGACTTGCGCCCCTTTGTGTAGCTTGTCACCGGTATTAGCGAACTTAAGAGACGCAGGTAAAAAATGCGCCATTTTCGCGGCCGTCTTGTTCCATGCTTCGACCGAAATACTGGTAATGCCTTTTGCGGCGAGCCGGCGCAGCGATACGGGACCTCTATTGATGGTGCGCCAAAGTTTCGCAGCGAACTGGTAGCGACTGTATCCGCAAAATAGTTCGTCGCCGGCGTCGCCGGAGAGCGCTACCGTCACGTGCTGTCTGGCTAGTTGAGATACCAGAAAGGTGGGGATCTGCGAAGAATCAGAGAACGGTTCATCGTACATCGACTGTAGCTGCGGGATAACCGCCTGGGCTTGTCTTGCATTGACATAAAGCTCGGTGTGCTCTGTCCCAAGATGTACGGCCACGGCCTTGGCATATTCTGCTTCGTTAAAACCCACCTCGTGAAATCCGATCGAGAATGTTTTGATGGGACGTGGAGATTGCGCTTGCATCAGTGCAACGATTGTCGACGAATCAACGCCGCCGGACAAAAAAGCGCCAAGTGGTACATCAGCAATCATCTGGGCGCGCACGGCGTCCTGCAGCAAGCCGTCCAACTGATCGACAGCTTGCTGTTCTGTACCGACGAACGGACGCATCACCCCCGTTACAGCTTGCTCAAGGCCCGACCAGTATGTCCACGATCGGGTTTCCGGCTGCCTGGCAGAGACTGTCAGCAGGCAACCTGGCGCCAGTTTGGCGATGCCCCGGTAAATGGAGTAGGGCGCAGGCACATAGCTGTGCCTTAACTGAAGGCAGAGGCTGCCCCGGTCAATGATGTTGTCGAACGAGGGATGCGTGCGCAAAGCCTTCAATTCGGAACCGAACAGGAACACTGCCTGGCTGCCGCGTCCCTGCCAGCCGTAGTACAAGGGCTTTTCACCGACCCGATCGCGACCAAGGGTGAGCATGTGCGTCTGCCGGTCCCAAACAGCAAACGCAAACATGCCAAGCGCACGCTTTACCGTCCCCTCCACACCCCACACATCGAAGCCAGCAAGCAAAGTTTCAGTGTCGGAATGGCCACGCCAAGCCGGCGCCGCCGGCCCCTTGTCGAGCTCTTCGCGCATGAGCATATGATTATAGATTTCTCCATTGAATACGATCACATAGCGTCCTGCAGGCGATCGCATCGGTTGATGGCCAGCGTCGGACAAATCAAGAATCGACAGGCGTCGATGTCCGAGAGCGATACCACGCTCGCTGTCGCACCAGTAGCCGGCGTCATCGGGGCCACGATGCGCGAGTGTATCGGTCATGCGTTTTAGCAAGATTTTTTGTTCTGCCTGGATGCCGAACGAGGTCATCCCCAGGTAACCGGTAAATCCACACATTAGCGTTTCCCCCTCGCGATAATATTTTCGTAAAGAAGCTCGAATCGCTGCCGAACATTGACCATCGTGTATGTCGCCCTGATACGCTCCTTCGCCTTTTGTCCCATTTGAAAACGTAAATCGGCACCGAGCGCAAGCAACCGCGAGATACCTTGGGCAAGCGCGGCAGGATTGGCCTTCGGCACCACCAGGCCGGTATCTGCCATCAACGCGGCCACGTCGCCCACATCAGTTGCGACGCACGGCAAACCCATTGCCATTGCTTCACCCACAGCATTGGGGAAGGCTTCTGTGCGTGAAGACAAACAAAAGATGTCCATTGCCGCCAAGCAGACCGCAACATCGACACGTTCGCCGAGCAATACGAAGCGATCGGCATGCTGTGTTTCATTGATCCAAGCCATCAGATCGCTGTTTGCGTGGTCCAGGTCTCTACCGATCATCAGGAAACGCAAACGATCGTTGTTTGCAGCGAGCAGGCCCGCAGCCTTCACGAAGTTGGCGTGGTCCTTGTCGAGATTGAACCGCCCTACGGTACCGAGCACGATATGGTCTGCATTGAACCCGCACTGGGAGCGCAACTGGCTGCGTTCATGGTGACTGGACCTGAGCACCGCGAGATCAAAACCATTGCCCACGACTACCATGCGAGCGGGATCGTAGCCAATCATGAAGTGAGAGCGCCGCGCGGCATCGGCCACGCACACGATGGTATGCGGAACCCAGTGCGACAATGCCGCGCAAAAGTAACGAATCAGGGATGTGGCACGCGCGCAACCAACGTTAACGTCAGTCGTCCGGACTCCCCATATCACGTTACGGTTTCCCGCCAGCCGCGCCAGCAGCCCGCCTAAAAAGTCTGCGTGGTACAGCCATGTCTGCACGATGTCCGGCTGCATTGTTCGAAGAAGGCGGTACAACCCACCTCGTTATACACAACTCTTTAGTGCGCCCATTTCACGTAACGTGCGTATCGTTTCCGCCGCCACGTGAAC
>NZ_JAQQPS010000046.1:0-12619 GCF_036688685.1 Massilia sp. S19_KUP03_FR1 | reverse complement strand
CGCGTTAAGTCCTTGAATGTAAACGTGTTTTCATGCCGGCCGGACGACGGTGCGGACTTGTGTATAACGAGGTGGGTACAACCTCATCGTGTGTGCTACCGGCGACCGTCTCACATCGAGAACGATTAAATTAATACCGGATTCAACGAATCGTGCATACATGCCTTCGCCAGGCGTGAGCGCAATCACCGTATGGATATACTCGCTACCCCGGAAGGCAAGAATCAGCCGATAAAGAGCCATTTCGGCCCCCCCCGTTCTCAATCCCGTGATGACATGCAGAATGTGTGTCATGACCGCTGGTCCCGCTTGATTGATTGATTATTAACTCCCTCCATTTCTTGGGACAAGGTATCGCTTGCAACGAGCGAAGCGCTATATTGAGTAGGTGCAAACTCGCCCATGGAATGACTTCGCATTCCATATGTGTCGGCTAGAAAGTGGTAGTGTCGCAACACGGCCTCCAACTGTGCGAAGTTTTCATCTGTGTTCACGCCGAAATTATGAGGGTGCCACCACAGGTGAAATATGCCACCCGCTCGCGCCGCTGAGGTCATCGTTCTCTTCAGACGATCCAGGCGCATAAGCGACAATGAGCGCTGATTCGCGCCAAGAGGATACAAAAAAAGACTCGCAGGCACGTTCACAAGCCCCGAGTGCACCTGTGCATGCACCGTGCGTTGGCCACTCAGAGGAATGCAGGCATCTGCAAACCGGGCGATACGCCCTGCAATTCCGCCAGCGACCGCATCACCATTACGGTACAGCCAATGATTCGAATTTCCGCGATACACATGAATTCCGGCATCCGGCAGGACCGACAGGAATTTCTCAACGATCTGATTGCGTGGCAACACCAAGCTGCGAAAGCTGAGGCCCATCTCTGCGCCAATGGCCCGGGCACAGGCCAGGTCCGCAGCGAATTGTTCTGGCGTTGCACCGGGCTCATTGCAATAAAAATGGCTGTATGTGTGTGTCGCCAACTCCTGCCCTGTCGTCTCAATGATCTGCTCAACCAAAGGCCTGGCAAAAAACAGTTTGGCGTGCTCCTTTACCAAGCGCTCCATCACGTAGGGAGAAATATTCGCGCGCGCGTAACCAGGCAGGACGGCAGGCCGCATCGCGCGCCATTGCTTGTAATTTCGGCACATGAGCATTCCAACCGTAGCCCAAGTGGCTTTTACCTGGTGTCGGCGGAATAAGGCGAGCAAGCGTGGTATGGCATGCCATTCACCAAGCACATTGCGGCCGTAACTGGCGACGGTCTGCGTCGCGCTAACGCCCCAAAACAGCTCGAAATCCAGCGAAACAATGAATTTTGCGGGGGGCATGGTGCACCACTACGCCAGATTTTTTTCAATGTTCAAATGTGTACGCAACATATGCATGATACAAATTCCTTGCATGTTTATAATAAGTGGAAAAGGATATCGATGGAGCATCCGCAATTCTGCTGACATACGCGGTATCGACAATAAACCTAGCGATATAGCTCAACTTCCTGCACGACCGGCAATATTCTCCCTGGTCGAAAGCAGTGCAAATGTGGCCAACCAATAGCTTGCAGAATCAAACATCTGATGTGTGAACAAAGACATGAATGCAAACAGGAAAACCATCGCAAGTTGCAATCCTCTATCGGTGAAAAAATTCCCTTTCCATAAAATTACAATCATCCATATCCAGAGCCCTATCCCGAATAGGCCGTACTCTGCTGCCAGCAATAGTATTTGATTGTGTGTACTTGCTCTATAAGACCAAAATTGCGTAGCACCCGCACCCGCACCAAAAAAAGGATTCTGCAAGAAAAGCTCCCAGGCGGCTCTTATCACGTCAGCCCGTTCCTCAGAACTGTCGTCATTTAACTTAAAGCTGGAGAAGAAGTCGAGGCGAGACAGAATATTGCTGAATGCACTCTCAAAATCCTGGCGCGACTGGATGTAACTTTCAAAACTTCCCAGAAAAACAAGAAAAATCCCAACAATGATCGCCGTGACAATCACCGCCGATCTCGGCAAGGTTCTTTTCCAGACGAGAATGAAAAATATCAATACCCACGCAATAATGGATGAGCGTGAAAAGGTGCTTAGAACTGCCGCGCCGGCAAGAATGAAAAACGGCAGTCGGTAATGCATCCTTGTCAGCATACAGCCAAGTAAAAAAATGTGGAGAACCGCTTCGCCCGCCATCGTTGGATTGATAAACATTGCGGCAGCGCGTCCCAGTACTGCCCCCTCAGTTTCCGTTGGATAGAGAAGTCCGGGGTGAGTGAAATCAAGAATGACTGCACACGGAACCAAAATCATCAACAATACGATGGGGTACAGATATTTTCTGCCCGTAGTTGCATAAGGAACAAAACCGAAGATAATCGCGAACAAAATATATTGTGAACGCGTTACCACGAGAGAGCGCCTTGCTTCGCCTTGCTGATCGATAAGATCTAGCCCACTCACGGTACTCGTTGTAGAGAACGCTGCCAGGTGAATGACATTCAGGATTAACAGCAACATAGCCCATAAAAAAAAAGGGGAAAGCAGGTACGGCACCAGATCTCGTTTATTTGTAATCAGCAAGGGTGAAAATATCAAAAATAAACCAAAGAAAATAAACTTCGGAAGCATGGCGGGATTCAACACATAGCAATAGATAGCAAGGTTCGTGTAAATCGCTCCCATGGCGATACCGAGTACACAATTTTTATACCACCGGAGAAATCGTCCACCGGCGGCCGTGTGTGTTCTGAAGGCACCCTTCCGCCGCAGGCGAAATCCGGAGTGATGGGACATCTCGGCACTCATGAACCGTACCGATTCAGAGCTGACGACTTATTCTTGATATTCAATACCGTATCGGCCGGAGATAATTCGTGGAACAGCGCGTCCCACATGCCCGCTATTTTTTCGATAGAAAAGCGCTCTCGGGCTTCACGCGCACGGTCCGCCAACTGGCCTCTGAAGGTTGCATCTCCCATGACACGATCCAGAGCATTGACGAGCGCGGCGGAATTGTTGGGTGGCACAAGCACGCCGTCTATGCCATCCCGAATAATATCGCGCGGCCCTGTGTCACAATCGACGCTCACAGCAGCTAGCCCATGGGACATAGCCTCCACCAGCGCATTGGGAAAGCCCTCGGAGCGCGATGTCATCGCATACAAATCGGCATGAGCATACCAAGCGCCGACGTTTCCGACGATCCCAGGCATGAAGACACGCGTCGTTAGCGCTTGGTCCTTGATAATAGCCTCAAGCGACGCGCGCTCGGGTCCCTCGCCGAGGATTGCAAGATCCCAATCAGGATGTTTCTTTGCAAGCTGCGCGAAAGCCCGGATCAATTCATCGGCGTTTTTCACAACTTCGAGCCTACCAACGGCCAGCAACAGCCTGCGACCAAAAGAAACGCACGCTTGCGGCAAAATTGCAGGCGGATTGTCAGGCAGAGGCCACAGCGCGGCATTTGGAATGACCGCAACACGTCTGGCCGATGAGTGCGCCGTGATCCATTCTGCGCTCTCGCGCGTCAAGGCAATGACAGCGGACAATTGGCCGTACATCTTGCTGCGTAAGTAGCCCCATATTCGCCCCAAGGGGGCATGGGGCGGGTAACAGCGCTCCGATCCAATGGTGCACATATTGGCGAGACCACAACTAGCTAATGCCAGGAGAACACTTGGTGTACTCATCGCTGCGATCGCAACCGTCGGTTCGATCTGCCGTAACAAACGTCGTAGCGCCAGAATGCGCTGTACGTTCTGCCGAAAAGCATCCCATACGCCACGGCTCTGGCCAGCGAGATTCAACGACACCCTGCTCACGCGTCGATCCAACGGGTAAAAATCGTCATTTTCTGACCCTAGTGTGACCACCGTCACTTCCCGCCCTTGATGAATCCAGAAATTAGCCAGGGTGGTGACAACGCGTTCAGCCCCGCCCCCAGCCAGATTGTTTATAAAGAGTAGGATTTTCAATTAAAGCTCTCCGCTACAAAATATTTGATAATGACGGCGAAGCACTGCCTCACTTCGAACGCCACAAGCAGATACTAAAAAAAAGCGTGTTGAACCCATATACGAAGATTGTTCCCAGTGCTATGCCATTGACCCCTAGAGGCGGAACCAGAAGAAGGTTTCCAGCAAGTTTGGCGACGCACCCAATAACCCCTGAGTAGAAAATTAATTTATATCGGTGTTGGCTCAAAGCATAGCTGACAAGAACCATGCATGAGAAATAGAAAGGAAGCTGGGGCAAACCGAAACGGAATACGTCAACCACAATCGCGGTGTCAGCAGCGCTGAACTGACCGCGTTCAAACAGCAATTTGATGACCCAGGGTGCGGCCATATAGCTGAGCAGCATTACCGCGATTCCAGCGACAAACATCAGTCGGGCCCAGTAAGCAGCAACACTGTGGATTTTTGCGGACCATTCGGGCGCAGCCGTGGAGAAAATGGGCAGCGTTGCGCGCGAGACCGCAATTGCGGCCAGGCCGAGTATCAGGGACAACACACGATTTGCGTAGCCGAGAGTCGCGACAGATCCTGTACCCAGACTGACCGCATAAAACTGATCGACAATCACGGTAAAGCTCATCAACGCCTGGCCGCCAATCATGATCCCAAATCCCTGCCAAAACCATCTCCACACAGGCGACGCCAGGGCGAAAGCCGGCGATTCGAACTCATTGCGTCGTGCCATGGGAATGAGGAGAGCAAGCAAATGAAAGACAAATCCAACGACGGTACCCCATACAAGTGGATCGATACCGCCCCCAGGAAAAAACAGAATGGCCCCAGCGATGAATAAGGTCGGTATGCTGTCGAGCAGCGTATTGATATGCCTGCCGGCAGAAAGCATCCATGCAGACTGCAGTGAAACGAGCATTCCAAACGGAAGCAACAGGATCACACCCGGCAGGGCTGCTTCGGCAAAAAGCGCCGTATTCTCCGGCAATCCGCTTCTTCCGGAGGCCAACACAACATGGATCGTAGGCCATGCAAGCAAGGCAAGTACCGTGCCGATCAAGAGCCCGAAGCCGAGGAGTTCGGAACGAAAGCGCGGTATGGCGCCCTTGTCGGCATCACGCATTCGGCCCGCGAGGGGCACGAGTACAGCGGTCAGTACGCTGCACCAGATACCGATAGGCCAGGAAACCAGGCTGTACAGAAACTGATATGCGTCAACTTCGGCTGACAGGCCGTAGCGGAAGGCCACTGCCATTTCTTTCCCGGCGCTGATCAGCTTCCCAAGTAACGTAAAGACCGCCACTGTCAGCATGCCTTTGAAAATTGCAGCATGATGCGGATCTGCCGTTCTGAAGCGCGTACCGAGTGTGCTCAAAAAATTCACTTCTGCCCCTTGCGTGACCTTGGATGCATGATCGACCGCCGCATTGAAAACCAATCCCCCGACGAAGTGCTTCTACATGCACTTATTCAGCTGACAGGAAATAATCTTCCATTTCTGACGCCAAAATTTTCCTGCCGCTGCGCGCTAAATACCATGGTATGGTCGCTTCAAGTCCATCATAAATACGATGAGCCGAAGAATAGCCGAGCTCCCTTACAGCCTTGGCGACATCTGCTTGCGAATGCCGAATGTCACCGTCCCGAAACGCGGCGTAGACCGGGTTTTGGTTGAACGCAATGCCATTCGCCTTCAAAATCGATTTTAAATAATCGAAAAGCTGGTTCAAGGTTGTGGCATCACTCACGGCGACATTATAAATCTCACTGGCTTGACCATTTTGATTAAATGTGGCAAGCAAATTGGCTTCGACAGCGTTGGCAACATAGCAAAAATCCCGGCTTGTGCTACCGTCTCCGTTGACTATTACCGATTTATTCTGCAGCATCGCATTGATCCATTTTGGAATAACTGCAGCATAAGCACCATCAGGGTCTTGCCTTTTTCCAAAAACATTAAAGTAGCGCAGCCCGGTTGTTTTTAATCCATAGCACCGTGTAAAAACATCGGCATATAGTTCGTTGACGTATTTGCTTACTGCATAGGGAGACATGGGCCGGCCAATAATCTGTTCAACCTTCGGCAAGCCAGGATGGTCGCCGTACGTTGAGCTTGATGCAGCAAAGACAAAGGAATTTACCCCAGCATCTCTGGATGCGACCAGAATGTTAAGAAAGCCGCTGACATTGGAATCATTGGTCGCGATTGGGTCCGATATCGATCGTGGAACCGAGCCCAATGCTGCCTGGTGTAAAACATGTTCGACGTGCGTCGCTGCTTCTTTGCATGCATTTCTGTCACATATATCACCATGAATAAATGTGAACCTCCGCCATTGCACATCGCTGACAAGATCGCGCACCTCGTCCATATTATGCTGATGGCCGGTTGACAGGTTGTCCAGGCCGACAACTGTCTGATTCAGTTTCAAGAGACATTCCAGCAGATTGGAACCGATAAATCCTGCGCACCCTGTCACCAACCATTTTTTGGGATGATTCAGAAGATCCCCTTGAATTTTTTCAAAAGCGTTCATCGCTGTCATCCTTAATATTTTCTTAAAACCGGAACATCTCGTTCGACGTATTCAGCCCAATCAGATTATTTTGACTCTCTGCTGCGGCCTTAGTCCAAGGATGACCGCCGGACTAAGGCAGCGTCCCCAATGTCCACGGACGAGTCTCATATACACCGATACATATGCCAGGCCCTGAATCAAAACCAGTGCCACTGCTGCAGGGACGGTATTGCCGAAGAGAATAGCTACAAGGGTTGCGGTAGCCACCCAAGTCGTCACGAAACATGCGACACCCGCATTCCGTCCCCAGGTGTATTTTTGGATGCTGATCTGGTGGCAGGCGACCCGACGATAGAACAGCGAATGAAGGTGCAGGCGATCCGGGGCGCCGACGAAAGCGTTGTGCAATATCGTCCGGCGGTACATGCTGAACAATACTTCGATTACGGGATACGCAAAGATTGCGAGTATTTGCCAGGCGTTGATGCCTGGATTCCTGACGACCGTCAGAATAGCGACTTCCGCGGCCCAGAAAGCGATGAAATAAGCGCCTCCGTCTCCCATGAATAACTTTCCGGTCGGATAGTTCAGGATAAGAAAACCGATGGTCGTGCCTATCCCAGCCGTAGCGAGCAAGGCAACCAGGATGTCCCCCTCCCTCCCGGCTAAGTATCCAACACCGGCCAGCACAATCACAACGGTACCGCCGGCGACACCATGGAAACCATCGACAATATTGATTGAATTCGTGACACCCACGACAGAAAACGCTGTGATGGCCAAAGAGACAGGAATTAAGTGTAGTGCGTCATCAAGTCCCCAAATATCGAGACGAGGCAGATGAGCGCCCAGCAGCCAGGTAGCAAGGATTGCACTCGCGAATATCGATAACAAGCGGACCCGTACCGAAACGTTCTTGGTCAAGTCTTCAATCAATCCAGCAAGAAATGCGGGCATTGCGGCCAGTACAAGTTTCAGTATCGTGATCCTGGCATCGTGCGGCAGGAAAAATTTGTCATTGCCGAGTCCCGCCATGATAGGAATAGCCAGGACACCGCACAACAATGCAATTCCGCCAGTCCGCGGCACCATTTTTTTATGCACCTTTTGAATTCCATTGAAATCATTATCAAAGGAATAACGCCCATGCCAACGGCTGGTAAGAATGCTCATCGCACAGACGACCAGACTCACGACCATCGCCAATGCGGCGGTTTCCAGCAGAACTGGCGCCAATATTTTTGATAGCCCTGCACCGAACACGCCATCAATCTGTTCCCATGCTGACATGACAACCTCCACGTGCGCATCGCATCTCATCGCAATGATTCGCCCAGGTCGGCACAAATGCTGCCTGGCCGGAAACCGCCAGACTTCGCTGTTTGCGTTCCTGCGCAATTGCGACTCGCTCAATCAAACTAGCTGGGTATTACTTTAGCGTGACGCCGTCGACTATCAGATTGGAAAAATCGATCTATCTGGTGATAATATTTCGATACACATTTATTTTTACGATTAGTTCCACTATAAAAATTTTCCCCGAGAATGCAGTAGTCCTTGTTCCCTGAAGATCTTTAAATGGAGGAAGGTCGACGGCATATTTTTTAACAACGCCGTCACACAATTCAAGAGAAATGGAAAATCAGTGATAGTCTTGGCGTCGCTGTGTGGGATTGCCGTGCATTCAGGAATCACAGAGTAGAGGCTTTGCCGGAAGTGGATATCGCAAGGCGGAACAGTGCAGCGACGGCGGCGCGCATTTCAAGCATCCCGTCGAAGGCCATTGCATTGGATAACGACGAATTTTCTTGTCTCCGTAGCCGCCAGTGCAGGCCAGCCTGCACCGCCAGCCCTTCGACAAGCTCAGGCCTGCGACGCTTTTTTTCGCAGTTTATCGCTATTTTTCCAGTCAGAAATGTCGTCGCTGATCACGAAGTGACGACCTACCAAGAAGCCACGGGATCCATTCGCATGCGCCACAATGAAATTTTTCAACATAGAGGCAATGATGCCAAGGACTATCCCTATCAAGCAGGACATTGCAATCATGACGTTCAGCCCGAGCGTCGTTGGCTGGGTAGGCGTTTCTGCGCGGTCGACCCAGCGTATATTGACACTATTCGAGAGCAGTAGTGCATCGAGTTTATGGCGAGCATTAACCAGAGCGATGTTCATCTCGCTGTTGATTTGTTTATCCCGGTTAGCGCTGAGTATCTCATGTTGTGCCGATGCAATCATCCGTCGTTTCGACTCGACTTCGTCGAAATCACGGCGTACATTCTGAATGATTGTTGTTAGCGTGATTATTTCAGGATGCCCATCGGCAAACCGACCTGCCAATTCAGTTTTCCTTTGTTCTTTTTCATCCAGCTTCGCTTTCAGCGCAACTGACTGCTGGGCGAGAATACGTTCTTCCTCGCTTAAGTCTGAGGTCCCAAAGCGGCGAAGAATCTGGTTGATCTTGACGTCCAGTTCGCGCAGACGTTTCACGGATTCAGTCACTTGCTGATCGTAGAAAAGCAGTTGGCTCTTTGCCTCGGCCGTTCTTAGGGAAACCTGCTGACTGATGTACTGCGCGCCGATTTCGTTCAGAATACCGCTGACCAGCTCCGGCTTCGATCCTTGCAATGAGACAGTGATCACGTTCGACTGTTTTACTTTTTCCGAGATCGCCAGTGAGCGCTGCAACTGTTCCACGACCTGATATTCCGGACGCTGGCTCACCATAAACTGTGCACCCGGCCGCGCCCTTATTTCCGCGACGAGAATTGTGACGGGCCCGTATTTTGTCTGAAGCTTCGCCATGCTGCCTACCCGCGCTTTTAGCCTGATTCCCGAGGTATTTTCGCTGAGTGTCAATTCGTCTCTGGCTGTGACGGTGAGCGTGACAATACGTCGCTGCAGCCCCGGCGGAACGGTGAAATTGGCTAGCCGCACCCGATCCGCGCCCCATACATAACCGCCCCGGCCGAACAAGCCCGGTGAGGAGATGTCCGGGTTCCTTGCCGCTACGAATCCACCGATCACGGGAAATAACTTTGGTTCGATGCTGATATCGAGTTGAAGCGCATTGACAACACGTGTCAGGATTGCGCGCGAGCGCAGGATCTCCACTTCGGTTGCTGCGGGAAGGTCTGCCTGCAGTTCGCCGGAAAGCGGTGCGCTGCGCTTTATCTGGATGAGGATGTTCGACTCGTAGATTGGCGTGACCGACAAGGCGTACAGGATGCCGCACATCGCAACAAAGCAGGCAATTCCCGAAATCAGCCATCCATTGCGCAGGATATTTTCGACAGCAAATAGCAATTCGGACGATCTATTGTCGCGTCTTCTTTTTTTGCGTAACTGCTGCAAGTATCCATCCACCCTGTTGTCCTTAATTGGCATCATTTTTCGCCACCCGGATTTTTTAAAATGATCGCATCGACATGAATCGAGATTTCCTTCAGTGCTGCTCAACGTCATCGCAGCATGCCGGATCGGGCATTAGCTCTGCGCGTGCCGGCGCCCGCGTATTTTCTTGATAGCACCTGCTGCAGGTTTGAAGGCGTTCGGCAAATTTTCCGGTCACGGTATCCGGCGCCACCGACCGTGCGTGAAGGAGATAGAGCGTCGTGGTGTAAGTTGATCCGCCTACCACGGGCAGGATACGGACCTGGTTCTCATTGAGCGCCTGCTGAACCTCGTGCCTGGGCAACCATGCATACCCGATACCCTGCCTTAGTACGCGAAACGCCAGATCGAGGCTGCTGACGTTCCAGACTTGCGTAAATAGTGATAATCGATAGCTGGCTTCAGTCGCGACATAATCGTCGATGTCTGAAATTACCACTTGGCACTGGCTACGCAGTTCGTCGGACGTGATATCCCGTTTAAGTGCGAACAACACACTTGCGGGATGCGCGACTGCAACATGTTCAACTTTGATCAATTCGTTTCCGACAAATCCCTCCGTCATCTGGGTAGTGATTGCCAGGTCAACGGTGTTGTTATGGAGCGCAGACTTGGCCTGCTCATGCGTCGCTTGCCTGACACGCAGTTTGACTTTAGGTAGGCTCAACGAGAATTTTCGAAGTGCAAGCGGGAGCAGCTCGGCAGGAAAAATGGGGGCGCTTGCCAGCCGAATTTCAGATCCCCATCCTTGCCTGAGGTTCTCTGCCAGCTTCTCGAGCTCGATTGCATGCCGGACGAGGAGCCTTGACCGCTCAAGCAATATTCGTCCTTCATCCGTTATTTTGGCCTTGCGTCCATTTAAAACGAGAAGCGGCACACCGAGTTGATCCTGCAGCTTGGCCACTGCATGGCTGACCGTCGACTGCGTGACATTCAGACTATCCGCTGCGCCAAAAAATCCGTCGGAATCAATTACAGCATGAAACATTCTCCATTGCTTAAGGCTAATTCTTAAATTTCTTCCTTTCAGGGACGGCACGCCCATGTTAACGCGATCCACGCCTGCTGGCGCTCCTGTATGGAAAGAAATATCGTTCGGGTCGATCATCATGTTAGAAACCGTCAAGTTATACACGGGCGCTTGTCTTCGTCGTGTGTTCTTCAAAAACCTCAAGTGAGGCAAGAGATCATGCCACTTTTCGATATACCGATGCAGTTATGCAAGTTAAACTTTTGACTGGTTGAAAAATAGAATCATGACGCCGAAGTTCCGCCACCTTTTAACTTTTTTCATATTAAACAACTTGTTTTTTTAGATACTGCGTGTGGTCAAGCTATCAGTCGGTGATTTGGATGTACGCATATTTTTAAGTAAATCGATGTGAGTATCTTTCAAACTACTGGCACACGCACAATGTTTATCGATACCTATATTTCTAGGGAAATTCTATTGTGACTGTTTAGCAGCGAAGCACGCGTGCAGAAGAACCCGGTGATTTTCTGTTTGGCCTTGACTGGGCACGCGCAAGGCGGACTCGCCAACGTTGTTGCTGAACGGCCTGCCAAGTCGCTGATCAAGCGCAGGACTGCGTCGACGTGAAGGCGGAAGCGGCGCAGCAGATTGGTCACGACTGCCTGCTTGCTGCGGCCACGCTGGCCCGCCATACTGCACCAGTTCGGTCACGCCAGCGGGAAAGCCGCTCACCTGGGTCTCGCCGCAACCACAGGTCATCGCCAGCGTGCTGTGTTCGACGATATCGAACGCGCTTACCGGCACACATCGATGTCCTGGCGCCGCTCGGCCACGATGACTTGCGTTGCGACTGTTCCTGGCGACCTTCCATTCCAGTGCCGCCAATCGTTCCCTTAGTGTCAACACGATGCCCTCAAGTTTGCCGGGCGTGAGGGCGGAGAGGTCGGGAGCGGTGCGCTGTTGTGTCATAGCCAGCAAGACCACTGCATCAGTCGATCGCGCAATGCCTGCGGACAAACGTCGTTCCCCGCCTCACTCACCCCAAATTGACAACTGCGGCGAAGCAGAATTACATTCTTCTTTGCCGCTGCCGTTTCACATCCGACCACCGTCGGGGTGAAGCTTAGCCCGGTACAGCGCTACTTCGGGAAGTAGCGGTCGCACGGTTGCACCGTTCTTACCCGGACCAGTATGAAATGGCGCTACCTTTGCCGAATTTTAGCCCCCCATCGGCTTGAGGCATCGAATACGATGCGATTCAATAACATAATTACGATCATTTCAATTGCACTTGGCGTCATCATCAATGTCGCTACCGACCATTCTGGCGGGTGGAGCGGAATCGGCTACTCCGTCATGTTCGGGGTGCTTCCGCTATTAGCGCTGCTCGCGCTGTTGATCATCAGCTGCCTCTTTTCAACGCTAACGAAGACACAAAAACTAGTTATTGCAATAGGCTTTGCATATGCGCTGCTCATAGTCGTGATTATTTCAGGCACCAGACCGCCCTGGACTGGCTTCCTCTTTCCATCTGCCGCATGGCTGCTTCCACTACTGGTCTGGAATTTTTTATTGCAGTGGTTTCGGCACCAAGATTCGTCACGCCGCAGCCCAAGCAGTTTGTGAGAACGCAATTCGTTGCCACCCGGACCTTGATGGCCTCCCGCAAGTTGCGATGCACGAATGCGCTATCTGTCAAGACCCGCTTGGTTATAGACGCGTTTAACGAATAATTCTGGCTTTTTATCGTGCCAGTTTTTCAGTGCCTGG
>NZ_JAQQPS010000045.1:0-14448 GCF_036688685.1 Massilia sp. S19_KUP03_FR1 | reverse complement strand
TGTTTCAGAAACAGTCCCCGTACATCTCGTCGCAACCTGTTGATTTGTTGCAGCAATTTGCTGGGAGGCGAACTATAGCAAGGCCTCCTGAATAATTCAAGGGGATGCGCGAAATAACGCGGCAGTTATCTGCTTAATGCTGTTTTTTCGACTGTGGCTGTTGGGCCACAGATTGCAATGGTTCTAATGGGGCGCTGGCCTTGACGCCGGCTGGCAGGTGTACGCGCATTGGTTTGCTGTGCATATTGCTGGACGACAGAACATTCGCGGTCGCATCCGGCGCCGCATCCCATACCGGCGCGGCGATGCCTTCGAAGACGGATTTTAGTTGCGCGCCCCAGCTGTTGCGCAGCTGGTTGAAATACTGGTTCTGGGCGTCGATCGTCACGAAATGCGTCACTGCCAGGCTATCCGTGGCATACACCAGCATGTCCAATGGTAGCCCTACCGAGACATTCGAACGCAAGGTCGAGTCCATTGAAATGAGCGCGCACTTGGCGGCATCGTCGAGAGAGGTCAGCGGCGTCACGACGCGATCGATGATGGGCTTGCCATATTTGGCTTCGCCGATCTGAAAATAGGTGTTTTCGTCGCGCGATTCGATGAAATTGCCAGCTGAATAAACCTGGAACAGGCGGCAGCGTTCGCCCTTGATCTGGCCGCCGAAAACCATGCCAATATTGAAGTCGACGCCAAATTCGGCCAGGTTGGCGGCATCGCGCTTGTGCACGACACGCACGGCCTCGCCGAGGATCCGCGCTGCCTCATACATATTTGGCGCGCTCCAGATGGTCACGCCATCCGGACCGACGTAATCGGACACCGCTTGCCGCACGGCCTGCGATATCGACAGATTCCCTGAGGTCATCAGGACCATGACCCGCTCGCCGGGGTTTTCGAACACACTCAGCTTACGGAAAGTGCCAACCTGATCCACGCCAGCGTTGGTACGCGAATCGGACAAGAACACCAGCCCGGCATCGAGGCGCATGCCTACACAGTACGTCATGGCTAAAATTTACCAAATGAAACGAATATTTTACACCGGCACAATTGTGGCTTCAACGGTCATGGTTTCATCGCCGCCACCGCGGCGCATCCCGCGCACAGGCGCGGCGGACTCGTAATCGCGGCCAATGGCAAGCCGGCAATAGGCGTCGGTCATCAGGCGGTTATGGCTGACGTCGATGCTGATCCAGCCCGTGAAATCTGCGTCCTCGACCCAGGCATCCACCCACGCATGGCTGGCCGCATGCCCGGTCGACTCGGGATCAATGTAGCCGGACACATAGCGCGCGGGAATATCATGCGCATGGCAGCAGGCCAGGAACACGTGGGCATGATCCTGGCATACACCTGCGCCCAAGGTCAGCGCTTCCCCTGCCGTGCTGAAGACATCGGTTGCACCAGTGACGTACGCGACCGCACCAAAGATGTGCGCAGTCAGGCGCAGCAGGTCGGCCGTGCGAACCTTCTCACCGCGCGGCGGCAGCGTGGCATCTGCCAGCGCCAGCAAAGCCGGTGTCGGCTGGGTCAGCCGCGTCGACACTGTAAAGATGAGCGGCGACAAGTTCTCCTGCGTCAGCAATCGCCCGCCGTGCAGCAGCGTCGTCGCGACAACACCTTCGACCAGGATGCGCACCGCATCATGCGGATCGTTGAGCGTCAACATGTGCGACACGTTACCGTAGGCGTCGCTGTAGCCGCTGCAGTGGCCTGGCGTCGTGATCCGCCATGACAGGACGCGCTGCTGCGGCTCGGCCCGAGGCGTCAGGTGCAATTGCTCGATGCTATAGGCCTGCGCCACCGAATAGCGGTACAAGGTTTCGTGGCGGATGGAAAGTTGCATGTCAGGCGGCCAGTGGAACGAGGAAATCGCGGCTGATCCGGTTCCCAAGCTCGAAAATATTTTCCAGGAAATCGCTCAGGGTGTCGTCCAGCCCGGCCTCGAGGATGTCGTCGATGCGCGCAAATTGCAGGTCGGCGTGGATTTTACCGGCCATGCGCTCCGTATCGACCGAGACATCATTGCGGACAGCTTTCAGGTTGAAGACGACCTGCTCCATGCATGCAAGCAATGAACGCGGCATATCGGCGCGCAGCATCAGCAGCTCGGCCACGCGGGACGGCGTGATCGCGTCACGATATACCTTGCGGTAGATCTCGAAGCCAGATACCGAGCGCAGCAACGCGGCCCAGTAATAAAAATCGCGCTGGTTCACGGCATCGCTGCGACCGGCCTGCCTGGCCGCGTGATATTTAATATCAAGAATCCGGGCCGTATTGTCGGCGCGCTCGAGAAATGTGCCGAGGCGCAGGAAATACATGGCTTCGTCCGTCAGCATGGTGCCCACGGTTACACCGCGCGACAGGTGCGAGCGGTACTTGACCCATTCGAAAAATTCGCTCGGGTCGCCATCCAAGGTCACTTTTTGCAGGCGCTCCTGCATGTCCAGCCAGGTGGCGTTGTGCGTCTCCCACACTTCGGTGGTCAGCACGCCGCGCACCGCACGGGCATTCTCGCGCGCGCCGGTGAGGCAAGACACGATCGACGATGCATTCTGCGGGTCGCTGATCATGAATTCGAGGACGTTGCGGGCGTCCAGCACCGCATATTTCGCATCAAAGGCCTGCTCCAGTTCGGAGATGCTGAGCATCGCGCGCCAGCCCGATTCCACATCAGCGGTCGATTGCGGCAACATCGATGTTTGCACGGCCACGTCCAGCATGCGTGCCGTGTTTTCGGCGCGCTCGGTGTAGCGCGCCATCCAGTACAGGTGATCTGCGGTTCGGCTCAGCATTATTCCTCCAGGATCCAGGTGTCTTTGGTGCCGCCGCCCTGCGACGAGTTCACCACCAGTGAGCCTTCTTGCAAGGCAACCCGGGTCAGGCCGCCCGGCACCATCGAAATCGTCTTGCCCGACAACACAAAGGGACGCAAATCGATGTGGCGCGGGGCAATGCCGTTCTCGACATAGGTCGGGCAGGCCGACAGCGCCAGCGTGGGCTGTGCGATGTAGCCGTCCGGCTTCGCGATCAGGCGCTGGCGGAAGTCTTCGATTTGCTGCTTGCTCGCGGCCGGGCCGATCAGCATGCCGTAGCCGCCCGCGCCGTGGACTTCCTTGACCACCAGTTCGGGCAGGTTGGCCAGCGTATAGGCCAGATCATCCGGCTTGCGGCACTGAAAGGTCGGTACGTTGTTCAGTATGGGTTGTTCCGACAGATAGAAACGGATCATGTCGGGAACAAAAGGATAGATCGACTTGTCGTCGGCCACGCCGGTGCCGATGGCATTGGCCAGGGTCACGCGTCCGGCGCGGTACACCGACAGCAGGCCCGGCACGCCCAGGCTGGAATCGGAGCGGAACGCCAGTGGGTCGAGGAAATCATCGTCGATGCGGCGGTAGATGACGTCCACGCGCTTGGGGCCGCGGATGGTGCGCATGAAGACATTGTTCGCACTCACGAACAAATCTTTGCCTTCGACCAATTCGACGCCCATTTGCTGGGCCAGGAAGGCGTGCTCGAAATAGGCCGAGTTGTACATGCCAGGCGTCATGACGACCACGGTCGGATCATTGACGCCTGCCGGCGCCACCGAGCGCAAGTTCTCCAGCAACATATCCGGATAGTGCTCGACCGGCGCGACGCGATGCTTAGCGAACAGCTCCGGGAACAGCCGCATCATCATCTTGCGGTCTTCCAGCATATAAGAGACACCGGATGGCACGCGCAGATTGTCTTCGAGCACATAAAATTCGCCCTCGCCCGCGCGCACGATGTCAACGCCCGCGATATGGGCGTAAATGTCAGAAGCGACATTGATCCCTTGCATCTCCGGACGGTACTGGGCGTTCTGGTAAATCTGCTGGGCCGGAATGATGCCCGCCTTGATGATGTTCTGGTCGTGATAAATATCGTGGATGAACATGTTCAGCGCTTTGACGCGCTGGACCAGGCCGGTTTCCAGCGCGTTCCACTCGTGCGCGGGAATGATGCGCGGAATGGTGTCGAACGGAATCAACCGCTCGGTGCCGGCATCGTCGCCATAGACGGCAAAGGTGATCCCAACCCTGCGAAAGGTCAAATCTGCCTCGGCGCGCTTGCGCGCAATGCGTTCAGGCGATTGCCGCTTCAGCCAGCCATCGAATTCCCGGTAGTGTTCACGGACTGCGCCGGTTCCACCGGCCATCATTTCATCGAAAAAATTCGCCATGTCCACGTTATCAAGTTGAATGTACATAGTTAATGTATCAAGAACCATGCCAAGAGAAAGCAATCATCATGCACTGTATTCGTGCGTGACCTAAACGATATTCGCCCGTGCTGTGCGCGCCCGACGATTCATATGCATATCAGTGTAACAACTTGTTTTAATTTTGTTGGGGAAGCGAGCTGCAGTTAGTATGTTTGTTCTCTTAACTTTGTCAGGGTGACATCTTGAAACAGCTCGCCGCGTTGCTGAGTGTGATTATTTGTTCGAACGCCGCAATGGCGCAGGAAGCGCTGGACCCGGACGCGGCCCCGGTTCAGAATATTCTGGTGGTGGGCCAGCGGCCCGGACCCGCACTGTGGAAAGTTTCCAAGGGCGATCATGTCATGTGGGTATTTGGCACGTATTCCCCTCTACCAAAAAAGATGGAATGGCGTTCGCAGCAGGTGGAAAACGCGCTGGCACAGTCGCAAGAGTTGCTGGGTCAGCCGGGTGCCTCCTTTTCTGTCGGTTGGGCCAATTCGTTCAATATCCTGACCGCAGCGCCGTTTCTGATCGGCATCAAGAAAAACGCCGACGGGGCACACTTGCAAGACCTGGTGCCGGCCGCTGTCTACACCCGCTGGCAATTGCTGAAAACTAAATACATTGGAGACGACAAGGGGATCGAAGAAGAACGCCCGCTGTTCGCCGCCGACCGTCTGTATGACAGGGGACTGTTCGTCAATGGCATGGACAAGGGTCATGACATTCCGGACCGGATCGAGCAATTGGCAAAGAACTGGAAGATCAAGTACACCAGCACAACGCTGACACTGGAAATGGACAATCCGCGCGCAGCGGTGCGCGAGTTCAAGAAAGGCCGTCTGGACGACGTGGCGTGCTTCACCAAGACGGTCGACCGGCTGGAAACGGACCTCGATGCGATGAAGGTCCGCGCCAATGCCTGGTCGATGGGCAACATCGACGCAATCCGCAAGCTGACCTTCCCCGACCAGAAGCAATCCTGCAACGCGGCCATCATAGACAGCAAATGGATGGGCGGCTTGAAAGGTGCGGACGACCTGCGCCAGCGCATGCGGGCCTACTGGTTCTCTGCTGCGGAAAAGGCCCTCGCAGCGAACAAGTCGACGTTTGCCATGCTGCCAATGTCGGACCTGCTCAACCAGGACGGTCTGGTGGCGGCCCTGCGCGCCAAGGGCTACCAGATCGACGAACCTGACTAGGAGAAAGCATGCCGCACCGCTACGCACTGTTAATCGCACTGACCCTGGCGTCGACGTCTGCCTGGACGCAGCAGGCGCCGGAACCGGAGGCTGCGACTGTTCCGAGCATCCTGGTCGTTGGCCAGCGGCCAGGACCGGCTTTATGGAAAGTGTCGAAAGACGACCACGTCCTGTGGATCTTCGCCAGCTATGGGCCTCTACCGACGCAAATGGACTGGCGCTCGCAGCAACTGGAAACGGTGCTGGCCAATTCGCAGGAGCTGCTGGGCACGCCAGGTACCGTTATTTCCGTCGGCTGGAGCAATTCCCTGAACATGCTAACGGCCCTGCCGTTTTTGGCGGGCGTCAAAAAGAACGTCGATGGCGCCCGCCTGCAGGACCAGGTCCCGCCCGATGTGTATGCACGCTGGACCGTGCTGAAGCAGAAATATATTGGCAACGACGCCGGGATTGAAGAACTGCGTCCGATGTTTGCCGCGCAAACCTTGTCCAGCCGCGCTCTGGGCGTGGCTGGCATGGATGGCGGCGGAGCCGTGACCAAGCGCATCTACGAACTGGGCAAGAACTGGAAAATCCCCATCACATCCACATCGGTCAACATCCCGCTTGAAAATCCCCGCGAGACCTTGCGCGACTTCAAGAAATCCAAACTGGATGATGTGGCGTGTTTTACGCAAACCATCGATCGCCTGGAAAAAGATCTGGAGACGATGCGGCGGCGCGCCAATGCCTGGGCCATGGGCGACTTGCCCACCCTGCGCAAGCTGGATTTCCCAGACGAGAAAATTGCCTGCAACGCAGCCGTGGTCGACAGTAAATGGTTGAACAACGTCAAGGGCGCAGCGGACATGCGCAAGCAGGTCAAAGCAACCTGGATCGCTGCGGCTGAAAAATCGCTCACCAACAACCGGTCGACACTGGCGGTACTGGCGATGAGCGAGCTGACGTCGCCCGACGGCATGCTGGCAGTATTGCGTGCCAGGGGCTACCAGATCGAGGAACCCGAATAGCGCTGCAGGCAAGCGTGCGCACGGCAGCAAACGCCTGACCCGCGTATATTGCGTAACGGTGGCAGTTGCCATATTAACCATGGAGTTTGCATGCCGTACCCGTTTCGTTTGAATGCCGTCGCCAGCCTGTTTGTTGCCATTGCACCAGGCGCGTTTGCTGCCGAACCCGATCAGATTCCACAAGACATGAATGTCGTCATCGTCAGCGGCAGCCGCGTCGAACACACCAGTTTTGATTTTCCCGCCGCCATCGACGTGGTCGATGCCTCCCGCATCCAGGATAGCCAGATGCGCGTGAACGTGTCCGAAGCCCTGTCGGCCGTGCCTGGCCTGGTGGCCCAGAACCGCCAGAACTATGCCCAGGATTTGCAGATTTCGTCGCGCGGTTTCGGCGCCCGCTCCGCGTTCGGCGTGCGCGGCATTCGCCTGATCAGCGACGGCGTGCCGGCCACCATGCCGGACGGCCAGGGCCAGCCCTCGGCTTTCAACCTCGACATGGCCGAGCGCATCGAAGTGCTGCGCGGCCCCTTCTCCGCTCTCTACGGCAACCATTCCGGCGGCGTGATCCAGCTATTCACCCGCGACGGCCAGGGCCGTCCCACCCTTGAAGTCAACACCGCGGCCGGCAGCGACGGCCAACGCAAGCTTGACGTGAATGCGCAAGGCAGCAGCGCGGGCATTGGCTACGTGCTTGACGTGTCGCGGTTTGAAACCGACGGCTACCGCGACCATAGCGCCGCCACGCGCGACCAGGGTTTCGTCAAACTGACGACGGCGCCCACCGCCGGCGGCAAACTGACCTTCACGGCCAATTCACTGGAGCAGGACGGCACGCAAGATCCTCTGGGCACGACCTGGGCTACCTATCAGGCCAATCCGCGCGCCAATGAAATCGACAGCACCGATACGCAGTCGCCCAAGCGCACCATCGCTGACCGTTACAACACGCGCAAGGATATTTCGCACAAACAAGCGGGCTTGGCGTACGACCAGCAATTCGGCGACGATCGCCTGCACGTCATGGTGTACGGCGGCAACCGCCAGGTAAAACAGTTCCAGGCATTCTCGAAATTTTTACAGGTGTCACCTAGCCAGTCCGGCGGTGTGATCGACTTCGACCGCGACTTTTACGGCGCGGACATTAATTATGCGTTCGTGCGGCCCTTGGGCGACGGCAAGTTGACCACCACCGTCGGCCTCGAGTACGGCCATTCCACGGACGACCGCAGCGGTTACGAGAATTTCATCGGCAATACGTTCGGCCAGGAGGGCGCCCTGCGCCGTGACGAGCAGGACAAGCTGAAAACAATGGATCCCTACGCGCAGGCGGAGTGGCAAGTGGGTCAGTGGGTGCTCACAGGCGGCGTGCGCCGCACCAAGCTCACGGTTGGCGTCAATGACGCCTTCCTCAGCAACGGCAATGACAGTGGTGGCGTATCGTTCAGCCACACCACCCCGGTGCTGGGCGCCTTGTACAAGATCAATCCCCTGCTGAATGTGTATGCCAGCGCCGCGCGCGGTTTCGAGACGCCAACGTTAAACGAACTGTTTTATTCAGGATCCGGCGCCGGCTTCAATTTTGGCTTGCGCGCGGCCGAGAGCACCCACCTGGAAGTGGGCGTTAAAGCGATCGTCATGACGAATACGCGCGTCAATGCGGCCCTGTTCCAGGTACGCACGAGCGACGAGCTGGTGGTCGATACAGCTATCGGCGGGCGCACCAGCTACAAAAACGCCAGCGCAACCTTGCGCCAGGGCGGAGAGCTGTCGGTCGATACCAAGTTGGGCGCGGGTTTCAGCGGACGCGTCGCCGTGACGGTGTTACGTGCCGTGTATGACGAAGCCTTCGGGAAAGTCACCACGGGTAGCCGCTTGCCAGGCGTGCCAAATGCCAATGCGTTTGCCGAAGTGGCGTGGAAAGACAAGAGCGAGCGCATCGGCGCCGCGCTGGAAGCCATTGCCAGCAGCAATGTGTATGCCGACGATGCCAATGCGGACATCCCGGCCCCCGGCTACGCCATCCTCAACGCGCGCTTTAACGCACGACAGACCTGGCAAGGCTGGAATTTTAAAGAGTTCGTGCGTATCAACAACCTACTGGGCCGCCAGTATGTTGGTTCGGTGATCGTTGGCGATGCCAACAAGCGTTATTACGAAGGCGCACCTGGCCGCAACTGGATGGCAGGCATCGGCGCCAACTACGCATTTTAAGTTGAACCGAATCGGGCCGTGCGGGGTGCGAATCCGGCATCGCGCCGGGACCGATCGGGTCACCCCCCCCCACCGCAACAAAAACTGCGACGTGCGATCGACGAGCTTAGCACGGGGCTTTCCTGCGCACATTTGAAATTGCAATTAGGAATTAAAAGTGCACATCGGTGCGCCACCGTCCAGAACAAGCCTGGCCGAAATGTATAGTTCGGCCACAAGTCACCCCTAGCTTCGACCAGTGGTTAATTTTCTGTAACGCACACCCCGTGCGTGTCGACGCGACTGCGGCAGTGACTTTCCACGAAAGTACCGATGAACCATTTCAAACGTTACACCAAAACACTGCTGTGCTCAGCAGCGCTGCTGGGCGCCGCCCTGCTGGCTGCCTGCGGCTCAGGTGACCAGGGCCGCGACCCGATTCTCGGCATACCAGCCGCCACGCTGGTCAGCGTTGCCGTCACGCCAGCGGCCGCATCGATCGCCATCGGCGCGACGCAGCAGTTGACCACCACCGCCGTCTACACCGACGGGTCCGCGCGCGACGTCACCGCGACGGCGACCTGGACCTCGGCAAGCACCGCCATTGCCACGGTCAGTGCCGCGGGCGTGACCAAGGGCGTGAACGCCGGCGCAGCAGTTGTCACCGCGACCTTCGAAGGCAAGAGCGGCACGGCTGCCATCACAGTGTTGCCGGCCAAGCTGGTCAGCATCGCCGTACTCCCGGCCACGGCAACATTGAATATCGGCACGACACTGCAATACGCCGTGATCGGCAGTTTCGATAACAACACGACGAGCGACATCACGGCCGCGTCCAGCTTCAGCGCAGCCACGCCAGCCACGGCCACCATCACTGTTGCCGGACTGGCAACAGCCAAGGCGCAAGGCACGACCAGCATCAACGCCACGTCCGGCGGCCTGAATGCCAGCGCCACGCTGACCGTGTTGCCCGCCACCGTCGTGTCGCTGGCGTTGACGCCGGCCACCACCACCTTTGCAGTGGGCGCGACGCGCCAGCTGGCCGTTGCTGCCACGTACTCTGACGGCACCATTCTCGACGTGAGCGCCAGCAGCGTCTATGCTTCCGCCGCACCGTCATTTGTCTCGGTCAGCAACGGCGGCCTGATCACCGGTGTCGCTGCCGGTACATCGGCGCTGAACGCCAGCTTCGGCGGCAAAACCGCCACGGCCCAGGCCACCACGACCGCCGCCGTGACTGTCAGCAGCATTGCCGTGTCCCCTGTTACCAGCACCATCGCTGCCGGCACCACCCAGCAATTCACCGCTGTCGCGACCTATTCGGACGGCACCACGAGCGTGATTACCACCAGCGCTGCCTGGAAATCGTCGGCGACTGCCGTTGCGACCGTCCTGAACACGGGTGTCGCTACCGGCCAAACGGCTGGCACCACCACCATCACCGCCACCGCCGGCAGCCAGACCGCAAGCGGCACATTGATCGTGACCGTGCCACCGGTACTGCTGTCGCTGGCATTGACGCCAGCCACCACCACGCTTCAGGTCGGCGCCACGCGCCAACTGGCCGTCACTGCAAGCTATTCGAACGGCACGGTCACCGATGTCACGGCGGCGAGCTCGTTCGTGTCCGCCAACCCGGCATTCGTCTCGATCACCAACGGTGGCTTGATCAAAGGTATCGCTGCCGGCAGCTCGGCACTGACTGCCAGCTTCGGCGGCCAGACCGCCAACGCCCAGGCGACCACCACTGCCGCGACCGTCACCAGCATCAGCGTTACCCCTGCCACGGCCAGCATTGCCGTGGGCGCCACGCAACAATTTATCGCGGTGGCCACCTATTCGGACGGTGTGACTGGGGTCATCACCAACAGCGCCGCCTGGACGTCGTCGAATAACGGTGTCGCCGCCGTGCTCGCTACCGGCCTTGCCACCGGCGCCACCGCTGGTGCGACGACCATCACCGCCACACTCGGCGCCCAAGCAGGCAGCGGCAACCTGACCGTTACCGCATTGCCGGTGCCAGTCACGTTCATCCCGGTCAACCTCGGCAGCGCCGCCAGTTTCGCGGTCTTGGCAGGCACCGCGCTGACCAACAATTCAGGTGGCACCACCTTCATTACCGGCGACGTCGGTTCACCGTCGCAAACCACCGCTCCACCGGTCGCGCCGGGCTACACCAATTATCAGTCAGGCGCCATCCTGAATAACGCGCTGGCCGATTTGCAAGTGGCCATCACCGATGCCAACAGCCGCAATTGCGACGTCACCTTCCCCGGCAACATTGACCTGGGCGGCTTGGTCCTGCCGCCTGGCGTGTATTGCTACGCAGGCACCATCAGCATCACGGGTACGTTCGCCATGAGCGGTCCCGGCGTGTACATCTTCCGGACCGCCCTGACACTGAACAGCACGGCCAACTCTGTCGTCGCCCTGACCAATGGCGCCACGGCAGCGAATGTCACGTGGGTGCCGGTCGGTCCGACCACGCTGGGCGCCAACAGCGTGTTCGTCGGCTCCATCTTGGGCAAGTCGGCGGCAATTACCGTCGGCGACAACACCACCTTGCAGACGGGACGGGTCCTGTCGGGCGCTGCCGTTACCCTGAGCAATAACCAGATCGCCAAATAATGAACATCACGACCAAACTTTCCTTCGCGATCGCTGCCGCGTTCGTTTCCTGCAGTGCGTTTGCAGCCGACGACGCCTTCATCAATCCGGACTGGGCCAACAGCGCCTGGTACGTGGGCGGATCGCTCGGCCAGTCGCGCGCCGCCATCGACGACAAGCGCCTGGCACGCAGCCTGACCGCGAATGGCGCAGCCTTGACCAGTTTTGCGACCGACGAGCGCGAACTCGCCTTCAAACTGCTGCTCGGTAAACAGCTGAATCAATATTTTGCGCTGGAAGCCGGTTATTTCGACCTCGGTAAATTCGGCTTTGCCGCCACGACTTCCGGCAACGGCAGCCTGCGCGGCGAAGCCGGCTTTCGCGGCGCCAACCTCGACCTGGTCGGCCAGTTGCCGCTGAGCCAGCGCTTGTCCCTGCTGGCGCGCGTTGGCGCGCAATA
The DNA here is from genome assembly GCF_036688685.1 of Massilia sp. S19_KUP03_FR1. Classification (NCBI taxonomy): domain Bacteria; kingdom Pseudomonadati; phylum Pseudomonadota; class Betaproteobacteria; order Burkholderiales; family Oxalobacteraceae; genus Massilia; species Massilia sp. S19_KUP03_FR1. Next base: position 2,742 of record NZ_JAQQPS010000045.1, on the reverse strand, counting down.
CGCACGCACCACGACGCATTTCAGCGGCAATCGGCTCGCTGGCGTGACCAACCCGAATCCCCGTGAAAACAAAACCAACGCCAAGGCCGGACTCGGACTTGAGTACAAGCTGAGCGAAGCATTGGCGCTACGGGGCGAAGTGGAACGCTATCGCATCAGCGATGCGGTAGGCAACCGGGGCGACGTCGACCTTCTTTCGTTGAGCCTGGTCTATAAACTGGGGCGCCCGGCAACGCGTCCGTATGTGGCGCCGGCCCCGGTGGTCGTGGCCGAAGCGCCTGTGGTCATCGCAACGGCCGCGCCGGCACCGACGCCACAGCCCGTGTCCGAGAAAGTCTCGTTCGCCGCCGAAACCTTGTTTGATTTCGACAAGGCCGTTGTCAAGCCTGAGGGCAAAGTGGCGCTCGATGACATGCTGGCCAGGCTGCAAGGCATGAACACCGAAGTCATGATTGCCGTCGGCCATACGGACTCGGTCGGTTCAGATGACTACAATGCCAAGTTGTCCTTGCGCCGTGCCGATGCGGTCAAAGCCTACCTGGTCGCGCAGGGACTCGAACCAGCGCGTCTGTATACAGAAGGCAAAGGCGAAGCGCAACCGGTGGCTGACAATGCCAGCGCCGCCGGCCGCGCCAGAAACCGTCGCGTGAATATCGAAATCGTCGGCACGCGCAGCCGCTGATTCCAGCTTGTCCTGGACGCCGCCCGGCACCCGCCGGCTCGGCGTTTTTTGTTGTCTGCATACCTACTTTGGCAAATGATCGTAAAATGCGACACTTGTGTTGCGAATAAGAACTAAATCGGTCCTTATGTGCGCTAGCGTCCAGAACCGGCCTCAAGCACACGATATAGTCGAGTCTGTCCAGAAGTCATGACAAGCTGCTATCATATTAAGTACCCAGACCTCCTAAAAAACCATATAAATCATGAAAATCAATACTAAAATCTCCCTCGCCATTGCACTGGCGTTCAGCGCCACCGCTTCGAACGCTGCTTTTGCTGCTGACGACTTCATCAATCCAGACTGGGCCAACAGCGCAACTTACGTCGGCGCATCGTTCGGCCAGGGTAAATCGCATCAGGATGACCAGCGCATGGCACGCGGTTTGACCAATTCAGCTCTGAGCACCTTCACTGCCGATACGCGCGACACCGGTTTTAAAGTATTCGTTGGCAAACAGATCAACCAATACTTCGCGATCGAGGGTGGGTATTTTGATCTGGGCAAGTACAATTTCAGCGCGACAACCACGGCTGGTCGTGCTATCACCGGCGAGTCCCGCTATCGCGGTGTCAACCTGGACCTGGTTGGCCAACTGCCATTGTCGCAGCGCATCTCGCTGCTGGGCCGTATCGGCACTGAATACGTTCGCACCGGCACCAACTTCCGCGGTAACGGCATTGCTCTGCCAGCCAATACTTACTCCGGCGACAGCGACTTCGGTGCCAAGGCCGGCGTCGGCCTGGAATTCAAACTGAGCGAAGCGCTGGCAATTCGCGCTGAAGCCGAACGCAGCCGCGTCAACAACGCTACCGGTCGTCGTGGCAACGTTGACCTGTACTCGATCGGCCTGGTCTACAAACTGGGTCGTCCAGCTGTAGCAGCTTACGTCGCACCAGCGCCAGTGGTCGTAGCAGAAGCCCCAGTCCAGGCGGCACCAGCGCCGATGCCAGCACCGGCGCCACAGCCAACGTCGGAAAAAGTGTCGTTCGCTGCTGAAGCACTGTTCGATTTCGACAAAGCTGTTGTCAAGCCAGACGGCAAAGCTGCCCTGGACGAAATGATGGCCAAGCTGCAAGGCATGAACACCGAAGTCATGATCGCCGTCGGTCACACCGACTCGGTTGGCTCGGATGCCTACAACGCCAAGTTGTCGCTGCGTCGTGCTGATGCAGTCAAAGCTTATCTGGTTTCCAAAGGCCTGGACCCAGCGCGTCTGTACACCGAAGGCAAAGGCGAAGCCCAGCCAATCGCTGACAACGCAACCGCTGAAGGCCGCGCCAAGAACCGTCGCGTCAACATCGAAATCGTTGGTACCCGCACCGTTTCCCAGTAATACGTAAGCTCTTCCTGAAAGCCGCCCCGGTGCAAACCGGGGCGGTTTTTTTTATGCTCTCATCCATAGTCGCACACTATTGACGCCTTCAAGACAAATGCCTTCGCTTCGCACATGAGAACGATTATCATTCAATCTCGGATGCAATGAGGGAGAATCGATGTTTACAGCAACGAAACGTGTCAGCCAGGTTGCCGTCCACATGGGTATCGCGTTTGCGCTGGCATCGACCATGTCAGGCTCGGTCCTGCTGGGTGGACTGGCGGTGCTTGCCGAACCTGTTATCAATGTCGTCCTGCTGCCCTTCCATGAGAAGGCATGGCACGCGAGAATTCGGGTAGCTGCCACAGAACGCCGGCGCCATCTGCTACAAGTGGGCGAAAAGGTCAGTCAGACGATCTTGCACGCCACTGTCGCGTTCAACGTGATGTGGATAGCAACAGGATCAATGGCGCTAGGTGGCCTCGCAGCCCTCGTTGAGCCAATTTGCAACGTGATTATCCTGCCATACCATGATCGCTTGTGGGACGCGATGCGCGCGCGCCTGTCACGCACACCTGGCGGGCAAGCCTTGGCTGCATCATGAATTTGGACGAAAAAAACCCCAGGCATTTCTGCATGGGGTTTCTCTCTTATAACTAGCCTGACGATAACCTACTTTCACACTGGTTGCAGCACTATCATC
>NZ_JAQQPS010000044.1:0-15055 GCF_036688685.1 Massilia sp. S19_KUP03_FR1 | reverse complement strand
TTAGCGCGCGAATAGCCCATCAGGGTCCAACACCTGGCACAGGTGTAGCAGCAAGAGACCGGATATACGTGAGCAGTCGTACCTCACAGCCAGAATACGGATTGTTTGCAAACGAGGAGGAGTCCATATACAGACTTTCAGGCATCGCTAAGGAGCGTGCGGCCCCCAACGGCATGGCGTCTGAATACCTGAAATGGCTCGCTTTTTGAAACGTTAAGACACGAAAATTGTCTTGATAGCTTCGCGTTGGCAACCTGATCGTCACGACCCCTGGCCGGTTCCGCCCCTAAAGCAAACCTGGGCAGCCGTTAAGATGCAGGCATACCGCCCGGTTCTAGCAGCAGAAAATGGCGTTCCTCTCTGCGTGTGCCCATGTCCTGGCCGAACCCGGCAGTCGGGTTCAATGACAGCTGCTGACTCGCACGAATTTCAACGCCAATGTCATACCATCGATTAAACTGATCTATATGGCGAACAATTCTGACCCGTCTTTTGATGACTTGACGATCTTCCTGGCGGTTTGCACCACAGGCGGTTTTCGTTCCGCCGCGCGCCAGCTAGGACTATCCCCATCGCGCGTCAGCGAAACCATCACGCGCATTGAGACGCAATTGGGCGTGCCGTTACTAGCGCGCACGACGCGCAGCGTGATGCTGACCGAACCGGGGCGGGTATTGGCCGAGCGCATCGCGCCGCTGTTCGCCGAGACCCGTGCTGCGCTAAACGATTTGACTCTACCCGGGAAAGAAGTAAGGGGACGGCTTAAACTCAATGTAACTGGTGCGGTTATGGTTGACATCCTGCCGCCGCTGATCGACCTGTATATGTTGCGCCATCCGGCGGTGCGGGTCGAGATCGAGGTGGAAGACCGCCTCGTCGATATTACAGCGGCTTGCTGCGACGCCGGTATACGCTACGGCGAGCACCTCGCGCAGGACATGATCGCGGTATCGATCGGCCCGGCATTCCAACAACTCGCGCTGGCAGCTGCACCGGCATATCTCTTGCAACGAGGTGTTCCCGCACATCCGAGCCAGTTGCTGCAGCACGACTGCGTGCGCATGCGCTTTTCGAGCGGCGCCCTGACAGCGTGGAGCTTTACTAACGGTGAAGAGACAATAACGCTCGATCCAGTTGGCCGGCTGGTGGTGGGCGTCGACGCGGCGGCGGCGGCCATCGCCTTGGCCGCCGCCGGACATGGCTTGGTATGCACGTTCAAGAACTGGCTCGATGCGGATTTCGCGACCGGCAAATTGGTGCCTGTCTTGCAGGACTGGTGGACCCAGTTCGACGGTCCACAGCTGTACTTCCCCAGTCGGCGCATGACTGCGCCACTACGCGCATTCGTTGATCTGGTGGCCGAAGCACGGACGGCTGGTTGATTACCAGGCCACAGCCCCACACGCATCAACGAGTTTGCCATTAACCTGGTCATCCGCGAGCAAGGCGAGGCGCACCGGAACCTTTGCTGCTTCGTCGGTCGACAGATAACCAGTATGTCCGTTTAAATCCGTGCTTACGTACCCTGGACAGGCTGCATTGACGACAATCCCCGTGCCGCGCAACTCTTCAGCCAGCTGAACTGTAAGCATGTTCAACGCGGCTTTTGAAGCGTTGTAGCCGATCAGGCGCGCCTTGTAATAGCGGTTGGCCGGGTCACTATTGACGGCCATCGAGCCGAGACTGCTCGACATGTTGACGATCCGGGCGCCCTGTGCCACCTGCAACAAAGGCAGCATTGCCTGTGTTACCGCAAGCGCACCAAAAAAATTTGTTTCGAACAGGCGTCGCGCGGCATCGATGGAAGCGCCGCTGGGCGCACCGTCTCCAAAATCATTGATACCGGCGTTGTTGACGAGAATATCCAGGCGGCCGTGCTGCGCTTGGATTGTCAACGCCGCTAGCGTGATACTGGCCGCGTCCGTGACATCGAGCTGGACGAAGTGGGCGTCCAGATTTTCGCCGCGCAGCAGATCGGCAGCTGCCTGGCCGCGTCCGGCATCGCGTGCGCCGACGATGACAGTGACACCGTTGGTGCCAAGTTGACGCGCGATATCCATTCCAATGCCTTTGTTTGCACCTGTAACCAAGGCAATCTTGTTGATGTGCTGTTCCATGATGATCCTCTACGTTCAAAAACGTATGATCGGGCCATGGAGAGCATTTGATAAGCTATCAACCCTTGAACACACTGATCGCGCTACCGATCAATGCTCCACTATCAATTCCGTCTCTCTTACCTTGGCGCATATGCCATAGGCAGGAGGGCGTGGCCTCTTTGTGTTTGCTCTCTTCATTGGTAGCGGCGGTCCCCACCTTCTGTCGCTCCAACCTGTTCTTACGCTTCAATTGTGCGGTAGACCCGAACAGGATGAACGCCAGCTGTCTCTGCTGCGTGCTGGTGTCGACGTTCAAATCCAAGTTGCTGATGGACGCCCAAGCACCGGCTACACCGGCTTAAATTTGAATCATGTGAATCACCGCCGGCAGTGCCTCCCGTCAGCGATAACATTGCCCATCCGGCCCCGGCCGGTCAAGCTATCGAGCAGACACACACAGTCGTGCCAGCGGGGGGCGTCCCACCATGGGCCAACCTTCCGTCCCACCCAAGGATCAGGGCAAAGCAAGGAACAGCGCGGGTTGATCAGGCGCCAGCGACGCCAGGACGCCATGGCAAGCCGGTGAAGCCGCTGTAGAGCGTCAGCGCGGCTGCCCCGATCAACACCAGGCCCACCGCTTTGGCCATCCATGCACCGGGGGCCGGGCGCGCAGCAAGCAGCGCCTGCGCCCGCCCCGCCAGCAAGGCCAGGGCGCCGTACACCGCGATTTGGGTGCTTGCCGTGATCAGGCCCAGCACGCCAGCCTGCGCCCACACCGATCCTCGGCTGGCCTGGACAAATTGTGGAAAGATGGCGAGCATGAAAATATACGCCTTGGGATTGAGCAAAGAGGTAGCAATGGCGCCGAAAAACCCGTGGACCGGCGTACGCGCGCCGCTGGCGATGGCCAGGGCGTCGGCGCCGCGCGCGCGCAGCATGCGCCATCCGATCCAGCCGATGTAGCCGGCACCGGCCAGCAGCATGACCACCAGCGCGGCTGGCACCAGCATCAGCAAGGCGCTGATGCCGGTAGCGGCAATGAGCAAGTGGCAGGCGCCACCGGCCACGATGCCGGCAACCGCCGCCAGGCCGACCGGGCGGCCAACGCTCACACTGCTGCCCATCACGAAAGCCATGTCCATGCCGGGCAACATGATGACCCCCGAGATGACCAGGAAATACAGCCACAGATGTGCCGACTGGCTCATGCGAGCCTCCGACGGCCAGCATCGGGCGCTGGAATGCGAGCGCCATGGTCAGCCGCTACGGCCGGCCCCGTCAGCGCTGACAGCGCAAACCTTGCCAAGTACATGATCTTCCTTGAAAGTTGAACGATAGCGCGACTGTAAGGTGGATACAGGTCTAAAATGGTCCTATTTAGCCGTATCATGTGGCATGGGCAATCCCACTACACGCGTGCTGGCGCTACTCGAACTGCTGCAGACTCACGGCCTGATGAGCGGTACCGCGCTGGCCGCCAGGCTGGAGGTCGAACCGCGCACGCTGCGCCGCTATATCGTGGTGCTTGAAGCGCTTGGCGTTCCGGTGCTGGCGCAACGCGGGCGTGATGGCGGCTATCGCCTGATGCACGGTTTCAAGCTGCCGCCGATGATGTTTACCAATGACGAGGCGCTGGCCTTGGCGCTGGGCCTGGTGGCCTCACGCAGCCTGGGGCTGGACACGGCCGCCCCTGCCGGGACCAGTGCCTTGACCAAGCTCGAGCGCGTGATGCCGGAAAATCTGCGGCGGCGCATGAGGGCCGTCAGTGACACGGTGAGCCTTGACATCGCCCGTGCCAGCGCATCGGGCAACGCCGATGTGCTGGCCACGCTGAGCGCGGTAGCGCATACCCGGCAGCGCGTGCACCTTGGCTACCTGACGCCGCAAAAGGTGCCAACGCAACGCGATGTTGACCCGTACGGGCTCGCTTATCTGGGCGGCAAATGGTATCTGGTCGCTTACTGCCATTTGCGCAAGGAGACGCGCTCATTCCGGCTCGACCGGATACAAGCAGTGGCGGTGCTGCCGGCCAGTTTCGGCAGGCCCGCCGGGTTCGATGCCATGGCGTACCTGACAGCGGCCATCACCAGCATGGCGCGCGTACACACGGTCAAGGTACTCTTGCATACAGATGCAGAGAGCGCGCGCGCGGCCATTTTTACCACGCTCGGCCTGCTCGAACCCGTCGCAGGCGGCACCATGCTGCACAGCCAGGTGGACGACCTGGACTGGATGGCACGCGAGATGGCGCGCTTGCCATGCACGTTTGCGGTACAGGAGCCGGCTGCGTTGCGCGACGCGCTGGCGCGCCACGCGGCATTGCTGCTGGACTGCCTGGGCCCCTAAGCGCGCTGCCAGTGCATGATCCAGTTTTCTTCCCAAGTGCTGCCATTGTCACGCGACGTTGCCTGGTACCAGCGACATGCATCCGGGGTAATTTGATCCCACACGCCGCGCACAATGACCGGCATGGCGCCATCGACTTCGTCGCTGCACCAGGTTCCCACGCCTTCCGCAAAGCTGCCCCAGGAAGGGGGATTGAGTACGCCACTCTTGCGGTTGACCCAATAATCGGCCCACAGCTTGCGCTCGACATCGAGCAGCCTGACGCCCATGCCACTGAAGTTGCGGGAAGGAATGCGCAATTCTTCCACACTGGCGATGCCGCCAAGAATGCCAAATACTGTGGCTTCGCCGTCGAACAGATCCCACTTGCCATCCTTCCGCTGGCGATGCTTGATGTGCCAGTGTCCCGACAGGAAATCGAAATCGCCGGCCTTGCCCGTCGCCACCGGTTTCTGTGGCGTCGCGCTCGCACTGCCCAAGCCTGGCGGGCCCATTGTCGCCATCCCTGCGGCGACTTGAAGCAATACCCTGCGTTGCATGTCGGATGGATCGGTTGCCATGTCTATCTCCTGAAATACGTGCCAGTCACTCTTGTCTGCCGTTGCGGCGCAAGCAGGCATCCCGCGCAGCATAAGCGCCAATGCGGACGATTTCCGTCCTACATGCCTGGCGGACTGTCACATTTGTTGCGGAGCCTGGTATCAACCTATGCGAGACAATGTTCATGTCTGACACGGGTTGGTACAGCACTTTCGCGACATCGTCACCCGCTTGTCCAGCTTCAAACGCGACGATGTCGATCGTGCAATTAGCGCGAGCAAGCCAGGATGGAATGCGAGCCGGCACCGACGATTGCAAGCGCATTTGCAGATAGCGTGAGCGCGCCGCCCGCTGATTTGCTTTCATTCGCGCCCAAAACGGCGCCGAATGCGAGCACGGCCGTTTTCAGACGCGCGCAGTTATATCTCGCCCTCGCGCGCACCGAAGCCCCCACCACCCGGCGTTACCACCACGAACACATCGCCCGCGCCCATCTGCACCTTGCCGATGTGGCCCAACGTTTGCACGGTACCGTCGGCGCGCTCGACGTAGTTCAACCCGAGCGCACCGGCCTGTCCGCCCGCCATGCCGAACGGCGGCACGATCCGGTTGTTCGACAAAATCGCCGCCGTCATCGGTTCCAGAAAGCGCACGCGCCGCACCGCCCCGCTGCCGCCGTGCCAGCGCCCCGCCCCGCCCGAGCCGGCGCGGATCGCGTAACTGTCGAGCCGCACGGGAAAGCGGAATTCCAGGATTTCCGGATCGGTCAGGCGCGAGTTGGTCATGTTTGTCTGCACCACGTCGGTCCCGTCGAAGCCTTCGCCCGCCCCGGAGCCGCCGGAAATCGTCTCGTAATACTGGTAGCGGGCATTGCCGAAGGTGAAGTTATTCATCGTCCCCTGCGCCGCCGCCATCACCTGCAAGGCGCCATACAGCGCATTCGTGATGCAGGTCGATGTCTCGACATTGCCCGACACGACCGACGCCGGGTAGCGCGGATTGAGCATCGAACCGGGCGGGATGATGACCTTGATCGGTTTCAGACAGCCTGCGTTGAGCGGAATGTCGTCGTCGACCAGCGTGCGGAACACATACAGCACCGCCGCCATGCAGACCGCCGATGGGGCATTGAAGTTGTTGGCGAGCTGGCTTGACGTTCCCGTAAAGTCGATGGTGGCGCTGCGCCTGGTGCGGTCGATCGTGACCGCCACGTCGATATGCGCGCCATTGTCGAGCGCCAGGTGGTAGCTGCCGTCGTTGAGCGTGGCGATCACGCGCCGCACGGCTTCCTCGGCGTTGTCCTGCACATGTCCCATGTAGGCTTGCACCACGTCGAGGCCGAATTGCGCCACCATGTTATGCAGTTCGTCGACGCCCTTCTGGTTGGCCGCCACCTGCGCGCGCAGGTCGGCCAGGTTCTGGTCGGGATTGCGCGCGGGGTGGCGCGCACCGGCCAGAAGCGCGCGCGTTTCCTGCTCGCGTAACAGGCCATTGGCGCCGTCGACCACCTTGAAATTGGTGATCAGCACACCCTCGTCTTCGATCACCGTGGAATCGGGCGGCATCGAGCCGGGCGTGGTGCCGCCGATGTCGGCATGGTGGCCGCGCGAGCCGACATAAAACAGGATGACGTCGCCCGCCGCATCGAACACCGGCGAGATCACGGTGACATCGGGCAGGTGCGTACCGCCGTGGTAGGGGTCATTCAGCATGAACACGTCGCCCGGCCGCATGGCGCCCGCATTGGCCGTCATGACGGCCTTGATGCTTTCTCCCATCGAGCCCAGGTGCACCGGCATATGCGGTGCGTTGGCCACCAGCGAACCAGCCGCGTCGAAGATCGCGCAGCTGAAATCGAGCCGTTCCTTGATATTCACCGAGTGCGCCGTGTTCTGCAGGCGCAGGCCCATTTGCTCGGCGATCGACATGAACAGATTATTGAAAATCTCCAGCATCACCGGGTCTGCCGTGGTGCCGATGGCGCGCCGTTCCGGCAAGGCGGCAATGCGGGTCAGGACCAGGTGCAAATACGGGGTGACGCGCGCCTGCCAGCCTGCTTCGATGACGGTAGTCGCATTCGCCTCGGCCAGGATGGCGGGGCCGCTGACCACGGCACCGGGCGCGAGCGTTGCGCGCACGAACAGCGGCACGTCGGACCACGCGCCGTCGACGAACATCGGCACAGTTTCGAGCGGCACCGCGTCACCGCTGGCTGACGATGTTGCCAATTCCGTTGCCACTTCGGCCGGTGCGTCGGAGCGCCCCAGCGCCTCCACCGAAATCGCTTCGACGATCAGCGCGCGTGCCGGCATCAAAAACGAGAACCTGCGTTTGTAGGCCGCTTCAAACTGGGCCAGCATCGACGTGGCGGTGTCAAAACCGACCAGCAGCGCCGAATCGGTGCCTTCGTAGCGCAGGTGCACGCGGCGCAAGAGTTCGATCCGGTCTGGCGCGACGCCCTGCGCCTGGAGTGAGGCGGTGGCACTGGCGCCGAGGGCCGCCAGGCGCGCCGCCAGTTGTCCCTGCCCGAAGCCGTCCAGCTTGCGTTCAACAGCCTCCTCGCGCATCGCACTCTGGTCGGCCAGGCCCATGCCGTAGGCCGACAGCACGCCGGCCAGCGTGTGAATGAAGATGGTTTTCATGCCCAGTGCGTCGGCCACCAGGCAGGCATGCTGGCCGCCGGCGCCCCCGAAACTGGTGAGCGCATAGCCGGTGACGTCGTGGCCGCGCTGCACCGAGATCTGCTTGATGGCGTTGGCCATGTTCCCGACCGCGATGGCCAGATAGCCGGCCGCCACTTGTTCCGGGCTGCGGACGGCACCGCTGGCGGCGCCGATTTCGTCGCTCAGCGCCCTGAATTTTTCGCGCACGATGTCGGCATCCAGTGCCTCGGCGCCGCTGGCGCCGAACAGCTGCGGAAAATGGCGCGGCTGGACTTTGCCGAGCATGACGTTGCAGTCGGTGACCGTCAAAGGTCCGCCGCGCCGATAACTGGCCGGGCCCGGATTGGCGCCGGCGCTGTCCGGCCCCACGCGGTAGCGGCTACCGTCGAAGTGCAAAATCGAGCCACCGCCGGCGGCCACCGTGTGAATGCTCATCATCGGCGCGCGCATGCGCACCCCAGCTACCTGGGTCTCGAAGACGCGCTCGAACTGGCCGGCGAAGTGCGAGACGTCGGTGGAGGTGCCGCCCATGTCGAAGCCGATCACCTTGTCGAAGCCGGCCAGCTGGCTGGCGCGCACCATGCCGACGATGCCGCCGGCCGGGCCGGACAGGATGCTGTCCTTGCCCTGGAAGGCGCGCGCATCGGTCAGGCCGCCGTTCGATTGCATGAACTGCAGGTTCACGCCGGGCAGCGCCTGCGCGACCTGGTCGACGTAGCGGCGCAGGATCGGCGACAGGTAGGCATCGACGACCGTCGTGTCGCCGCGCGCCACCAGCTTCATCAGCGGGCTGACCTTGTGCGAGACCGAGATCTGCGTAAAACCGATCTCGCGCGCGATGCGCTCGGCCACCGCCTCGTGTTGCGTATAGCGGTAGCCGTGCATGAAGACGATGGCGAGCGCGCGCAGGCCGCTGTCGTATGCCTGCTGCAGCGCCGCGCGCGTCGCCACCTCATCAATCGCCGTGATGACGTCACCATGCGCGCCGATGCGCTCATCGATTTCGATGGCGCTGCGGTACAGCAGCTCGGGCAACACGATGTGGCGGTCGAACAGGCGCGGCCGGTTCTGGTAGGCGATGCGCAGCGCATCGTGAAAACCGCGCGTGATCGCCAGCGCCGTCGGCTCGCCTTTCCTCTCCAGCAGGGCGTTGGTGGCGACCGTGGTGCCCATCTTGACGGCGCCGATGGCAGCGTTGCTGCCGGCCAGCAGGTGGCCGATGCCGGCAAGCGCGGCGTCGGCATACTGCTCCGGGTTCTCGGACAACAGCTTGTGCGTGGCCAGCGTCCCGTCGGGGCGGCGCGCGACGATATCGGTGAAGGTGCCGCCGCGATCGATCCAGAACTGCCAGTCCATGTATATTCTCCGCATTGATGGTGCGCTTATTGTAAGCGTGCCGGCCTGATACGGAGAACGATATGCACCATCCGCTCTACAGCGTGACCCAGATCCGCGCGATCGAACACGCGGCGCTGGCAAGCCTGCCCTCCGGCGCCCTGATGCAGCGCGCCGGCGCCGCCGCGGCGCAATGGGCGCTTGAACTGATCAGCGAGGTGCTGCCGGTGCTGGTACTGGCCGGTCCCGGCAACAATGGCGGCGACGCGCTCGAGGTCGCGGCCAATCTGCGCGACGCTGGCGTGGCCGTGACTGTCCTGCACCGCGCGGGCGCGACCCAATCGTCCGGCACGGCGGCCGCGCTGGAACGCTGCCAGATGGAGGGCGTGACGTTCGTGGACGCGGTTCCCGCGGGCGTGCCCTGGGCACTGGTGGTCGACGGCCTGTTCGGCATTGGCGTGACGCGCGCGATCACGCTGGCGCTGCCGCCGTTCACCTGCCCGGTCCTCGCGCTCGACGTGCCCAGCGGGCTCGACGGCGATACCGGCACGGTCGTCGACGGCGCCGTGCGCGCCAGCCACACGATCACCTTCATCGGCGACAAGCCCGGCCTGCACACCGGCGACGGTCGCGATTACGCCGGCATCGTGCGCGTCGCCAGTCTCGATATCGACCCGGCGCTGCTGCCGGTGCCTGATGCCGAGCTGGTGACGCCGGCCGCCTTCGGTGCGCAGCTGGCGCCGCGGCGCCAGAATTCGCACAAGGGAGAATTCGGCGACGTCGCCATCATCGGCGGCGCCGACGGCATGGCCGGCGCGGCGATCCTGGCCGCGCGCGCAGCCCTGTACAGCGGCGCCGGCCGGGTGTTTGTCGCAGCGCTCGACACGCGCCTTTCGTTGGATGCCATGCATCCCGAGATCATGTTCCGCGCCGCTGCCAGTTTCGCGCTGGCCGGCCGCACGCTGGTGGTCGGCCCTGGCATGGGGGATGGCGCGCGCGGCCTGCTGGCCAGGGCGATCGCCAGCGACTCTCCGCTGGTGCTCGATGCCGATGCGCTCAATGCACTCGCAGCGGAGCCGGGTCTTCAGGACGCCGTGCGCACGCGCACGCGCATGGCGATCCTGACCCCGCACCCGCTCGAGGCGGCGCGCCTGCTCGGCGTGACGGCGAAGGTGGTGCAGGCCGACCGCCTGGCTGCTGCGCGCGAACTGGCGGCGCGCTGCGGGGCGGTGGTTGTATTAAAAGGTTCGGGGACGGTCATCGCGCAGCCGGATGGCCGGATTGCGATCAACCCGACCGGCAATGCCGGCCTGGCCACGGGTGGCGCCGGCGACGTGCTGTCGGGTTTGAGCGGCACCCTGCTGGCCCAGGGCTGGGACGCCTGGCCGGCGGCGCTGGGCGCGGTGTGGATCCATGGCGCGGCCGCCGACCGTCTGGTCGGGCAAGGCAGCGGGCCGATTGGCCTGACGGCCGGCGAACTGCCGGCAGCGATCCGGGCCGTACTCAACAGCCTGGTTTAAACCAGCAGGCGTCCGGCGGCGATGGTCAGCGTGCGGCCACAGCGCGCGGCAATCGAGGTGTCGTGCGTGACCAGGACCAGCGTCGAGCCCCGTTCTCGATTGAGTTCAAACATCAGCTGGATCACCGCTTCGCCGGTGGCGGCGTCGAGGCTGCCGGTGGGCTCGTCGGCAAACAGCAAGGGGGGCTCGGTGACGAAGGCGCGCGCCAGGGCGACGCGCTGCTGCTCGCCGCCGGACATGAACTTCGGATAGTGCTTCAGTCTGCTTGACAGCCCAACCCTGCCGAGCATCTCGGTGGCGCGCCCGCGTGCATTGGCGTCGCCGCGCAATTCGAGTGGCAGCATGACGTTTTCGAGCGCCGTCAAATGGCCCAGCAACTGGAAGGACTGAAACACGAAGCCGAGCTTTTCCTTGCGCAACCTGGCGCGGCCGTCTTCGTCGAGCGCGTAGATATCGACGCCGCCCAGCAGTACCTTGCCATCGGACGGGGTGTCCAGTCCGGCCAGCAGGCCCAGCAAGGTGGACTTGCCCGAGCCGGACGCACCCACAAGGGCAAGCGTCTCGGCCGCTTGCACTGTAAAATCGACACTGTGCAGGATGGTCAGTTCGCCGCTGGCATCCGCCACGCGCTTGGTCAGTCCCAGCGCGGCAATCGCAGGCTGTACAGGTGCTGCAGTTTGTTGAACAACGTTCGCCTCGGGAATATCACGCATGCAAGCCAGTCTCATCGTCAATGTGAAAAAATCAGTCCTCGCCGGCCTGCTGATGCTGGCCGCCTCGGCAAGCGCTTATTCTGCACCAAAAACCGTGCTGGTGTTGGGCGATAGCCTGTCAGCCGAATACGGGCTGGCGCGCGGCACCGGTTGGGTTGCCTTGCTGGACCAAAAACTCAAGGCCCAGAAGATCGACGCGGCCATTATCAACGCCAGCGTCAGCGGCGAGACCACCAGCGGCGGCCTGACCCGCCTGCCTGCCCTGCTCACCCAGCACAAACCGGAAGTGGTGGTCATCGAACTGGGCGCCAACGACGGCCTGCGCGGCTTGCCGGTGGCAGCCGCCGAAGCGAACCTGCGCAGCATGGTGACGCTGGCGCAGAAACAGAACGCGCGCGTCATGCTGGTCGGGATGCGCATGCCGCCCAATTACGGCCGCGCCTATACCGACAAATTCTTTGGCATGTACAAGGAAGTATCGACCGAACTGAAAGCGCCGCTGGTGCCATTCATGCTCGAAGGCGTGGCGCAGGAGGCGGCGATGTTCCAGCCCGACCGCTTGCACCCGCTGGCCACGGCGCACCCTACCATCCTGGCCAACATCTGGCCCACTTTTTCTGCATTGATCAAACAGCGATGAAATATCCGGCAGTACTGACTTTCGACACCCTCCTGCCGACACTGGGCGAATTCGACGCCATCATCGACGCGCGCAGCGAATCCGAATTCGCGCTCGACCACCTGCCCGGCGCCATCAACTGCCCGGTGCTGGACGACTCCCAGCGCATCCTGGTGGGTACGACCTATAAACAGGTCAACGCCTTCGAGGCGAAAAAGATCGGCGCGCCCATCGTGGCGCACAATATCGCGCGCCATATCGAGACGCTGTGGCACGACAAGCCGCGTGACTGGCGTCCCCTGGTGTACTGCTGGCGCGGCGGCAACCGCAGCGGCTCGATGGTGCACATCCTGGCCCGGATCGGCTGGCCGGTGATCCAGCTCGAGGGCGGCTACAAGGCCTACCGCGCGCATGTCAGCGCGGCGCTGGAAACCCCGCCTGCGCTCGACTGGCGCGTGGTGTGCGGCACCACCGGCAGTGGCAAGAGCAGGTTACTGGAAACCCTCGACACGATCGGGGCGCAGGTGCTCGACCTGGAACAGCTGGCTGCGCACCGCGGCTCGGTGCTGGGCAATCTGCCGAGCGAGCCGCAGCCATCGCAGAAGATGTTCGAGAGCCGCATCTGGAACAAGCTGCGCAGTTTCGATCCTGCCCTGCCCGTGTTCGTCGAGTCGGAAAGCAAAAAGGTCGGCAACCTGCGCGTGCCCGAGGCCGTGATGGTGGCGATGCGAGCATCGCCCTGCATCTCGCTGGCCTTGTCGCGGCCGAACCGGGTACGCCTGCTGACCCAGGATTACAGCCATTTTGTGGCCGACCCGTCGTCTCTGAATGCGCAGCTGGAGCACCTGGTGCTGCTGCACGGGCGGGCCAAGATCGCGGCCTGGCACGCCATGGCCAACAGTGGCCAGATGGCGACGCTGGTCGACGAATTATTGGTCGAGCATTACGATCCGGCGTATGTCAAATCGATCGACCGCAATTTCGCGCAATTCAAGGATGCGCGGGTGGTGGAGCTGGGCGATATCGGCGCGGCCGATTTCATGGCAGCGGCGCGCGCGCTGCATCCCGCATAAGCCGGCATCAGGATAAAAAAAAGCCAGGTCAGCTTGCGCGACCTGGCTTTTTTACGCCTGCACCGATTTACTCGGTGCGGCTGGCATCGACCGGCTTGGCCGTGACCTTCGACTTGGCCTTTTCCTTCAAGGCCTGCAGGAATGCGTACATATCCTGCTGCGCCGCGGCGCCCGTGATCTGCTCGGCTTCCTGCGCACGGCGCGCCGGATCCGGCGTGCCCACTTGCGCGACCTTGGCGATGCGGTACACGCCGTAGCCCTGGCCCGGCACATCGACACCGACGTAGGCCGGCAGTTTGGACGTATCCGCTTTCAGCACGGCCATGGCTGCCACCGGATTGATGGTCGGTTGCGCAGTGCGGGTCAGTACCTGGACCGGACCGAAGCCGGCGGCGTCGCCGGCAGCCTTGGCCGCGGCCATTTTCGCTTCGCCGGCAGCGCGCGCCAGGCGCATCGCTTCTTCGGTCGTCACGCGCTGGCGGATGGCGGCATCAACTTCAGCCAGTGGACGCTTGGCGGCCGGCTTGTAGTCGACCACGCGGCCGGCGATCAAGGTCGACGGCGCCGCTTCCACGGCCAGGGTATTGCGCTTGTTCTTGAGCGTGTCCTGCGCAAACAGCGCGGACAGGAACTTTGCGTTGTTGAACGGCGCCGTGCCGAACTGCGGGCTCGGCGTGCGGCCCAGATTTTCGATGGTTTCGATCTTCAGGCCCAGTTTATCGGCAGCCGGTTTCAGGCTGTCCGACTGCTCTTCCACGGTATTTGCAAACTGCTCGGCCAGTTCCGAGTATTTCTTCGACATCTTCGCCGTTTTCAACTCGGCGCCAATCGCGTCATGGGCCTGGGCCAGCGTTTTTTGCGTGGCTGGCTTGACCGAGGTGACCTTGATGATGTGGAAACCGTACTCGGACTGCACCAGCTCGCTCGCTTCACCTTCCTTGAGTGCGAAGACGGCCGCGTCGACGGCTGCCGGCAGGTCGCTCTTGACGCCCTTCTGGAAGCTGCCCAGCTCGCCACCCATTTCAGCCGAACCGGTGTCCTGCGATTTGGCTTTGGCGATGTTGGCGAACTCGGCTGGCGACTTGCGTACCTCGGCCAGGATCGCGCTGGCATTGACCTTGGCGGTCGCCGCATCGGCAGGGCTTGCACTTTTCGGGCTGTTCACCAGGATGTGGCTGACAGCGCGCTCTTCAGCAGTGGCAAAACGGGCCGGGTTCTTGGCGTAGGCTTCGGCGATCTCGGCGTCGCTGACGGTCACCTGGCGCGCGACCGCGTCGGCATTGAACACGATGTATTCGGCCTTGATGTGTTCCGGGACCATGAACATCGCTGTGTTCTTGTCATAGAAGGCTTTCACCATGGCGTCGGTGACTTGCACCTTGCTGACGAAATCAGCCACCGGAAACAGCAGTTCCTGCACGTCGCGGGTCTGGTCGCGCAGGTCGGACAGGCGCGTCGTGACGCTGCGCGGCACGATGGCGGTGGCCTGGATCGAGCCGGTCAGCTGCTGCAGCGCCATCTGGCGGCGCAGGTCGGCGTCGAACATGGTCGGCGTCATGCCCTGCGCGGCCAGTGCTGCCGTGTACATCGGCAGGTCGAAGGTGCCGTCGGCTTTCCTGAACTGCGGAATGGCTTCGATCTGCTTGCGGATGGCCGCGTCGGAAACCGCCAGGTGTTTCTCGGTGATGGCGTTTTGCAGCGTGCGCTCGGCCACCAGTTGCTCCAGCACGGCTTGCTTGGCTTGCGGGGTGTCAAACTGCTTCTGGTCGAACTGCGCGCCCATCTGGGACCTGGCCTGGTCGATCTGGCGACGCTGCGCCTCGTCCCATTCCTGCTGGGTGATCTGCTTGCCGGCCACGGTGGCCACGCCCGTGGCAGCACTGCCGCCGCTGTCGTAGCTGGACACACCGACCAGGACGAATGACGGCACGATGATAATCGCCAGCAAAATCTGCATCAGGCGCTGGTGCTTGCGGATGTATTCAAACATGGTCAGCCAATTCTATCTTTGGGAAAAACGATTGAAAAAAAAGGCGAACTCTCGTTCGCCTTTTCTTTTTTACTTTATGCTGGCGGAGCGGACGGGACTCGAACCCGCGACCTCCGACGTGACAGGCCGGCATTCTAACCAACTGAACTACCACTCC
>NZ_JAQQPS010000043.1:0-16962 GCF_036688685.1 Massilia sp. S19_KUP03_FR1 | reverse complement strand
GTCTGACGGAAGACGACGAAAAAGCGTTTCAGCATTGCCGGATTGCAGCGGAAATGGGACATATAGAAGCGCAGCAGGAATTGGAACAACTGCGAGCACACAGGCGCGCGGGCGGTAGGGGTGATCAATGAAGTACTGACAGAGTGTCGCCACGACCATCGGAGACACGCCTGATCCTACATGACGGAAACGAGGTTCCGGCGCGCTCGCGCTCCCGAACCTGATCCAACGTGCGGCAGCGGCCAGCCAGGCCATCGCCGTTGACGTGGAGGGGCTCTGGCGCAGGTGCCGGTGCTGACGGTCAGGCCAGAAACCTCTCTTGTCAGCCGTTTCACTGTCGACCCCGGTGGGAAATTTGATTGACCCCACTATCGGTGAGACCATATGAACGTCGACCAGTTCAGCGGTTGGAATTGCGCCGAGATCCGCAACACCAAGGCGAGCGTTTATTGTCGGGAGTAATAGCGACTTGAATGCGACTTAATGTGCCTCAGAGCAGTGGTTAGACCTGATTAATTTCGTCAACAGCGATGCAAGCAGGGAATTGCCAAAGTGAAGCAGATTCTGTAGGGGGCGTGCCTGTCCAAGGGTTTTGTGAACTGGTAAACGAAGGGCCGGGTCATTGTGGTAAGGAGATATATCAATGGTACGAGCTGGCTTATGCTTGCAGCATTAACCAATCATACAGCGGCTATCTGTCTGAGCAAAAAATACGCAAGGCTTAGGTTCGACAGCCGGGCAGATCTCGAAACTACCTTGCTCAACTACTTGAAGCTGTACAACCATCACATTCCGCAGCGCGCCATTGGCTCCAAAACGCCAATTCAAGCGCTCAAGGAATGGTAGCAAAAGAAACCAGAGTTATTCGTCAAATGCGTTCGCTACCAGACGAGGCTTGACATCTAGCAGATCGACATCAACACCGCGGCGGTGGCTGAAATTAAGATTATTAAATTCTCTGTATAATCGATGGAATTAAATATAAGAAGCCATGAAAAAATCGGAAGTTAATAAAATTATTTGAAGTGGATTTAGTCGGATACTAATTCCAGCTGGATTTATTGCCGTAAAGAACGATTGTATATTTAGACGCGCCACACCGTTTGGATTTCAGGAAATTGGATGTCCAGTATCGGATTATAATCCGATGTTCAGGTTCACATTTTACGTCTGCATTCGCTTCGATGCGGTTGAGGATATTTTAAATCCACTGCTCGCCAGATCAAAGGAGTATTGGGGCGTTTCTCGCTCCGTGACGTTGAATCTGGATTTCTTTGTTGGGGAAAATTTGTCATTTATGGTTCACAATCTGCGCGAAATTGAGACTGCGTTCGTAGAGGTTGAGAAAATTCTGCAGCGCAAAGTATTCCCGATGCTTGATGAGTGCAATGATCTTCCAGCACTTGAAAGGTTGTTAAATAATAAAATTATTGTCAGGCCACTTGAATCTGAGGCGAACGCTGGTGTAGTGGCAGCGGCGTTGTGTCACAAGAATGATTTTACAGAAATCGTCTCACGGCACCGCTATGCGATGAATGGCTATATCGAGCCGATTCGACTAAGGTTTGAGATGGTTGTCTCACATTTAACGAAAACCTTTTTTTGATGATCGACACGCGCATGACGGCCACGTTTTTAGTGCATGTCGGAATGGGCGTAGCCATACAAACAGGTGAGCTTACATATCGTCATGGAGCGACGGTAAACTTCCTCCAACAGAGCGACGCTGCGCTTCACGGTACGGCCAGTGAGCGATACGCCAATCTGCAGCGAACTGGCGGCAAGCTTGGCGCAAGGTACAGCGGCGACGTTCCAGCCTATGGTGTCGCGTTCGATGGGGCGGCGACCTGCTGGCAGTGCGTGTGATCAGCGGTCCCGCCCACGGCACGTTGAAAGTTGGCGCGGACGACAGCATCGGCTACCGTCCGGCGGCGAACTTTGTCCGCCGGCTGGTGCGATTTTTTGGTACTGTACGCTGATGGCGACGCCTTGATTATCACGATGAGCGAACTGCCGGTGCAAGGTGCGTTGCAGATCATGCGCTGCGGCGCCTGGGTCGTCGGCACGGCCGGTGTCAGAAGTATTTCCAAATTCCTGATCCGAGCGTCGAAGCACCTCCGTAGCGCCGCAACAATTGTCCGACGATCCTGTGGTGTCTGTCTTCGCAGCTATCGTGCCCGTGCCAATCCGCCGCAGCGGCCAGCCAGATAAAACATCAGCCAGTAGTCGGGAATGTCGATTTCGATAGAGGAACCATCCGTATCCAAAGCCTCCCGGATTGCCGCGGCGGTGTCAGTCACGGCATCGTCGCTGACTGCCCTTACCTTGCGATGGCGTGCAAGATACACGTCCACAGCGCGCGTGAATAACGTCCGGTTTTCAGGGTTAAGCTCGAGCGTCAGGTCGAAACTGGCATCGTCAGCAAGGTGTTCGTGGTCTTCACCGGCCAGTTCCAGCAGCTCCCCCAAGAATGCGTATTCGGCCGGATTGAAGCGGATGGATGCACCGGCCGCCAACGCCTGGCAACGCTGCGCATAGAATTTCATTGCCTGGCTTGTGTAGAACTGCACCTGCGCGTCTTTATTACCAGGCAATATACTGGCTTCGACCTCTGGCGCGTCATCGCCATAGACCGCATGAATTGCGGCGGAGATAGCGAGTGTTTCGTCGGATGCTGGCAAAAACGTTTCGTCAGCTGTATGGTCTTCGAAATCCGTGCCCGCATCTTCAAGAAACCAGGCGATGAATCCCAGTTCGTTTACATCGAGTAAGGGAGCATTTGTATTTTTCATATTGCTTCGGCATAGCTAGCGTTGAGGATAGTGAAACTGTGGAATGCGGTATGAAATCCGCCACTTGCAGTATGCGCAATGGCGATGAAAAAGTCGACGTTCATGTTTGATACACTGCGAGTCGTCGAAGCCTGGCCGGCGGGTACACAGATCGCGTATGGTTGGCTGACAGGCGGAACGCTTCGCTCAAGATCGCTGCGCTTGATTCAAATGGCATCCTGTTCCACGCCCCAGCGTGATCGAGCTCGGCACCTACATGAGCCACACCGGTCGTTATTTCTGCCGAGGTAAAAAAAGCCGCGCTCGTACTGCGGGACAGACGTGCCGTGTGGCCGCTCCGGTGGTGATAACACTATTTTTAACAAGACCAGAGGAGGACATTCTAATGATCAGATGTGCTTGCCTGCTTTTACTGGCCGGCGTTGCCAGGAAAGGCTTTGCCCAAACCTCATCCCCGGTTTCGAGCCCTTCGCTGTGCCACTCAGGTGAGCAAATCTACCTCTCCTGTACGGTCGAAAAGGGCGCGAAGCAACTTGCACTCTGCGGTCGCGGTGACGACTCGCGCGCGACGCCAGACAACTATCTTCAATATCGGTACGGTACAAAAAACCGCATCGAGTTGCTGTATCCGGTGGTTCGCTCCGAATCAATTGCGAAGTTCGAGCAGCATACGATTTACCAGAAAACAGCGCGCACGAGCGCATATGAAATACATTTTCGAAATGGTCAATTCGAGTATGTCGTCTACAGCTACCAACATCCTGCGGGAGATGATGAGCGCGACGGGTACATAAGCGATGCCGGCGTACGGGTTGCGAGGGACGGCAAAGCGCTTGCGGATATTCGTTGTGAAACTTCGACGATCGATCAGTTGATCCAATTCGAGCGTTTGCGCTAACAGCGACGCAGCAACGCTGGCGTGCACACATCCATGCAACATGCCATGAGGGAATACATCGTAATCCTATGCAAGTAACCACCGGTATGCCATAGTGGGCGTGACCGCCAACCCGTACTTCCCCAGATTGCCCATGACTTCCATCCTCCGTTCCCCCGTTATGTCAGCCGAGAAGCGCACCCTCGGCTCGCCCCATGCCGCGCCCGCCGCACTCCCGGCTACACCTGTGTCCGCGCCGACCCCGGCAGCGCCCGCCAAGCTGGCCGTGCCGAACATGGACGCCTTGCTGGCCCAGGCGCGTGAATCGGTCCTGGCCCAGTTCAAGCAGGAAGCCGAGACGGCGCGTGAGCTGGGACGCCAGCGCGGCTTGCAGGAAGGGCGGGCGGCCGGTACCGAAGCAGCGCGCCGCGACGCCGAAGTGGAACTGGGCCGGATCCGCTCCATCTCCGGCAAGCTGCACGACGCTGTCGGGATCCAGTTGGGCGGCCTCGAGGACGTGGCGGTTGCCATCGCCTTCGAAGCAGTCTGTCGCATCCTGGGCAGCACCGCGGCGACGCCCGGCGGCATCCGCGCGCTGGTGCGCGAAGCGACTGCGCGCGCGGCCGGCGCCGAGCGCGTGACGGTGCGCCTGCATCCGGGCGACCTGGCGGCCCTGCAGGCAGCCGGCAGTCTCGATGAGAAACTGGCGTCGGGAACTGGCGTGCAATGGACGGCCGATGCCGCCATCACACTCGGTGGCTGCATGGTCGACACCGATGGCGGCACGCTCGATGCGCGCCTCGACACCCAGGTCGACGCCTTGCGCGTGGCGCTGCTGGCGGCGCGCGGCGTCTAACCCGGCCGCGTCGGCTCGAGCAGGCGCGCCACGGCGGTCGTCATGGCTGCCGCAATCTCCGGGCTCGATTCCATCGTGCGCTGCACCTGGTCGACCATCGTGTAAAACGCCGGGTCGTTGATCAGTTCTTCGCCCAGCTCGGCCAGCAGCACCGATTCCAGGAAAATCCGGAACGCCTTGCGCCCGCGCTCGGGGTCGAGCGGATCGAGGGCGCGCACGCGCTCGGCGAGCAGGCCAGCACTGCGCTTGCGCACCGCCGTATTCGCGCTGCTGGCGCTCGCGCCGGCACGCCGGTTTGCAGCGCCGGCCGGAACCCGCGCACCCATCTCGGCGCGAATTGCCGCCACGATCTGCTGGACCGGTCCGATGGTTGTCATCGCGAGTTTGCCCGCGTCACCACGCCAGGTCGCAGGCGCGCATTGCGTGCATGCTCTTCCTGAGCTGTTCGAGTGCGCTGCGGTGAAGCTGCGAGACGCGGCCTTTGCTAATACCCATGGAGTCGGCGATCTGGTTGAAGGGGAGGTGGTTCAGATAGTGCGACTTTATCACCAAACGCTCGCGCGGCGGCAGGCCCGCGACCAGCGCCTGCAGGCGAGCGCGCAACTGCACCATTTCAAGCGCGCCGTACGGATGGGGCGGCGCTTCCGCACCGGCCTGCGCTGAACCGGCAGCGTCTTCCAGCGTGAAGCCAAGCGCCAGGCTCAGCGCCACCTCGGCCAGTTGCTGGAACAGGTCGGCGCCAGCGCCGAGCGCCGTAGCGGCGCAGTCGCGCCGTTCGGCCAGCAAGCGCCGGCGCGTGGCAATCTGCACCCGCTTTTCGCTCAGTTGTTCGAGTCCGTTCGCCACCGCGCCCTGGATGCGGTGCGCGGCGAAGGTTTTGAACAGGTTGCCGTAGGCCGGGTCGAAGCGGTCGACCGACTCGATCAGGCCGACGGTGGCGTATTGCAGATAATCGTCGAACTCGATGTCGTAATCGACCCGCGCCGCGTACTGCCTGGCGGCCATGATGCGCGCGAACGGCAGGTAGGCGTCGATCAGTCGGCCACGCGCTGCCACGTCGCCGGCGCGCGCGGCCGCCCACAGCGCCGCCTCTTCCTGCGTGGGCAGCATCAGCGGCGCTGTTCTGGCGCGTTCCACGCTGCTTACTGGAAGGTGCCCAGCAGGGCGCGGATGACGAGGTTCCAGCCATCCATCAGCACGAACATCAGAATCTTCAGCGGCAGCGAGATCGTCACCGGCGGCACCATCATCATCCCGAGCGACATCAAGATCGTCGAGACGATCAGGTCGATCAGCACGAACGGCAGGAAGATCACGAAGCCGATCTGGAACGCCGCGCGCAGCTCGGACAGCATGAACGCGGGGATCAGCTGCACCGTCGCGATGTCGTCCACGCTGGCCGGCGTGGGCGCCTTGGCAATCTCCACCATCAGCTGCAAATCCTGTTCGCGCGTCTGGCGCACCATGAAATCGCGGATCGGGTGCAGCGCCTTGTCGAACGCCGGACCGGCCGCCAGCTTGTTGTCCATGAAGGGCTGGAACGCCTGCGTGTTGACCGCGTCGATGGTGGGCGACATCGTGAAGAAAGTCAAAAACAGCGCCAGGCTCATCAGGACTGTATTCGGTGGCGTCTCCTGCATGCCCATCGCGTGGCGCAGCATCGACAGCACCACGGTGATGCGGATGAACGAGGTGACCGAGATGAGCAGCGCCGGCGCGATGCTCAGCACAGTCAGGCCGAGCAGCACCTTGAGCGCGGCCGACACCTGGGTCGACTGGGCTGCCCCGGCGCCGATGGTGATGTCCATGCCGGGCAGGGCCAGGTCGGGTGCTGCCGCCATGGCACTACCCGCCGCAAGCATCAGCAACAGGCACGCTCCCGTGTGCAGGACTGGCTTACGCATCGACGCCTCCTTGCGGGCGGCTGCTCACGAGACTGATGCCATGCTCGCTTTCGGCCAGCAGCAATTGCTCGCCACCGTAGTCGACCACATGCAGCACGCTACGGCGCGACAGGCGCACCGACTCGGTCAGCCGCACCTGGCGCACCTTGCCTGGCCGCGCGCCCGGCACCAGGCCGAAGCGCTTGATGGCCACTGCCGCGCCGAAGGCTGCCAGTGCCGCCAGCGCCAGGACACCGGCCGCGCGCGCGGCCAGCGAGCCGCCCGAGTCGCCATCCTGCTTGAACGGGATGGCCGGTTTGGCCGGCACGATGCTGTGGGCCGCGCCAGCGTTCAATGCAAGCAGTACGGCCAGCGAGAGGCCAGGCAGGCAGCGGCGCACGAACTTGTTCACGCCTGGCCCGCCTTCGGCAGCTCGGTGATGCGCACGCCAAAATTGTCGTCGACCGCCACCAGCTGGCCGCGCGCGACCACGTTCCCTTCGAGAAGCACCTCGACCGGCGTGTCCAGCGTCGCATCGAGCTTGAGGACGTAGGCATCCTTCATGTTCATCAGTTCGTCGACGCTGAGGACCGCGCCGCCCACGCGCACGGTCAGCGTCACCTTGACGCCCCCGATGACGTCCAGGTTCCCGGACAGGATGCCGGCGCCGGTACCGGTGTGGCCATGGTGCGGCAGTTGCGGCAGTTCGACGATTTGCGCCGCGATTTGCGCCGTATTGGTATGCATGTCTTTCACGTACGATTCCTCGGTTCATTGGCAGCAGGGACGCCGCCTGGTGGTCTGGTCAGTTCGACGGCGCGCTGGCCGTCCTGCGCACCCAGATGGGCCGCGCAAAGGGCAGTGCCGCCGGGGCCGCGCAGCTGCAGCGGCGTGGTCAGGCGCATCGGCAAGGCTAGTACATCGCCCAGCGCAAGCGTGGCCAGGTAGCCCAGGGTCAGCTCGGCGCGGCACAATTCGACCGTCAGCGCGACCTCCCGGGCGGCCAGCGCGGTGCGCAGCGGAACCAAGGCTAATCCACTGGGTGCTGGCGCAGGCGCCGGTTGCATGGCGGTGGCGGGCACCAGCACGTGTACCGTCAGGGTGCCCAGCTGCACGGTGCCCAGCACGCTGCCGGCGCCGCGCTGCCAGAGTGCGGCAGGCGGCGGCGCCGGGTCCATCGGTTCGGCGGCCTGGCCGCACAGTGCCTCGGTCAGGTAGGCCAGCAGCGCTTCGCGGGCAATGGCGGCGACGGCGCCGGCCAGCGGTGAGCGCGCTGCGCCGTCCTCCAGGCCGAACACTTGCTGTTCAATCCAGGCGTCGGCCTGCTCGGGCCACGCCACGAACAGCGCGGTGCCGTCGGCCAGCATGCGCCGGCGCCAGGCGCCGGCGCGGGTCACGGGTGCGGCTTCACACGCGTCGGCGCAGGTGGCGGCATGGTCGGGCAGCATGGCCCAGTCGGCGCCCCAGTGTTCCAGGTTGGCCAGCATGCGCCGCGCCAGCAGCGTGGCGCGGCTGCGTTTGAGCAGCGAATAGGGCGTCACGTTCACGCGTTCAGCCCTTCATGTGCATCAGCGTATCGAGCATCTGGTTGGCGGTGCTGATCAGCTCCGACGATGCCTGGTAACCGCGCTGGGTGATGATGATGGCGCTGAACTGGCGCGACAGGTCGACATTCGACCCTTCCAGCGATTCCGCCGCGATGCTCGATATCTTCCCGTCGGCCACGCCCAGCACGCCGGCTTCCGCGCGCTTGCTGCGAAAGCTGGTGCCCGGTCCCTGTTCCAGTTCGCTGGTGGCGCCGAAACTGGCCAGTGCCAGTGTCTGCGGCGTGGCTTTCTGGCCGTTCGAATAGCTCAGCGACAGCTTGCCGCTGGTGTCGAACGTGGCGCTGCCCAGCGTGCCGACACTGTAGCCGTCGACCGACGATACCGCCAGACTCGACGCGCCGCTGGCGGCGCTGGTGGTACCGGCATCGAGCACGAACGTCATCGGCATCGGGGCGACCCCGGCCGGGTTGTAGGTAAAGGCTATGGTGGAAAACGCCGGCGCCAGCACGCCGTTGACGAAGCGTGCCTCGCCGGTGGCCACCGTGGTGTTGCCTTCCTTGACGGTGGCGATCCAGCTGCCTGCAGTGACGGCGGTGTTGTTTTTGAATTCGACCGACAGCGTGTGGCTGCCGCCGGCGCCGTCCGTGACCGTGATGCCGCTGACGACCTTGGTGGCGTCCGCAGTCGACAGCGTGCCAAGCAGTTTCACGGTGGCGCTGGCCGATGCCGGGTTGGTGCGCACGCCGTCGAGCGTGATGTCGTGCAGGCCGCCGTCGGTTCCGAGCGCCTGGACGTGCGCGCCCTGGTTGTTGACCAGTACGCTGTGGTTGTCGAACGTGAAGCGGCCGTCGCGCGTGTAGAGCAGGGCGCCGGTGTCGTCGCGCAGGACGAAAAAGCCCTGGCCGTCGATGGCCACATCGAGGTCGTTGCCAGTCTGGCTGACCTGGCCCTGGACGAAATCGACGGTACTGGGCAGCATCGCGAGACCGGAGCCGGTGCTGGCGTCCGCAATGCCGCTGCCGCCCGAAAACAGGGCCGAGAACTGGCTGTTGGCGCCCTTGAAACCGGGCGTGTTCAGGTTGGCGACGTTGTTGCTGATCGTTTCCAGTTGGCGCGAAAAGCCAACCAGGCCGGACGTGCCGATATTGATGGATGAAAGGGGCATGGATTCCTCGCCGGGTTAGCGGATGTTGTAGATGTCGGCGCGGGACACGCCGGTGACGTCGGTGCCGGTGGTCGGATGGACGGTCAGCGTCTGCGTGGCGCCGCTGACCGACAGGCCGGTCACCTGGCCGCTGGTAAAGCCTTTGTTGCCCAGCACATCGACCGATTTTCCCAGCAGCGCCACCGACTGGGTGGCCGTCTGCAGCGACACCAGCTGGTTCAGGGAGGTCGCCGTTTGCTGGGCGGACTCCAGCTGCGAGAACTGCGCCAGCTGAGCGACGAAGGCGCCGTTGTCCATGGGTTTCAATGGATTTTGCGCATTCAGCTGGGTGAGCAGGATGCGCAGGAAGTCCTGCTGGTTGATATGGCTGTTGGCGCTCGTCGTGACGGCGTTGACGCTATCGAGGGACATCTTATCGCTCCGTGGTCGGATGAATGATCGGTTGCAACGGCGCGGTGCCGGTTGCGGGAACGGCAGCGGCAAACAGCGCCGGTTTGCCGTTGATGGAAGCCTGTTTCAGGCGCAGTCCCATGGCGGCGACGTCGCCGGCCAGGCGCGCTACCAGTTGCTGCGAGGTGGCCGGCGCCAGGGCGCCGTCGCGGATCCACAGCTTGACGTCGTCGCCTTCGCCGGTCAGGTGCATGCGCTGCTTCTGGTAGTCGGGCGCGGCGCCGGGGTCGGGCGGGTCCGCGCGGCCCGGTGCGGACGGCAGCGCCCTGGGGAGCGGCGCGCGCACAGCGGCAACGGCGCCAATCACCACACCCGCCGGGGCCACGGACCTCGGTGTCACCGGCAGCAACACTGGCGCGGGGACAGCGCCAGGCGCGCTGCCAGACGCCCTGCGCATGCTCTCGGCTGGCACGGCGGCCACCGGCGTTACAGCGCGGGCTGCGGGAGGATCGCCTGCGCGATCCGCGCGCGCCGCCGTGCTGCTGTCATGCGCTGCAGGCACGCTGGCGCGATGGCCGGTGGCCGCACCCTCGCCGTCATGCGTTGGCGCCGGTGCCGGCGCGGTGCTGGTGGCGCGCAGCGGTGGCGGGGCGGCGGCCGCGGGCGTGCTTTTCATGCCGGCCATCTGCACCAGTTCCATCTGGCGCAGCCACGCGGCGCGCTGGTTGGCGGTGTCGACCCGGCGCGGGCCGGACGAAAATGCGTCGGGGCCGGGTGCGGCTGATTCAATCGTTGTCACGCGGTTTTCCTTCCATGTTGGCGCTGCATCCAGCTGTCGTCGGCAGCGGCGAAGTACAGCCGGGCCACCGTCAAATCGTGTTCGGCCAGGGCGCTGTCGCGGTCCCGGTCCAGGCTGTCGGCAAAGCGGCGCGACTCCAGCAGGGCCGCGCGCACTGTTTCCATCTGTTCCTGCAGGATGCGCAGCTGCGCCGATTCGCTGCCCAGCGCCTGCTGCACCCGGATCAGGTAGACATGGGCGCTGCGCTCGGCGCCGATATCGAGGATGGCGTCGACCTGGCGCTGCCCCATCAGGCGCGTGCTTGCCGCGCGCAACTCGCGGTCCAGCGCATCCACGCGGCCCTGCTGGAGAGCGACCTCGCCCTGGCTGCGGGCCAGGTCGAGCGTCAGTTCGTCGACCTTCCAGCCGGTCAGGCGGCGCACGCCGTCGAGGGCGTATTCAAAGCCGCGGCGGTCGCGCGTCATGCCGCCACCGCCAGCGCCGTGCGCAAGTCGGCCAGCGCTTCGGCGCGGCTGTTGCCGCGCCCGCCGCGCTGGCGCAGGAAGCGCGTCAGCGCGGGCGCCACCGCAATGGCGCTATCGATGGCGGCGCTGCTGCCGGCCCGGTACGCGCCCATTTCGATCAGCTGGCGATTGCGCTCGTAGGTCGACAGCAGCTCGACCGTCTCGTGCACCAGCGTCAGTTCGTCGGCATTGGCCAGGTCGCCCAGCAGGCGGCTGGCGCTGTGCAGCACATCGATGGCCGGATAGTGGCCCTGCTGCGCGAGGCGGCGCGCCAGGATCACGTGGCCGTCGAGCGTCGCGCGCAGCATGTCCGACACCGGCTCGTTGAAATCGTCGCCTTCGACCAGCACCGTGTACAGCGCGGTGATGGCGCCGCCGCCGGCCGCCGTGCCGCAGCGCTCGCACAACTCCGGCAGCTCTGAAAAGACCGACGGCGTGTAGCCGCGCGCGGTCGGTGGCTCGCCCACGGCCAGGCCAATTTCGCGGCGCGCCATGGCAAAGCGGGTGACCGAATCCATCGTCAGCAGCACCTGCTGGCCGGCATCGCGAAAGTATTCGGCGATGGCAGTGGCGGCGTAGGCGGCGCGGGCGCGCGCCAGCGCTGGCTGGTCGGACGTCGCCACCACCACCACCGAACGCGCCAGCCCGGCGGGGCCGAGTTGCTTGTCGATGAATTCGCGCACTTCGCGCCCGCGCTCACCGATCAGGGCGATCACGTTCACGTCGGCCAGCGTGTTCCGGGCGATCATGCCCAGCAGCGTGCTCTTGCCCACGCCGCTGCCCGCGAAAATGCCGATGCGCTGGCCGCGTCCGATGGTAAGCAGGGCATCGATGCAGCGCACCCCGGTTTCGAGCACCTGGTCGATGGGTGGACGGGTCAGGGGATTCAATGGCGCCGCCTTCAATGGCCGCTGCTGCAGCGTCACGGGTGCCGGCTTGCCGTCCAGCGGCGCGCCGAACGCGTCGATGACCCGGCCGAGCAGGGCAGGGCCGACGGCCACGCGCGGCATGCGGCCGGTGGCCACGACCTCGCAGCCGATGCCCAGGCCTTCGATCTGGCCGTAGGGCATGAGGATGGCACGGCCCTCGCGCAGGCCCACCACTTCGGCCAGCACCGGCGCGCCGTGACGCGGGCGGACCTCGCAAATTTCACCGATGACGGTGTCCGGCCCCTGCGATTCGATGCCCAGCCCACCGAGCTGGCGCACGTGGCCGAGCTTACGCACCAGGGGTGCGGCGCGCACGGCGTCCAGATAGCGCTGCATCAGGCGCCCCCGCGCAGGCGTTGCCAAACGCCCGGCGCCGCGCGCACGTTGCCCGCGCTGCCTGGTGCAAGGCGGGCGGCCAGTGCGCTCAGCAGCGCTGCCTGTGCACCCGGCGCCAGCGGCGCCGGCACGGTGGCTGCGAGCGCCGCGCGGCGGGCCGGGTCGAGCGCGTCCAGGAACGCCCCCCGCCATGGCCACGGCCGCAGCGCCAGCAACTGGGCCACCAGCCAGGCCGGTTCGTCGGCCACGGCCAACAGCAGCGCGGCAGCCGACGCGCGCGCGATGCTGGCCGCAGGCTCGCCGCCCGTGGCGGGCGCGCTTGAAGGCGCCAGCGCCGGATCGGCTGGAATGCCCAGCGCTTTCAGTTCACGCAGGTGGCCGCGCAGCACGCGCGCGTCGGCCTGGTCGACCTGCGCCAGGATCCAGCGCTGGTCGGCTGGCGCCAGGCCGTGCAGTAGCAGCGCCGATTGCCGGTGCGCCGTCATGGTACTTCTGCGCGCGCCGGCACGCGTGGCGCTTCCAGCCAGGCATTGACTTGCGCCAGCACTGCGCGGCGCTCGTCCATGCTCAGGTTGCGCAGCGGGGCCTGTTCGTGCCGGCGCCGTCCCAGCGCCAGCGCGCCGATGGCCAACAGCGCCACCAGCGCCGCCAGCACGATCGCGGCGACGGCGATGCGCGGGTCGGACGGCGCTTTGACGGGTGCGGTGGCCACCGTATCGGGCGCCGGCGTTGCCAGGGCCGCGATGGACGCTGCCGTCACCGGCATCGGATTGGCCAGCTGGTCCATTGCATACACGGAGACCGCGTCGCCGCGCTGGCGGTCGATCCCGGCCGCCAGCGCCACCACGTCGCGCAGGCGCTCGAGCTGTTCCTGGTCCTGGTTGGCGCGCACCACCACGGCGACGTTCACACGCGCGATGCCTCCCGCGCCGGAAACCACCTGCTCCACCCGGCGTCCCACCTGGTAATCCGATTCGCGGCTGGTCGGCGCCGGATGGTCGGCGTCGGCGTCGGCGGTCGCCGCCTGCGTGGTCACGCGTTCGCGCACTTTCACGCCCGCGCCGGCACCGGTGCCGGTGCCGTTGCCCAGCACGCTCTCAGTGGTGACCTTGGTCTGCGTATGGCCCAGCGTCACGTCGACGCTGGCAATCGCCAGGCCGGCGCCGAAGGTGCGGTCGAGAACATCGGTGACCTTCTTTTGCAGATAGCTTTCCAGGGCGCGCTTGTCGTCCAGGCCGTCGCTACCGGCGCCGTCGTCGGCCGGGCCCTCGGCGCTGCGGCGCGTCAGGGCGACACCGTGCTGGTCGACCACGGTGACGTCGGCGGCGCGGATGTCGGGCACGGCCGCGCTGACCAGGCGCTGGATGCCCTGCACCTGCACCGGCTGCAGCGTATGCCCCGGTTTCAGCGCGATGGAAATCGACGCCTTGGCCTGGCGTGAGGTTTTCTTGAACAGGCCCTGATCGGCCAGCACCAGGTGAACCCGGACCGACTGCACTTCGTCCAGCGCCATGATGGTGCGGGTCAATTCACCCTGCAGCGCACGCTGGAAGTTGACCTTCTGGGTGAACTCGGTCATGCCCACTTCGCTCGTGTTGAACAGTTCGAAGCCGACCGCGCCGCGCAAGGGCAGTTCGCGGCCCACCAGTTTCAGGCGCGTCTTGTGCACCTGGTCGGCCGGCACCAGGATCGTGTTGCCGTCCCTGGCGAGGCGGTAAGGCATTTTCAGCTTGTCCAGTTCGGACGTGATGGTGGCGGCGTCCTGTGGCGCCAGGTCGGCGAACAGGACTTCGTAGTCGGTGCGCAGCAAAAGCACGCCGAGCGCGATGGCCACGCCGACAATGGCGATGACGCCCAGCAGCAGGCCGGCGCGCGCACTGCGGTCGAAACGGTCCCAGAATTCTTGAATGGCGGTCACGGTGCTTCCCTTACATTTGCATCTGCATCAGCTCGTGATAAGCGTCGAGCAGGTGGTTACGGACCTGCATCACGAGTTGAAGTGAAACCTTGGCCTGTTCCAGGTCGATCATGACCTGGTGCAGGTTCGAAGCGTCGCCGGCGGCGAGCCGCTGTACGCCGTGGTCGGCCACGGCCAGCTGACGATTGACGTCGGCGAGCTGCTGGCTGAACCAGGTGCCGAACGCGGCGCCGGGCGCAGCGCTTGCTTCCGGCTGTGCAGCGCCGATCGGGTTGAGGGGCGCGAGAAAGCCGATGGCGTCAATGTTCATTGGCCGCCTCCCAGCTCGAGCGCTTTGAGCGCCATCGTCTTGGCGGCGTTCATGGCCACCACGTTGGCTTCGTAGGCGCGCAGCGCGCCGGCCAGGTTGACCATTTCGGTGACCTGGTTCACCCCTGGCAGCGAAACAAAGCCCTTGGCGTCGGCGTCCGGGTTGCCCGGCTCGTACAGGTGGCGCGGCGCGGCGCCGCTTGGCTCGATCTGCACCACGCGCGCGCCGCGCAGCTGGTTGGCGCCGGCCAGTTGCGTAAAGCCGGCGGCAAAACTGCCCTGTGCCTCGGTGACCTTGACCGACAATGGCTGGAAGGCCTTGCCGTCGGCGCCGCGCGTGCTGTGGATATTGGCCAGGTTGACGGCAATCGTATCGAGGCGGATTTTTTCCACCGTCATGCCGCTGGCGCTGATAGCAAAGGCGTTACGGTAGTCCATCAGCGTTTCCCTTCATTGACGGCGGCGCCGAGGATCGCCATGTGCTTGCCCAAGGCCTTGAGCAGCGCCTCGTACTGCACGGTGTTCTGCGCCATGTCGGCCACTTCCATGTCGAGCATGGCGGTGCGGTCCAGGCCATCGACGGCCGGGGCGCGTGCCAGCACCGGGTGCACGCCGGCCAGCATCGCGTGCTGGACCGGTGTGCCATTGCCCAGCGCAGAGCGCAGCGCGCCGAGCTGCTCTTCGAAATTCACGCGCATCGGCGCGAAGCCCGGGCTGTTGACGTTGGCGATGTTGTGCGCGATGGCCTGGTGGCGCATGCTGGCGGCATCGAGTGCCAGCGACACCATCTCCACCGTGATTGCTTCCGAATGTCCAAACATGACTGCTCCTTGTAGATGGCGGGTTACTGGACCACCAGGTCCGCGTGCAGGGCGCCGGCCGCCTTGACTGCGCGCAGGATCGAGATGATGTCGCGGGTACTGGTCTTGATGCGGGTGAGTGCGGAGATCAGGTCGGCGACCGTATTGTTCGATGCGCTGACATAGCCGGTTTCGTCGCGCTCGCTGACGCGGATGCGCGAATTCGACACCAGCTCGGTGCGCACGCCGTCGCCGGCGCGGCCTACCACCAGCGGCTGCGACACCAGGTTGTCGGTGACGATCGACAGTTTCAGGTCGCCGTGCGAGATGACCACGCGGTCGATGCGCACATTGCCGCCCGAGACCACGGTGCCGGTGCGCTCGTCGACTACCACGCGCGCCCGGCTGTCCGGTTCCACGGCCAGCTTCTCGATGCGCGTGACGAAATCGACCAGGCGTGCGCGTGCCGCTTCCGGCACGGCGATCTCGATCCCTTCGGCGTCCTGCGCATGGGCGAGCGTCTGGCCGAATGCGCCATTGATCGCCTCGGCGATGCGGGCGGCCGTCGTGAAGTCGGCTTCGGCCAGCGTGAAGACCATGGTGCCGTCCGTGCGCAGCAGGTTGGCGCGCACGGGTGCTTCGACGGTGGCGCCGGCCGGGATCGAGCCAACCGTCGGGTGATTCTTCTGCGCGACGTTGCCGTTCAGGTCGAACTTGTAGCCGCCGACGAACAGCGCGCCCTGGGCCAGTGCGTACACCTTGCCGTCCGGGCCTTTTAACGGCGCCAGCAGCAGGTTGCCGCCGGTGAGGCTGCGCGCGTCGGCCAGCGACGTGACGGTGACGTCGAGCGTGTCGCCGGTGCGCGCCACCGGCGGCAGGCGCGCGGTGACCATCACGGCGGCCGCGTTGCGGCTGAAGACATCGTCGGGCGGCACGACCACATCGAACTGGGCCAGCACATTCGCGATCGACTGGCGCGTGGCCTTGTTGCCGGGCGAGTCGCCGGTACCGGCCAGGCCGGTGACGATGCCGTAACCGACCAGCGCGTTGTCGCGCCAGCCGGCGAATTTACCGAGGTCTTTCAGGCGCACGCTGTCGGCTGTCGCCGGGGTGGACAGCACCAGCGTGCACAGGATGGCGGCCAACAGGCGCCGCATCACAGCCCCACCCAGTTGAACAGGCGCGACCAGAGGCCGGGGCGCTGGCGGTTCGACAGGTCGCCGTCGCCCAGGTAGCTGATCTTCGCGTCGGCCAGACGCGAGGACAGCACCGCGTTCGCTTCGGTGATGTCGAGCGGGCGCACACGGCCTTCGACGCGGATCCGCTGGCGGTCCGAATTGATCTCCAGGAGCTGCTCGCCGGCGACCAGCAAATCGCCATTCGGCGCCACGCCGGTCACGGAGACACTCATCTGCGCCAGCAGCTTGCCCTGGCGCTGCACGCTGCCGCCGCCATTGAAATCGTTGCCCATGCCGACGGCCGCGGCGTGGCTGTGCTGGTCGGCGTTTGCGCGCAGCGATACATCGTTGCTGCGCTTGAGGGTGGTGTCGGCACTGGTCGTGGCGCTCGAGTTTTCATAGATCAGCACGGTCAGCACGTCACCGGGCAGGTGCGCACGCTTGTCGGCGGCGAGCGGACGAAACGTCTTCTCGTTGTACAGGTCGTCCGCCGCGGCGGGAAACGCGAGCGTCGCCAGCAAGGCGGCAAGGAGGCAGCTGCGGGCTGCGGTTGTGATGGCCATGGGTGGTGTCATTTCGCGGTGATTTGGACGCGCCCGGTGCCGGTGACATCGGCCCGGACGACCTGCATTGCGCCGGCCGGGCGCACCTCGATGCGCTGGCCGATGGCGCCATCGGCC
>NZ_JAQQPS010000042.1:0-20522 GCF_036688685.1 Massilia sp. S19_KUP03_FR1 | reverse complement strand
GGCTTGGTCAACTGGTAGGCCACGCCGGCCGCGCGGCGCTGCACCGGGTCGGCGGCGAGGCGGTTCGGGCTAATCAGCAGCAAGCGCGTCGCGCGCAGCAGCGGGTCGGCCTTGATGGCTGCCGCCAGCGCCAGCCCGCTGGTGCGCGCCAGTTCCATGTCTATGATGGCCACGTCGAAGGCTTGACTGGCGTTGGCGCCCGCGCGCAGGCGTTCGATGCCGTCCAGTGCCGATACCGCGCAGCTTGCCGCCACCTCCCAGCCGGCCAGTTGCTGTGCCAGCGCGGCGCTGCTGGCCGGCTGTTCGTCGACCACCAGCACGCGCAGGCCTTGGATGCCCGCGTGCGCCTGGCGCGCCGGCGCCGGCTCCACCTTGTGCTTGTCGAAGCGCACCGTGAACCAGAATACCGATCCCTGCGTGAGGGCGTTGTCGACGCCGATCTGGCCGCCCATCAGCTCGACCAGCTGCCTGGAAATCGCCAGGCCCAGGCCGGTGCCGCCGTACTTGCGGGTGGTCGAATCGTCGGCTTGCGAAAACGCCTCGAAAATGCGGCTGCGCGCCTCCCGGTCCACGCCGATGCCGGTGTCGTGCACCTCGAAGCGCAACTCGACCGCCTGGGCGCTTTCGCTGGCCACGCGCACGCTGGCCAGGATGCGTCCGGTATCGGTGAACTTGATGGCATTGCCGAGCAGGTTGGCGATGACCTGGCGCAGGCGGTTCGGGTCGCCGCAGATGGCCACCGGGATATCGTTGGCGATGTCGAAGTCCAGCCCGATCTGCTTGGCTTGCGCCTGCGGCGTGTACACCGTGTGGATGTCGTCCAGCAAATCCCACAAATTGAAATTGATGTACTCGACCGATAATTTGCCCGCCTCGATCTTGGAAAAGTCGAGGATGTCGTTGATGATCACCAACAGGTGCTCGCCCGAACGTTTTACTAGCCGGGTGTAGTCGCGCTGGGTCTCCGTCAGCGGCGTGCCGAGCAGCATGTCGGTCATCCCCAGCACGCCGTTCATCGGCGTGCGGATTTCATGGCTCATGGTGGCCAGGAACGCGCTTTTGGCAATGCTGGCCGCTTCCGCCGCATTCTTGGCTTTTTGCAGCTGCGCCGTGCGCACCCCGACTTGGTGCTCGAGTTCGTCACGGTGGTCGGTCAGCGCCGTGCCGCGCGCCTCGATCTGCGCCAGCATGGTGTTGAAACTGTCGATCAGCGTGCCCAGTTCGTCGTGGCCCTGGTGCACGATGCGCAGGCTGTAATCCTGGCTGGCACACACTTGCTGCGCCGCCTCGATCACCGCGCCAAGCGGCGCGGCAATGCTGCGCCGGCCGCGCGCTGCCAGCAGCACAGCGACCAGCAGCGCGCCCGCCATGCTGGCCATGAACACGACCAGGCCGTGGGCGACCTCCATCCACATGGCGGATAGATCTGCCTCGATCATGAGCACGCCGGCCTGCCCGACCGCCTGATACAGGCGCAGGCGGGGCGACCAGAATGGCTGGCCTTCCAGGTTGGCGGCAGCCAGCGCGGCGCCATCGGTGCCGGCCAGCGGCGCATCGTCGAGCGCCGGTGCTGTGGCAAGCTGCGCCGGTGTCGCAGCCCGCGCATGCGGCTTCCCCCTCGCTTTGCCAGGCGCTGGCGGCGCCGGTTCAGCCACGGGCGGCGCCTCAGGCTGTCCGGCGCGGTATGCCGCCAGCGGCGCGCCGCGCCGGTCATACAGGACGGCGCGGGCAATGTCGGCGTTGGTGCGCAAGGCGGCGAGGCTATTGTTTGCCAGCGCGCGGTCGTTCGCTTGCAGTGCGCTGACGCTGTTCGCGCCGATCACGCCGGCCAGCGACGCCAGTTGCCTGGCTGCGCCGCTGCGATGATCCCGCACCAGGGTGACCGCAAAGGCGACCAACACCACCAGCAGTGCGGTGGCCGCCGACTTGAGCGACATGATGGTCAGTTTCTGCTTGAGGCTGGAACGCTCGAGATTCAGCATGACATCCTCGTGGACGGCGTCTGGAACGGACCGGTCGCACACGCAACCCGCCCACCGTGCGGATCAGATAATTCCCGCAGGAAAAATATACGGTGCACATCGCATGCTGATATTGCGTTTAGACAATTTAAAAGGGATGCCGCGGCATCCCTTTCTCGTTAAAGCAGTGCCGTCAGGCAGGCGTCAACAACACCCGCCGCGCTTGCCGGCCCCGCCGTAACGGGCTTCCTGGCGCTCGCGAAAAAATGCCTCGTAATCCATCGGGGCCTGGTCCGGATGGGTTTTTTCCATGTGGGCCAGGTAGGTGTCGTACTCCGGCAAGCCGACCATCAGGCGCATGCTTTGCCCGAGGTAGCGGCCGGCCTGTGCGAGCGAGGAAAACATGGCTTATGTCGCCTGGGTCAACGGCGCCGCCACGAACGGCGTTTCCTGCGAGCTCGGGCGGCTATCGGCACGGGCGCGCATGGCCGTGCGCACGCCGTAGAACAGCACCGCCAGCACCACCACCATGAAGAAGCCGGCCATGCTGGCGTCCACGTAGTCGTTGAAAATGATCCGGCGCATTTGCGCCATATCCTTGGCCGGGGCCAGCAATTCACCCCGGTCGAGCGCGGACTGGAACTTGTTGGCGTGGGCCACGAAACCGACCCGCACATTGGCGTCGAAAATTTTCAGCCAGCCAGCGTACAGCGTGCAGATCAGCAGCCAGATGGTCGGCACGATGGTGATCCACGCATATTTGGCGCGCTTCATTTTGAACAGCACCACGGTGGCGAGAATCAGCGCGATACCGGCCAGCATCTGGTTGGCGATGCCGAACAGCGGCCACAGCGTGTTGATGCCGCCCAAAGGATCAACCACGCCCTGGTAGAGGAAATAGCCCCAGGCCGCCACGCACAGGCCGGTGGCCAGCAGGTTGGCCACCAGCGAATCGGTGCGTTTCAGCGCCGGCGAGAACGCGCCCAGCAAATCCTGCAGCATGAAGCGCCCGGCGCGGGTGCCGGCGTCGACCGCGGTGAGGATGAACAGCGCCTCGAACAGGATGGCGAAGTGGTACCAGAACGCCATCATCGATTTGCCGCCGACCACGCCGGACAGGATATTCGCCATGCCGACCGCCAGCGTCGGGGCGCCGCCGGCACGCGAAATGATGCTGTGCTCGCCAACATCTTTGGCCACCTGCGTCAGCGTTTCCGGGGTGATCACGAAACCCCACTGCGACACGGCTGCCGCGGCCGACTGCGCCGTGGTGCCGAGCAGCGCGGCCGGGCTGTTCATGGCGAAGTAGACGCCCGGGTCGATGGTGGACGCGGCCACCAGCGCCATGATGGCGACGAACGATTCCATCAGCATCGCGCCGTAACCGATGAAGCGTGCATGTTCTTCGTTTTCGATCATCTTTGGCGTGGTGCCAGAGGCGATCAGCGCGTGAAAGCCCGACACGGCGCCGCAGGCAATGGTGATGAACAGGAAGGGGAACATGCTGCCCGACCAGACCGGGCCACTGCCGTCGATGAAGCGGGTGACGGCCGGCATGCGCAGGTGCGGTGCAACCAGAACGATGCCGACGGCCAGCGCCAGGATGGTGCCGATTTTAAGGAATGTCGAAAGATAGTCGCGCGGCGCCAGCAGCAGCCAGACCGGGATCACTGACGCTACAAAGCCATACCCGATCAACATCCACGTCAGCTGGGTGCCGGTGAACGTGAAAGCCGGGCCCCAGGTAGGCGAATCGTGCACCATCTGGCCGCCGACGATGGCCAGCATCAGCAGCACAAAGCCGATCAGCGAAATCTCGCCAATCCGCCCGACCCGGATGTAGCGCGAATACACGCCCATGAACAGCGCGATCGGGATGGTGGCCATCACGGTGAACGCGCCCCACGGCGAGCCGGTGAGCGCTTTTACGACGATCAGGGCCAGCACCGCGAGGATGATGACCATGATCATGAAGGTGCCGAGCAGGGCGATGAGGCCCGGAATTTCGCCCATTTCCGATTTGATCAGGTCGCCCAGCGAGCGGCCATCGCGCCGCATCGACAGGAACAGCACCATGAAATCTTGCACCGCGCCGGCAAACACGACGCCAGCCAGGATCCAGAGCATGCCGGGCAGGTAGCCCATCTGCGCCGCCAGCACCGGGCCGACCAGGGGGCCGGCGCCGGCAATGGCCGCAAAATGGTGGCCGAACAGGACGAATTTATTCGTGGGAACGTAGTCGAGGCCGTCGTTGAATTTGTAGGCCGGGGTCTGGCGCGTCGGATCGAGCCCGACCACGGTGTTGGCCAGGAACAGGCTGTAGAAGCGGTAAGCGATCAGGTAGACGCACATCGCCGCGGCGACGATCCAGACCGCGTTGATGGTTTCGCCGCGTTTCAAGGCGATGTAGCCGATCGAGCCGGCGCCAAACAGCGCCAGCGCGACCCAGCCGAGTTGCTTGACGAATTTATTGGGACTACTTTTCATGCGTGACTCCTCCGTGTTTTTTGGTTTTTTCAGGCATGTCAGCCTGGAACGGGATGGTTCCCGCTGCCCGCTGACTGCCCGCTGCGGGCAGTATGTTGGCTCCATATCGGGTCCACAAGCGCAGCACTACGCAGCATCTGCGTACTACTACTGAGTACGGTGATCATTGCAACCCGAACAGCAAGTAGTACATGTTCAAGCGGAAACAATCGTAAAATCCATGCACGCGTCATTTGCAAAAGAAATCGGAACTGTATGAAGTTGAGGCAAAAAGTCATCCTGCTGGCGGTCGCCCCCTTGATCGTCGCCTTGTGCGCCATTGCGCTGTTCGTGCGCCAGCAAGCGGTGACGCTGGCGCAGCAGCAGCGCGTGACAATCGAGACGGCATATCTCGCCAGCAAGGAAGCCGAACTGCGCCATTACGTCGAGCTGGCCGTGCACGCCATCGCGCGCCAATTGATCTCCGGTAAAAAGGATGCGGCCACGCTGGACGATGCGAAGCGCATCCTGGCCGAGCTTTCGTATGGCGACGACGGTTATTTCTTTATCTACGATATGGAGGGCAATACCTTGATGCACCCGCGCCAGCCCGAACTGGTCGGGCGCAACCTGTGGCGCCTGCGCGACGCGGCCGGCGTGCCCACCATCCAGCGGCTGGTCGCGCGCGCCCGCGCCGGCGGCGGGCTGGAGCGCTACACCTGGGTCAAGCCGTCGACCAGCAAGCCGGTGCCCAAGCTCGGCTACGTGGTGCCGATCAACCAGTGGGGCTGGATGCTGGGCACCGGCATTTACCTCGACGACGTCGACGCCGCACTGGCCAAGGTCACCGTCCAGCAGTCGCGCAATATCGAAGACACACTCTGGTGGATTGCCGTACTGGCGATTTTTTCGGCCGCCACCGTGGCGACCATCGGGCTGGCGCTGAACATCCGCGATTCGCGCGTGGCCGATGCGAAACTGAAGGTGCTGGCCCAGCGCGTGGTCGATTCGCAGGAGCAGGAACGCGCACGCCTGTCGCGCGACCTGCACGACGGCATCAGCCAGTCTCTGGTGTCGATCAAGTTCCAGCTGGAAGCGGCGGCCATCCGCCTGGTGGGTGAGCCGCAGCAGAGAGAAGCCGGTGTGCTCGCGGTCGAGCGCAGCGCCGCGGCCATCACCAGCGTGCTGGGCGAGGTGCGGCGCATTTCGCACGACCTGCGCCCGGCCTTGCTCGACGACCTGGGCCTGGCGGCGGCGCTGGCGCACCTGGCCGGGGAGAGCGGCAGCGGCGTGCAGTTCAGCGCCGACGGCGTCGATGAGCACTTGCCGGTGACGCTGGCCACGGTCCTGTTCCGCGTCGCCCAGGAGGGCCTGGCCAACAGCGCGCGCCACGCCAGCGCCAGCCGCACCAGCATGCTGCTGTCCCAGCGCGGCCCTGTGCTGGCGCTGACGATCAGCGACAATGGCGTCGGCTTCGACGCCGAGGACATGGCCTTGCACCCCCAGCGCGGCATCGGGCTGCGCAATATGAGCGAACGGATGGACGCCATCGGTGGCACGATGGAGATCGTGTCGACCGTCGCCGGCACCACCTTGCGCGCCTGCGTCACCCTGGAGAAAACCGCATGAGCGATATTCCGAACGTCGTGCCTGTGCCGCATGTCCACATCATGCTGGTGGACGACCACCCCCTGGTACGCGATGGCCTGCGCGCCCGCCTGGAAACGGCGCCGCATTTCCGCGTGGTGGCCGAAGCGACCAATGGCAGCGAAGCGCTGGCGCGCGTGCAAGCCGGCGGGATCGACCTGGTCCTGATGGACATAAACATGCCCGGTGGCAGCGGCCTGGAAGCAACTGGCCAGCTGCATGCGCGTTGTCCGGACGTGGCGGTGCTGGTGCTGTCGATGCACGACAAGCTGGAGTACGTCACCCAAGCCATGGCCGCCGGCGCGCGCGGCTACGTGCTGAAAGATGCGCCCGGCAAAGATATCGTGATGGCGATCGACACCGTGATGGCCGGCGGCATCTATTACAGCGCCGCGCTGGCGCAGCGGCTGGCCAAGCCGTTCAGCGGCGCCGTCGACGACCACGGCCTGACCACGCGCGAGCAGGAAGTCATGCGTGGCATTGCGGCCGGGAACTCCAACAAGCAAATCGCGCGCACCATGGAGCTGTCGGTACGGACGGTGGAGACGCACCGGCTGAACATCAAGCGCAAGCTGGGAATCGAAGGGCAGGCAGAGTTGATCCGGTTCGCGGTGCAACATGCGCAGTTCGATAACGAGGCATAATCGCCGGCGCACGCTTGCCCGCCGCGTGGCCCCGGTGCCTGGTGCCTTGGTGTCGATATAAGCCGAAATGCATAAGCCGATGTAATTTCACATAGATTGTGTCGCCGATGACACACTTGTGCAACAATTCCGGCCGAATGTGTCCTTATGGCAACAAATTTACTTGCTTGTAGTTACTTGCTCAATTAGTATCTTGGTTCTACCTCTTCAATAAGAAATCCGATGTCTGCGGATAGCACCCACTTTCCATTGGTAGACCTCCACTTTGTCGCTGATGCGCGCAATGACTGGGTGGCCCTCACCATGCGCGTGCACTCGCCCGGTCCGGCGGAGACGGCATTGCGTACCGTCTTCGCTGACGCCGAGGTTCTCACCGCCATCGCTCCGCTCGACTGCGTGCTGTTGCTCGATTCTTGCGCGGTGCTGTCGCCGGCCTTGCTGGAAAAGCTGCCCACCGAGCGGGTGGTGCTGTCGATCGCGGCAGCGGCGCTGGCCGGCGAAGGCGAGCTGGCGCGCCTGACCATGCTGCACGCTTTGGGTTACCGCATCATGCTCGACGGCGCGCTGCCGGCCGGCGTGGCGGCGCCAGCGCGGATCCGCTCGGTGAGTACCGATTGCAGTGCTGCCGCTCCCGCCCCGGGCAGTTTGCCAGCCCTGTTCGCGCCGCACCTGGCGCGTTTCGTCGGAACCGGCCTGCGCCAGGCACAGTGCGCTGCGGCCGGCTTCACCTGGTTCAGCGGTGACTATCCGATGTTTCCGCAGCCGAGCGAGGAGGTCGATGACGGCAGCTCGCGCCGGCGCCTGCTGGCGCTGCTGGGCCTGCTGGGGCGCGACGCCGACACCTGGGAGCTGGAAGCCTTGCTCAAGCAGGATCCGGCGCTGTGTTTCCACCTGTTGAAACTGGTCAACTCGGCCGCGTTCGCACTCTCGACACCCATCACCAGCTTCAACCAGGCCATCGGGATGCTGGGCCGGCGCCAGATGCAGCGCTGGCTGCAACTGCTGCTGTATGCGCGGCCCGATCCGGATGCGGCGCCGAATTTGCTGCTGCCGATGGCGGCCCAGCGCGGCGCCCAGCTCGAAATGCTGTGCAAGAACGCGGGTGGTGACCGCGATGCGCAAGACATCGCGTTCATGACCGGTGTGTTTTCGCTGCTCGATCGCCTGTTCGCGTTGCCAATGGCCGACGTGGTGCGCAGCCTGCCGCTGCCGGAGGATGTCTGTGAAGCCTTGCTGCACCGCGCCGGCCGCCTGGGGCGCTTGCTGCACTTCGTCGAAATCAGCCCGACCTCGCTGGAGACCACGGCCATCGGTCCCGACGAATGGTGGCGCAGC
Source organism: Massilia sp. S19_KUP03_FR1 (assembly GCF_036688685.1). Classification (NCBI taxonomy): domain Bacteria; kingdom Pseudomonadati; phylum Pseudomonadota; class Betaproteobacteria; order Burkholderiales; family Oxalobacteraceae; genus Massilia; species Massilia sp. S19_KUP03_FR1. The sequence goes on along the minus strand of NZ_JAQQPS010000042.1, from coordinate 12,469 downwards.
CAGCTGCATGCGTACCACTGGGCGATCCAGGTGAGCCGCAATGTTTGAAGTCCTGACGCCGCCGCGCGTGCTGGCCAGCGTTCCCGACCTGGCCACTGCCAGCAGCGCCGCCTGCGACGCCGTGCTGCGCCTGCGCGGCGCCGTGCTGGCCGCGGAACTGGGCCGCATCGCCTCCCAGCTGACCGCCAGTCCGCAAGCGCGGTTTGTGGCCGGGCGCGCGGATGCGGGTGCGCGCCCGCGCGCGGGGCAGCCGGGCGCCTGGCACTACGCGGTGGAGACCGACGGCGTCCAGTATGGGTATTTCGAATTCACCAGCGCGGCCACGGTTGACGAGGCGGGCCAGCGCGCGCTGGCCAGTCTGGCGACGCTGATCGCCAGCCTGATGCAGATGCAATCGCTGGCCCAGCGCTCCACCCATGCTTACGTGCAGGTGGAAGCGAAGCTGGCGCACCAGTCGCAAATCCTCGACCAGATCCACGAGTCGGTGCTCACGATGGACAAGCTGGGTTACATCACCAGCTGGAACCGCGGCGCCGAGGACCTGTTCGGCTACACGGCGCTCGAGGCCATCGGTCGCAGCATCCTGTTCCTGTACGCCGACGACGATTTGAGCGAGCGCGATCTGTTCGCGGAAGAGGGCGGCCGCCTGATGGAAGTGCGGCGCCGCAAAAAGTCCGGCGCCATTTTCTGGGCCAGCCTGTCGTTGTCGACGCTGTGCGACCTGGAAGGCCGCCCGGTCGGCCTGATCGCCTATCTGACCGACATCACCGAGCGCAAGCAAGCCGAAGACCGCCTGCACCACCTGGCCTATTACGACGCGCTGACCGGCATGCCGAACCGCACCCTGTTCGCGCGTCTGGTCGACCAGGCCCTGATGGTCGCGCAGCGCAACGAGGCTGCCGGTTGCGTGCTGTTCGTCGACCTGAACCGTTTTAAACTGATCAACGACACGCTGGGCCGCAGCGTGGGCGACGAACTGCTGCGCCAGGTGTCCCAGCGCTTCCGCACCACGCTGCGCGACGAAGATCTGGTGGCGCGTCTGTCCGGCGACGAATTCGCGGTCGGCCTGTTTGAGATCCGCCAGCACTTCGAAGCGACCACCGTGGCCCAGAAACTGCAGGCGGCCTTGCTGCCGCCCTTCAAGGTGCAGGGATACGATCTGCGCGTGGGCGCCTCGGTCGGCATCAGCGTCTACCCCGCCGATGGCACCGATGCCGAAACGCTGCTGCGCCACGCCGACATCGCCAGCGAGCGCGCCAAGCAGGACCATGCCAACCCGGACGACAGCGTTGCCTTCTACAGCCTGGACATGAACCAGGGCATGCAGGAACGCATGCGCATCGAGTCGGGCCTGCGCCACGCGCTGGGCCATGGCGAGCTGACGTTGTACTTCCAGCCAAAATTCGCCATCGCGACCAACCAGCTGGTTGGCGCCGAGGCGCTGGTGCGCTGGATTCACCCGGTGCGCGGCATGATTGCGCCTGTCGAATTCATCCCGCTGGCCGAAACGACGGGCCTGATCGTGCAGGTGGGCGAGTGGGTGCTGGAAGCTGCGTGTGCCCAGGCGGCCGTGTGGCAGCATGCCGGGATGGCGCCGTTCCGCCTGGCCGTGAACGTGTCGGCGCGCGAGTTCACGGCAGGTTTGCCGAACCGCGTGGCCAGCACGCTGGCGCGCTATTCGCTGGACCCTGCGTGGCTGGAGCTGGAAATCACGGAGAGCACGCTGATGCATGACATCGAGCGGGTGATCGGGATCATGGACCGGATCAACGACCTCGGTGTGGCCTTGTCGCTGGACGATTTCGGCACGGGTTATTCCAGTCTGTCGTACCTGAAGCGCTTCCCGATCGACACCTTGAAAATCGATAAGTCGTTCACGATGGGTATTCCGGGTGATGCGTCCGACTGCGCGATTGCCAGCGCGATCATTTCGATTGGGCGGCAACTCGGGCATCGAGTCATCGCCGAAGGGGTGGAGACGGTCGAGCAGCTGGCGTTCCTGCGCGCGTCGGGGTGTGACGAGGTGCAGGGGTATTTGTATTCGCGGCCGTTGTCGGCGTGCGACTTCGAGAAGGGCTTGCGCGAGAATTGGTTGCTGGTGGAATAGCTTGGTTTAGGTATAATGTGCAACTTCAGGAAGCGTGGCCGAGTGGTTGAAGGCAGCAGTCTTGAAAACTGCCGACGGTGTGAGCCGTTCGTGAGTTCGAATCTCACCGCTTCCGCCAGAACACATCAATAAGCTCCCCTCACCGGGAGCTTTTTTTTCGCATCTTCATAGGGAAAAATCAAAATTTAGCGTCCGCGGACGTCCCACAATGTCCAGCACTGTCCACGCCAATAGCATGGGTAGAAACATGGGTAGGATCATATGGGACGCCACGTCAGAAAGCTCTCCGCCAAACTCGTCGAGAACCTGAGTTCGCCTGGATATTACGGCGATGGCGACGGTTTATGGCTGCAAATTTCCAACGGCGGATCGAAGAGCTGGGTGTTTCGCTTCACGCTCGCCGGCAAGCGCCGCGAAATGGGCTTGGGTGGCCTGAACGCCGTTAGCCTGGGCATCGCGCGCGAGCGCGCACGCCAGTGCCGCCTGCTGCTAAGCGAAGGCAAGGATCCGATCATCGCGCGCAACGCCGCCCGTACGTCCGACGCGCTGCGCAAATCGCGCCTCAAAACCTTCGACCAGTGTGCGGCCGCCTACATCAGCGCGCACCGCGCCGGCTGGAAGAACTCGAAGCACATCGCGCAGTGGGAATCGACGCTTGCCAATTACGCGTCCCCGGTCTTCGGCGCGCTGCCGGTGTCCGATGTCGACACCGACCTGGTGGTGAAAGTGCTGCGGCCAATCTGGAACGTCAAGACCGAGACGGCGGTGCGCCTGCGTGGCCGCATCGAGTGCATTCTCGATTGGGCCACCGTTAGCAAGTACCGCAGCGGTGACAATCCGGCGCGCTGGCGGGGCCACCTTGAAAATCTGCTGGCCGATCCGAACAAGATCGCGCCGGTCGTGAATTTCCCCGCCTTGCCGTGGCGCGAGGTCGCGGCCTTCATGCAAGACCTGCGCGCGCGTGAAGGCGTGGCCGCGCGCGCGGTGGAATTTGCCATTCTCACCGCCTGCCGCTCCGGCGAAGTCCGCGGTGCAGCGTGGACTGAGATCGATCTGGCCGAGAAGGTCTGGATCGTGCCGGCCGCGCGCATGAAGGCGGGGAAGGAACATCGCGTTCCCTTGTCGATGCAGGCGATGGCGGTGTTGGAGCAGATGCCGCACGACGGTGCTTTCGTCTTCCCGGGCCGCGACAAGGACAGCATCCTGTCCGACATGAGCCTGACCGCGGTCCTGCGGCGCATGGGTCGCGGCGACATCACGGTGCACGGCTTTCGTTCGACCTTTCGCGACTGGTGCGCCGAGGCGGTCGGCAACGCATTTGCGCGCGAGGTGTGCGAGCACGCGCTGGCCCACAGTCTGCCCAGCAAAGTCGAAGCGGCGTACCGGCGCGGCGATCTGTTCGACAAGCGGGTTCCGCTGATGCAGGCGTGGGCCGAGTACTGCGCGAAACAGGTGGATGCCATCAGCAAAGCGAGGGGACGCTGAAAGGCTCCATGGCGCGCACCGCAACTATCCCCTCGCTGTATCTTTCAGATGATCGTCCAGGCGCTAACAAGCCTATGCGGGCGCGAAATTGGGGCCGCCACGGTGCTTTCGGTGGTCGGCCAAGGGGTTGCTAGCCCAGTACACGAGACGAGCGCTGGGAGCGCGCTTGAAGTCCCGAATGATACGTGACGCGAAGGTGTAGATAACATTGTTAGATCTTTGCTTCATGGCGTCACAATCTGACTTAATGAAACCTGCATCCAAACCTGATCCAACCTTGATTGAACCGTGCTAAAAACCAGTCGGAGGAGCGGGGCAAGATAGGTGAAGTTAGCTAACTGGCGCCGCCAGATAGCTCTCTTCACTTTTGCTTATTCGCACCTGCGGTGCTCAACCGAATCCTGCTCCGCGAGGCCCCTCCGCTCCCGGCTCTACGGCCACTGCGCACGATCTACGTCAAACAGTCCCCGCCCAAGTCCCGTTACGCTGTAACGATACTTATTTCCAGCACATTGGGGGAATCGATGGCCAAGACAGTTGCAGAGAGACAAGCAGCCTATCGCGCGCGGCGCGATACAGCGGGCGTTGATGGGAATGGACAGCGGCGAGTCAGCATGTGGCTCAGCACGGGAGCGGCATTGGCCATGGCCCGGCTCGCATGCCGTTACGGCGTAACGCAGCGGGAGCTTGTCGAGAAGATGCTGCTCGCAGAAGATGAGCGCGTATTGGAGACGCTTTCGATCGATACACCTGAGTGGGAAATGTATTTCGCGCGAAAGCCGGTCGCCATCAAGACCTAAAAGCCGGGATGCGTTGGATCCGGGCATTTTCGATCGGCAGCGGCCCATCGTCGCGACCAGTGCCCGTTGAAATTTCAGTTGCCAATTCTTTTCTAGTCGGGTACGGTTAAGTTGCTCAGGACTCGCAGCATCCTGACCGCGCCAGACTTCAGTCGGTGCATCGCCAGTGCGGATAACCGACGGCGCCTGTGTGTGGCTTAGCGTGCCTCAGGGATTTGCTTGATAAAACAAGTGATCCTATGAACTCGACAAAACTACGCAAGCTCCGGCAATCCGCCGCCATTCAGCAAAACCACCTCTGCTACTACTGTTGTTTCCCGATGTGGCACGATGACAGTGAAGTTTTTTCACGCGACTACCGCTTGCCTAAACTACTCACCAAATATCTTCAGTGCACGGCGGAGCATGTAGTCGCTCGACAAAACAACGGCACGGATGCAGCCAGCAACATCGTTGCCGCTTGCCTTTGGTGTAACTCAATGCGGCATCAAGGTCGTCCTCACAATGCGCCGGAAGCCCGTGCCTACAGGGCGGAAGTGAAACGACTCGTCGCGATGGGCCAATGGCATCCCCTGGCGGCTAGTGGCCTTGGTCGATCACTTCGACATTCTAAAGTCACTCGTTGACAACGTTGAAAAATGGCGTGCGTCAGTCGGTATGGCTGTCTTTTAGGTGTCACTCGCCGCGGCATGTGCGACGCAGTGGCACCTGGATTTTATCGGCGGCTCCCTCGCACGCAATACCCGGCCCTTGGCGAGCCAGATGCGATACACAACATGGCGTCGAGAATATCGACCTTCCCAGGCCTTCCGATCAGTAGGGGCAACGGCTGCACCGCCTGCATGAAGAAATAAGGGACGACCGCCGTGCCCCAGACCATCTTCGATGTCGTTTGAATGCAGCAGGCTTAGGCCAAATTGCCGCGATAACTTCGCCAGTTCAGACATGGAGACCGCGTGCATCACTCGACGCATCGGGCTCGGCCAGGCGTCGGCTGATGTCGATTCACCCCAATCATAATCAAATCAAGTCCTCGCGTTTTGGATTCGGGTTGAAAGTAAATCCCACAATGCCGGAGGAACTGTCGCGTTTGCCTGTGCCTGCAATGCCCGCACCCGGTGCATGGCCAACCGTCCGCGTAGTTTTGCCCCTTGCCTTTGGTCCTTTGCGTGGAGGCTGCACATATCGATGCACATACTTCAAAAACGTGTCGTAGCAGATATCGATGTGCTGACCGGCACGCAAAAAACCGTGGATGATCGTTGCTGAATAACCTTCATCCAGGCGCGCTTTTACCATGTCGCGTACGACGAGAAATGCGGCCAAGTTTGCGTCCGGCTTCTTGATGGCTTTTGCTTTGACCCAAGCTTCGAGGTCGTCAACGTAATTGCTTCCCATGATGATTCTCCCAGAACATTTACTCCTGGCGTCACACCGTTTGAACGCCAGGTCGACAGTGGTTGGACACCACGCGGTTCCGAACAGTTTCATGCGCTTGTTTGGGCAGTTTCAAGGATGTTTCCGAAGTCCAGTCGGACTACAGTCGTGGACAAAAACGAAGCAAAGTGCGGGGCAAGATAGGTGAAGTGGGCCTACCGCTGCGCGATCGTCCTACTTCACTCTTTCTTATTCGCACTTTGTGCTCAACGAAATACTGCTCGTCGTCGCCTCCGTCGCGTCGGTGACGGATTACCAGTAAAACAGGTAATTGACGAATACCCGTAATACAAATAATCTGAAAATACTCTCCATACAGGTAAATCGAAAAAATGCCGTGAAGCAGATCCTTTCCCTTTCGAAGCAACTGGGGCCACTGTTGCAGTCCGCGCGCAAAAGCGCCGGCCTGTCGCAGACGGCACTGGCACAGTGCCTCGGCATCAGCCAGAGCCGCGTCTCCGCCATGGAACTCGATCCGGGATCGATCAGCGTGGAGCAGTTGCTGGCGCTGCTCGCTGCCTTGCACCACGAAGTGCTGGTTCAGCCGAAGCAGGGCGCTGCCGTTGACAGCAACGGCGATGAGACTGCCGCCCCCCCGGAGTGGTAGCCATGGGACGCCCATCGCACGCGCGGTCGCTGTCGGTATGGAGTAACGATGAGCGGGTCGGTACGTGGACAATCCCGGCCCGCGGCGACAGCCAGTTTCTGTACGACCGGGCGTGGCGCGAGTCCGCGGTGGGCAGGCCGCTATCGCTGTCCTTGCCGTACACCGGAGACATCCCGCTGCGGGGCGACGTCGTGCGCGACTACTTCGACAACCTGCTGCCAGACAGCGAACCGATACGCAAGCGCATGGCCTCGCACTACAAGCTGGGGTCAATCGATGCCTTCGATTTACTCCAGGAGATTGGCAGGGATTGTGTCGGCGCCGTGCAACTGCTCAAGGAAGATGAGTCGCCGACCGACGTCAATCGTATAGAAGGTACACCGATGCTTGAAGAAGACGTCGAGCGGTACTTGATCGGACTGACGCAGCCACTGCCGCCAGGAGCGGGATGGACTCCGACGATCTGCCCATCTCGCTGGCGGGCGCACAGGAAGAGACTGCCCTGTTATGGCATAACGGCGGCCGGATGCGGACGCACGGCTCGACGCCAACCACCCACATTCTCAAGCTGCCCCTGGGACTGGTCAGTCATCGCAAGGCCGACCTGAGTGCGAAAGTGAAAAACGAGTGGCTGTGCATGAATCTGCTGGCGGAATTCAGCCTGCCGGTGGCGCGCCGCCATTCTTTCCTTTGGCAGCCAGAAAGTGCTTGGCGTCGAGCGCTTCGACCGCCAGCCTCATCCTTCGGCTTCCTGGATCATGCGCCTGCCGCAGAAAGATTTTTGCCAGGCGCTGGGCGTACCGAAAATCGTCTGACATGGGTGTTTCTGCTCTATACGCGCTGAACTTGAACTCTACTGTTGATAACCTATTTTATCAATAGTAGAGTAAGCCTTTAAAGCGTTCTGCAGATGGAGTCTTAATAAAGACGCATATACAAGGCGCGTTAGGAAGGGATGAGATCCGAACCCTCAAAACGGCTCTCACCATACAATTTTTTGATGTAAAAAAATTCACTGCGAGCTGAGCCTATGCGCAACCCAAATGTTGTGTCAAATTACTTGCTTGGAAATTTTTCTTACCGGCAAAATAGTGGCTAATCCGGGGTAAATTTATATTGCAGTGATTAAAAATCCACAGGTCGCTGTCAAGATGATGTGTGATAGTCAAGTTGCTCAGGATCCCCAGCACGTCCGTAGATGACTACAGGAATATTTATTTGTTAAATTGTCATCAAAAATTACATTTTGCAAACTTTTCTGTGATTGTTATTTGACTAAAAAAGATAGATCATTGATACTCACTACTTATAAGACCAGACGCCGCCATCCTTTCCTATTGACGAGTATCCACTTACCCATGTCTTCTGTCTGCTACCAATCAACTTTTTCCAATATTGATCCAACAATTCAGCCACTGATCGCAAGCGCCCTCGAAAACCTATACGCACAACAAAATCCTGGCCAAATTAAAAAAAATGTCGAGGCAGAGACGGCTCTCTCAACTGCGGATTTTTCAAGTTTACTAGAATCTTTTGCAATACAACTTCAGCACGGTAATTTGCCAGATAATGCTTGGCAGACGGCTTGTCGATTACATCAATTTAAAGGACCACGACTCTCCTCCACGCTTGAGCCAAGTACATTAGGGAGAGTGAAGGGTTTTGATGCACATGTGTTCAGCATTTCAAACACTGCAGGGGCGTTGGCGGCAGGCATGACACCCGATCGCATCAAAAAATTACTTCTCAAATATTCAGGCTCGCATAGTGTTCCTAACTTTGAACCATTGCTACGTACAGCACTGTTAGGAGAATATCTAATTTGGGCTACATTTGACCTTTCTAATAACAAACAAAATCCATTCGATAAGCTTCCAAAAAAACGTGCAGGGCTCTGCGGTGCTCTTGGCTTAGGGTTAATGTTAAACAACAACGAACCATTGATCTTACTTGTATGGGATCATGCAACATCTGGCACACCGCCCCTGCACCGTCCAACCGTTGCCGATGCTTGCGACTATTCATTTTTCCGTCCCCATTCCAACCCCGCTCACGCATGGGGCATGACAGAACCATTACAACCGAATACAGAAAATTTCATGCCGCAACCAGAAATAGTCATGCCGACGACGACCAGCTCTGGTTTGAAACTTCCCTACCTCGTCGTTCACGTTTAAGGAACGCTTTCTGAGCGCATTAACCATGATAATGTCTATTGATCTATTGAAACACGAAGAAATTAGTAATTGGCTCAGGCGTGCGCTAGATGGAAAAGAAACGCTACCACGACTAACAATAGATGAACCCAACCACCTTGGTATTTTGCGTCTTACACTGACATTAAAGGCAACGACGCGCTTATCTATATGGAAATCGTGCATCGACTTATTAAGAGAATTCTGCAAAACGGGATCAGGTGATAAAAAATATTTGCAAGAACTCTTATTTCTTGCATCTGCTCATAAAGATCCCGAGATAGTTCCGTTACTTTTGTTATTCACAGAAAAATTTTTACATGAATCAAATATTGACATTGAAATTCGTCAAGGAGTGCTAGCAGCACTACTTGATGCATCACCGCCTCAATCAATTGAATTTTGGGACAATATTCTGCAAACGGATAAAGAAAATTATTCCGGCATGGTACTTTCTGGGTTTCTAGAGATCAATCCAATGCATGCAATAAAACTACTTCCATCAATGCCAAATAACGAAAATATTGGACAAATAAGTGCATTGAATTTAGAGTTAGCGCTTGATGAATTACGTGGCTCTGATCGAACTGACTTTATTAAAGAAATTACTTCTATATTAAAAAATTTAAAACCACTATTTTCTGCGCCTATACGGTTATGGTTAAGGTCAATTGACACACCTTCTCCCTCATTAAACAGCCTTAACGAAGCATTATTAAAATCTCTTGGTGAAGATTCACCACCAAAAACACTAACGACAAAAATTTGTACTCCTTACGAATCGCTAGCGGAATAAAACATGACGAAAAATCCTATCAAAGCGTCCTTTATAACTTTTTTTTCGTTCAAAGGTGGTGTTGGCCGTAGCATGGCACTGATAAATACGGCTGCCATTATGGCCGGACGGGGTTTACGTGTATTGGTAATGGATTTAGATTTGGAGGCGCCTGGACTGTCTTACCTTACTCCGCTCTCTTTGACGGAAGACCACACAGCTTCGTTAGAATTTTCCCAAACACAAAGTTTCTCGACTGGTCTCGGTTTTGTCGACCTTATGTTAGATGCCAAAGAAAAGGGCACTGAGGCTGACTTATTTTTATTGCAGCCGGCTGATATCGTAAAAAAATATACCAAATCTTACACTCTTCCACAAGAGGATAGAGAGTTTCAGGATGGTGTACTAGATATTATGCCGGCTGGAAAATTAGACCGTGATTATGCTAAACGTTTTGATGACTTGAACCTGCGTGGTCTTTATCAAGATGGTGTAGGTGAACCTTTAATTCGTGTCCTCAAAAATACATTTGCAAACTCCAATCTATATGACTATGTACTGATTGACAGCCGCACTGGTTTTTCTGATGAAGCAGGTATTTGCACCCGTGACCTTGCTGACCATTTAATTATATTAAGTGGGTTAAATTTACAAAATGTAGAAGGTACTAGCGAGTTTCTAAAATCATTAAAAATTGCAACTTCTTCAAAAGCTAAATTTCAGATCATTCTTAGTCCTGTACCCAACGGCGAGGATAAGCTTGTAGAAGCACGGGAGGCGCAAGCAAAATTATCTTTTGAAAAAGCATGGGGATCTGAAATAAATCTGGAATTACAAATTCCATATCACCCACAACTTTCTTTAACGGAAGAGCCACATATTTTTCGGAGGCGTCGAGGCCATTTATTTGAAGCTTACTGTGCTATTGAAAGTAAAATTTTAAGAGAGCTCGGCCATGATGCTTTAAGCTTGCAAAGAAAAATTAAAGATGATATTGCAAAAAATAACTATTCTAGCGCTCTGTATAATGCTAATTATTTAATTCGCCTCCCAAACAAAGATTCCGCCCTATCAATGATAGTTTTTTTCTTAATAAATCCGAAATTATTAAGAAAAGACAAAAAATCAAATGACATTGACGGAAGGGAATTTTCTTTTTCCGAACTAATAAATGATTCCAATGGAATTAAATTATTAGAGTTAATCATAGATTATATAAGAATAAATAAAGACTATTACGCCGCAGATATTTTTCTAGATTTTTTGGAAAATAATAATATTGATTTAGCAGAGCGTCTTCATCAGCGTAGGATAAATATAGACCAGACTATTCACTTGACCCATAGCGAAAGTGCTATGCACTTCGCTAGCTATGCGAAGTTCTTGCTCTTCCAGCGCAAGGACTATGAGGCTGCCGATGCTATGTATAAGGAGGCGCTTAAGCTCGATCCGACTCATGCCGGCATTACTGGAAACTATGCGAACTTTCTTGCGGATAAACGCAAGGACTACGAGGCTGCTGAGGCCATGTACAAGAAGGCGCTTGAGCTCGAGCCGACTCATGCCAGTCATTTCGGCAACTATGCGAATTTCCTCGCGGATCAACGCAAGGACTACGAGGCTGCTAATGCCATGTACAAGAAGGCGCTTGAGCTCGATCCGACCCACGCCGGTAATACCGGCAACTATGCAAACTTCCTCGCTTATCAACGCAAGGACTACGAGGCTGCTGAGGCTATGTACAAGAAGGCGCTTGAGCTCGATCCGACCCACGCCGGTAATACCGGCAACTATGCAAACTTCCTTGCGAAGCAGGGCAAGGAAGAAGCTGCTGAGGCCATGTACAAGAAGACGCTTGAGCTCGATCCGACCCATGCTGACCATACCGGCAACTATGCCATCCTCCTCGAGAAGCAGGGCAAGGACGAGGCTACGGAGGCCATGTACAAGAAGGCGCTTGAGCTCGATCCGACCCACGCCGGTAATACCGGCAACTATGCGAACTTCCTCGCTGATCAAGCCAAGGACTACGAGGCTGCTGATGTCATGTATAAGAAGTCGCTTGAGCTTGATCCGACCCATGCCGTCCATACCGGCAACTATGCGAACTTCCTCGCTGATCAAGCCAAGGACTACGAGGCTGCTGATGTCATGTATAAGAAGTCTCTTGAGCTTGATCCGACCCATGCCGGCAATACAGGCAACTATGCGAATTTCCTCGCGGATCAACGCAAGGACTACGAGGCTGCTAATGCCATGTACAAGAAGGCGCTTGAGCTCGATCCTAACGATATCAATATATATGCGAACTTCGCCGCATTTTTACTAACTTATGGAAAAAATAGTGATTGGGAAAATGCTCGATCGTATTGTGAAAAAGTCTTACTAAATATCGACGAGCAGCCAAGTCAGTCCCATGCTGAAGCCTTGCTCTATCTCTGCCTCAATGCAGAACTCAATGCTAGTGACGTACAGCCTAGCATGGCACGTTTAAAAATACTTTTGCAGCATGGTTACGAGAGAGGAAGTTGGGATTTTACCGCACTGTTCGGTGCCGTATTACCAAAGATTGCAGCGGAGCGGACTGCTCTCTATCGAGCTTTAGGTGATGCCATTCTAAACAAAGAAAAAGTTTTTTACTTGGATCAATTTAAAGAGTGGCAAGTTACGGCAACCCCTCAATAACCGGATCGCATAGTTCATTGTGGTCACCAAGCTGCGGTGACTTCCTACTCTGGATAGTCAAGTGTGCAATCGCAGCCCGCCGGCACAGCGGCTCGTCCCTAATCTGTGCCAGCTGTGCTCCATACCCCAGAAGGATAACCGTTCACCACCATGGCTTTCTTTATTAAATGAACAGTCACTTCGATGCCGGCCTTAATAATTTTCAGGCTCTGCCGCGCACTGCTGTTAGTCCGAAAAAGACCATACAAAAGCGCAGCTACTAGGGGTTCCAGGTGCAACGGAACGGAAAACCGGGTTAAGGGCACCTCGTTATACACAAGTCCGCACCGTCGTCCGGCCGGCATGAAAACACGTTTACATTCAAGGACTTAACGCGCC